>CAIOTH010000075.1 GCA_903861145.1 uncultured Bacteroidota bacterium | reverse complement strand
CCAAGCAACGGAAACTTTGAAGTTAACTGGTCAGAAGCGAACATTGAGGTTACCGATATTAAGGTGTTTGATTTGGCAGGAAAACTAATTTATGTTAGCCAACCAGGCCATGCACAAAAACAAAGTATTGCTTTGCAAAACGTAGCATCTTCGTGCTATATACTAATGTTGAAAACCGACCAGGGCCCGGTATTTAGAAAGCTGGTAATTGAGCGGTAGGAAACATAACCAACTGCGATTTTTTTTCGACTTAAAGCAAGTTTGCTTTATTGCATATGGCGTTCAACCAACCTATGCCTATGCCTTAAACTTTGAGCATATTTCAACTTGATTTAACGTGATGGCCATGCCCGTGCCAACGGGCCGAAAAATCAAGCGTTAATAAAAAGAGGATAAATCTATCCAACCGCATGCAACTATCTGAACCTCACTGCCCTCTATCATTTTAATTAAAAGTACCGATTTAATGACCTAAACGATGATTACAGGGGGGAATGGGGGCGCAATTTACCGCAAAAGCTATCCTAAGCCTGTATTATCAGCGGGTTAATTAATTCTATATTTTAACAAATGAAAAGGGAATAAGTGTTACTTCTTTTTATATTTTTATCGAAGGACTATACTATATACCATTTTTTAGGGACCTGACCTCTAATTAAAAAAACAAATGAAAAAAATTTACACCCCTGGTTTTGCAATTTCGTGCCTTGCTTTTGTCCTCCTCCTCTCTCCCCTAAATAACTTACGAGCGCAATGCACTAATGCCGATTTTTCGAACGGGAACTTTACCGGTGGTTGGACCGGCACTTATTCGGCACATGAATGCACCGGAGTTTACCTATTGGGAATTTGTGCAGGTTGCGGCGCTACCAATCCCTTAAATGCCGTTGGTTTTAACCAGGGGCCGAACAACGCAGTACCGAGCCTTGCCTCTTCTGAATGGAGCCATGTGCTTTGCACCACAGCGGGGGGCAATGATCCAAATTTAAACTCTATGGGAGCTACTCTTCCTATGGTTTGGCCAGGTGGGGGCTCTACATACTCATGCAGGCAAGGCAATATGTGGCAGAATGTTGGTAGCGATGCCACCGGTGATGGTGAAACTACCTCTTATTCGTTTGTAGTAACTCCTAACAATTGCAATTTTACATACCATTACGCTGTGGTTTTAAATGATGGAGGCCACTCGAATGGTGAGCAGCCCTTTTTTAATATTGCCATGACCGACGGTGGTGGCAACCCAATTACCTGTGCGGCTTATCAAGTAGATGCAACTACTGCAGCCACTATTGGTGGTTTTAACCAGATTGCTGCTCAGTCAATTTGGTGGAAGCCCTGGTCATCTGTATTTATTCCTTTGAATAACTATATGGGCCAAACGGTTAAAATTACTTTTACAACCCGCGGTTGTTTACCAAGCGGTTGTGCCGGTTCGCATTATGCTTATGCTTATCTTAGTGCAGAATGTGCACCACTTGCTTTGGTTGCATCTTCACCTACTGTGTGCGGAGGCACTAATTTAACGCTTACTGCCCCACAAGGTGCGGCTACTTATAGCTGGAGCGGACCTGGTATTGTGAGTGGTGCCAATAGCCAGATTGTTACAATTGATCAACCAGGCCAATATGTTGTACAAATGACAACTTTTGGAGATCAGCCCTGTACTTTTTCACTTGACACGATTATGACAGGCAATCCGGCTAACCCAATTGCCTCCTTCACGGCTCCTACAGTTTGTTCGGGTAGCCCAACAACTTTTACTGATCAATCCACACCACATGCTAGTCTTTCAGCCTGGAGCTGGAATTTTGGCGATGGAGGGACTTCAAACCAGGAAAACCCAACACACACTTTTGCCACTACAGGTACCTTCGCGGTAACGCTTACTGTTACTTCAACCCCGTGTACAAAAGATACGATTATTAACGTGACCGTTTCACCACCCCCTACCTCTACATTTACAGCAACGTCGCCGGTATGTGAGGGTACAAACTCGAGCATAGTTTATACCGGCAATGGTTTAGCCGGCGATACATATACATGGAATTTTAATGGTGGTACCGCTACCCCTGGAACAGGCCAGGGCCCGCAAACAGTAAGTTGGACTACTGCCGGCACTAAAAACATTACATTAACTGTAAGTGCCGGTTCTTGCAGTTCAACACCAAGCACACAGCAGGTGGTAGTAGATCCGTTTCCGGGCATGACAATTACACCTTACACTCCTATTTGTGCCGGTACTAGTGCAACACTTACAGCTACCGGAGCAACAACCTATACCTGGGCTGCTGACCCAACCCTGAGTGCTACTAATACAGGCACAGTAACCGCCACGCCAGCCAGTACTACTACTTATACTGTAACGGGTACCAGTACCAACTGTACTGCAGTTGACACTGTAACTGTTGGCGTATTCCCAATACCAACTTCAACATTTACGGCAACATCGCCTGTATGTGTTGGTCAAAACAGTGCGGTTACTTATACCGGCAATGCAGGTGCGGGTGCTACTTATACCTGGAATTTTGGAGGCGGCAATGCAACACCGGCTTCAGGGCAGGGTCCATTCCAAGTAAACTGGAATGCTGCGGGCACACCAAATATTACACTTACAGTAAGCCAATACGGTTGTACTTCGCCCCTTACTACTGTGCCAATAACAGTTAACCCGAACCCTACCAGCACATTTACAACCACCTCACCGCTTTGCCTGGGGCAAAATAGTACGGTTACATTTACCGGCACCGCAACAGGTGCAGCTGTTTATACCTGGGGTTTTAACGGTGGAACTGTTATTAGTGGAGCAAATGAGGGACCATACTCTATTAACTGGGCAAGTGCGGGAACGTTCAATGTTACATTATCAATAACTGATAATGGATGTACATCGCCGCTTACAACACATACCGTTACCATTAACCCAATTCCTACGGCAACATTTACCGCGGTAAGCCCGGTTTGCGCTTTGCAAAACAGCACAGTTACTTATACAGGCACTGCCTCGGTTAATGCTACTTATGCATGGAACTTTAGCGGAGGAACGTCAACACCGGCTACCCAGGTGCAAGGACCTTACCAGGTAAATTGGGCAACTGCGGGCACTTACAATATTACCCTAAATGTTACCGAAAATGGTTGTGTTGCCCCACCGGTTACTGTGCCCGTTACAGTAAATCCTACGCCGACATCAACATTTACCGCTACCGGCCCGGTTTGTACCGGTGACCCTTCGACCGTGACTTATACAGGAACCGGAGATAACCTGGCCACCTATACATGGGGCTTTAGCGGTGGTGTAGCAGTACCTGGCACGGGCCAAGGGCCACACACAGTTACATGGGCAACCGCAGGCACCCAAAATGTTACCTTAGTTGTTAGCGAAAACGGATGTACTTCGCCTCCTACAACAGTGCCGGTTGTTGTTAATGCAATACCTACCGCAACATTTACCGCCTCCACGCCCCTTTGCGTAGGGCAAAATGGAACCATAACCTATACCGGCTCATCGGATAATGCCGCACAATTTACATGGGGCTTTAGTGGTGCTAATATTGTATCAGGGGGGGGAGTTAATAGCCCTGGCCCGTTTACCGTTAACTGGAGTGCAGCATCAGTTGGTGTTCAAAATATAACCCTTGCCGTAACCGATAACGGTTGCGTTGCAACACCTGTAACTGTACCTGTAACAATTAATGCGATACCGGTTTCGGATGCGGGTGTGCCTGTTGTATATTGTAGCGGAGGAAGCGGGGTTATAGGAGGTGCCTCAACCGCAGGTTATAGTTATTTATGGACACCATCTGCCGGGTTAAGTGATGCAACGAGTGCAAACCCAACCGTAACCTTAACTACGGCCCCTGATAATATTACTACTCAGAACTACACTGTGACTACAACCAGCCAGGGTTGCAATAGTACGGCCTCGGTATTAGTTACGGTTAATCCGGTACCGGCACCTGTACTGACAGTACCACCACCACAGTGTTTAACAGGTAATAACTTTACATTTAAAACTCAGGGTACGTTTTTAAATAGTGCAACATTTGCGTGGACATTTGGAGCCGATGCAACACCAGCTACATCAACGGCTACCACTCAAAATGTGACCTATAGCACTCCAGGTACCCGTGCGGTTAGCTATACGGTTACTCAATCGGGGTGTTCTACTTCACTTACCGATTCGGTAACAGTTTACTCTATGCCTCAACCTTTCTTTGGCCCGGATACAGTAAAGGGTTGCGAAAACTTTGAAGTATGCTTTACCAATACCTCAAGCGGGGTTGGGCCATTGGCCTATACATGGAATTTTGGTGATGGGGAATCTTCGGGAGACCAAAACCCTTGCCATTTATACGTGTCACCTGGTATTTATTCAGTATACTTAAAGGTAGTTTCGTCTCAGCAATGTAGCTATGACACGACCGTACTTAACCTAATACAGGTTATTGCTGACCCTATAGCCAAGTTTACACCATCGGCATTGGTAGTTCAACAGCCACAATCTTTAATCAGCTTTACCAACCAGAGTTTGAATTCAGTATCCTACTTATGGAACTTTAATTCGGCCGGTGTTAGCGATGCGAGCATTGGAAATTCGACTGATATTAACCCGCAGTTTAACTTTACGCAATATGGCCTTTATACCGTTAAGCTAACGGCGTATAATGAATTACGTTGTGCTGATTCAACCCAACTGCCAATAACAGTATTGCCACCGCAAAACTTCTTTATACCAAATGCCTTTACACCTAACGGCGATGGCAATAATGATGAGTTCTTTATATTCCTGCAGGAAGGAGCTACGTTGATGTCGTTTAAGGTATTTGACCGTTGGGGCGAAAAAGTACATGACGGGCTTTATGCATGGGACGGATCTATTAAGGGAAAGAAGGCACCTGAAGGAGTATATGTTTATGAAGCCAACATACACCTTATTGATTTGCACCTTGACATTTTACGCAAAGGCAGCGTTACTTTGATAAGATAGCCAGTTACATTGCCAAAACAAGAATCCCTGAAAAGCCTACCTTTTCGGGGATTTTTGTTTTATGGCACTTGCTTCCTTTTAGAATTTCGGCGAGTTTTCTTTAACACTATCAAAAAGGCTACGCATGCAACTATTTAAGGGTGAAAGTATTCTATTGATTGGTTGTACCAGGTGTATTGGGTAAAAGTGCAATTGCGCGTTGTATTTTGATATAAAAAGTACTATTAACCATCTTATTAGCAGGTTTTTATCACTAACCGCCCTTGATAATTAAAATAGTTGTAATAGAGATACTTTATTTATTTTTACAGTGTACGCATTATAGATTTTATAATTATTTGGAGCACCCCCTGACCTCTGAATTGAATTAAGATGAAACGCATTTTTGCCTATGGTTTGTTTTTATTGTGCTTTGTTTTATTCGCAAAAATAAGCAATGCGCAATGTAATAATGCCGATTTTGAAGGTGGCAACTTTAACGGCTGGAGCGCCAGCCATTGTTTAAGCGGACAATTAGTTAGCCCTGGTTGTTATACCCCAAATGCTTTTTTGATTAACGGCCTTAACCAAGGTCCATTAAATGCAGGCCCTACAGGCACCGGGCAATTTAACCAGTGGATAATGAATAGCGGTAATGATGCTAACCTGTTGGCTTTATCCGGCGGAACAACTTTATTGCCCGTGGTTTGGCCAGGAGGGGGGACTTACTCGGCTTTGCTTGGCAATACCTATGCCCACGGCGATGCGGAGTCAATTACTTATCAATTTGTAGTAACACCAAGCAATACCAATTTTACCTACCACTACGCTTGCGTTTTATACCAAGGTACGCCCGGCTCCCATCCTACGGCTGCGCAGCCCTATTTCAGAATACAAATGGTGATTGGCACCACCGATACCATTTTTTGCGCCAGTTACGAGGTTGACGGACTTACTGCGCCGCAAATTGGCGGGTTTAACGAAGTACGAAATTCCAATGTTTATTATAAACCATGGACCTCGGTTTTAATACCATTGGATAACTACGTAGGGCAAACGGCCACGCTTACTTTTATAACCCGGTCGTGCGCGCCTAACGGTTGCAATGGAATTCACTACGCTTATGCCTACCTTGATGCTGAATGCGCGCCGCTGCAAATAATTTCGTCATCGCCTACAGTTTGCCAGGGAGGTAATGATGTGCTTACCGCACCAACCGGAGCAGCTACTTATTCGTGGGCGGGACCTGGTATTGTTGGGCCGAATAACCAGCAAACAGTTAACATTAACCAACCGGGTCCGTATACGGTAACCTTAACTACTTATGGCCAACCCCCATGTGTATTTACATTGGATACTATAATACCGGGCAACCTCAACGCACTTACTGCTAATTTCTCGGCACCCACCATTTGCGTGGGTTCGCCAGTAAGCTTTGCTGACCGGTCAACACCACAGGGTGCAGACTCAGCGTGGTCGTGGAGTTTTACGGGAGCTACTACTACAACCTCCAATCTCCAAAATCCGACGGTTACTTATGATACCGCCGGAACTTACCCCGTTACTTTAACAGTAAGTTCAGGTAGCTGCACAGCCGATACCACGATGAATATAAAGGTATTGCCCATTCCGACAGCCAATTTTACAGCCGTGTCGCCGGTATGTGCGGGATTTAATTCGAGTATTTTTTATACCGGAAACGCAACTGCAAGTGCTACCTATAACTGGAACTTTGGTGGCGCGACTGTTGCCAACGGAAGCGGGCAAGGGCCTTACAACGTTTACTGGACAACCAGTGGCAATAAGTCGATTTCGCTTACTGTAATTGATAGCGGCTGTACCTCCTTACCGTTTACGGTGCCGGTAGTTGTGAATCCTTCGCCGGTGCTAACAATTACACCTCATAGCAATATATGTTTAGGAGATAGTGTGCCCCTTACAGCAAGCGGTGCTACAACTTATGCGTGGGCTGCAAATGCAAGTTTAAACCGCACTGATACATCAACGGTTGAGGCTACACCGGTTAGCAGCACAAGTTATACCGTTACCGGTACCAGTTTAGGTTGCTTTTCGATCGATACGACCAGCATTACAGTTTTCCCAATACCTACAGCAACTTTTACTGCAGTTACGCCAGTATGCACAGGGCAAAATTCAACAGTTACGTATACGGGCACCGCGATACCCTCGGCTACATATACATGGAATTTTAGCGGTGGTAACGCTACACCGGGTACAGGACAGGGCCCGCAACAGGTTAACTGGTCAACCCCGGGTATTCAAAATATTATTTTGAATGTTACTCAGTTTGGCTGCGTTGCCCCACCGGATACGGTGCCGGTAACTGTTTATCCAATACCGACTTCGATGTTTACTGCTACGGGACCGGTTTGTACGGGTCAAGTTTCGACTGTTACCTATACCGGTACCGCAGATAGCCTTGGTACCTTTACATGGAATTTTGCAGGCGGGGTAGCTTTACCGGGCACCGGTATTGGGCCACAATTGGTTACATGGGCAACGGCAGGTACCAAAAGTATAACCTTAACGGTAAGCGAAAACGGGTGCACATCGCCATTGACAACTGTGCCGGTTATCGTAAATGCAATACCAACAGCGAATTTTACAGTTACAACACCGCTATGTGTAGGTCAAAATGGAACTATTACTTATACAGGAACCTCCACGAACCAGGCAATTTATACATGGGATTTCAGCAATGGCAATATTGTTTCAGGAACCGGAGCAGGACCTTACGTGGTTAATTGGAGCGCAGCGTCGGTAGGAACACAGATAGTATCGCTGGAGGTGGTTGACCATAATTGTGTTGCACCGCCCGATTCTTTACCGGTTGTTATTAATCCAATACCACCTTCGAACCCTGGTCCTGATACATTTTTTTGCAGCGGGGGAAGCGCACCTATTGGTGGCCCTATGACGGCAGGTTATAGTTATTTGTGGAGCCCTACTACAGGTTTGAGTAGTTCGGTATCATCAAACCCAACCGTTAGCTTAACCACCGCGCCTGATAATATTAGCAGTCAAACTTACACTGTAACCACTACCAGCCTTGGTTGTATGAGTAGTGCAACCGTAATAGTGACCGTTAACCCGGTACCTGCACCGCAGTTAACGGCCCCTCCACCGCAATGCTTGCTGGGCAATCGATTTACCTTTAAAACGCAAGGATCGTTTTTAAATACTGCGAGTTTTGCATGGACTTTTGGACCGGGCGCAAACCCTGCTACGTCAACAGCAACAACGGTACCGGTAAGTTACGGTTCGCCAGGTACCAGAGCCGTTTCATTTACGGTAAGCCAGGTTGGTTGTGTTAATTCGGTTACCGACTCAGTTACTGTTTACCCGATGCCGGATCCGGATTTTGGACCTGATACGCTGGTAGGCTGTGAAAACTTTGAGGTTTGCTTTCTGGATTCATCGCAAGGTGTGGGGCCGTTGAAGTATTTATGGAATTTTGGCGATGGGCAAACTTCGACCGACCAAAGCCCATGTCATATTTTTGTGGCACCAGGACTTTACTCGGTTTATTTAAAAGTAGTGTCGTCGCAGCAATGTGCTTATGATACGACTGTTCTTAACCTGATAAAAGTAATAGCAGACCCTATTGCCAAGTTTACCCCCGGAGCAATGGTTATTCAGCAACCTGAGACGGCTATTTACTTTACCAATGAGAGTTTGAATTCACTAACCTACTTGTGGAACTTTAGTAGTGTGGGCGCGATTAATGCTGTGATTGGAAATTCGACGGACGTTAACCCTACTTATAATTTTACGCAATATGGTTTATACAGTGTTAAACTGATAGCCTATAACGCGCTGATGTGCGCCGACTCAACACAACTGCCTATTACTGTTTTACCTCCTCAAAATTTCTTTATACCTAATGCCTTTGCGCCAAACGGCGATGGCAACAACGATATTTTTATGGTGTATACCGAGGAGGGTGCCACGCTTATGTCGTTTAAAGTATTTAACCGTTGGGGCGAAAAAATGCACGATGGCCTTTACCCATGGGATGGTATGTGGAAGGGCAAACAAGCCCCAGGCGCGGTATACGTTTACGAAGCCAACATACACCTGATTGACTTGAACATCGATATTTTAAGAAAAGGGAGTGTTACGTTGATTAGGTAGAATACAGTTAACGCAAAGTGCGCTAAGGTTGACGCAAAGGCCGCAAAGAAATTTATTCTTTGCGGCCTTTGCATTTTCAGGGGTAGCTCTTAATCCTGACGCTGTCTCACGGTTTCACAATTTTTGGCATGACTTTTAGCTTTATAAATGTTAACAAAAGTTTGTATGGCTCAAAAGTTGATGTTTGACAACTATTTTTAGCGAGAACACTTAAAACGGATGCGATGAAAAATATAATATTGGTGTTGGTATTATTATCATCTGGTTTTTTAAATGTTCAGGCAGGGCAAAAAATGCCTAATTGCACTAATACCGGTAGCAAACGAGCCCCCGGGATGTGCCATCAAAACAACAATCAAAAAGATAATGGTGTACCGCCGCCGATAGAGCACAGGGCATGGTATGGGACGAAGGATTATGTGAGACTTACTGAGAAGACGGAGTATATACGGGTTGTTTATTGCATGAAAGATGAGTCGGTGCATGTCCGTCAATTTGGAACGATGGTGGGGGCCAACGCTTTTATAGAAAATGACCTGGCCCATAATCCTGATTGCGTATCCTATTATATTGAAAATATAAAATAGGCGGATTAGAGTGTTTTATTTTAATACATCCATCGTTGCCGGAAGTGGTTGTGACAGAAGCACGGGGTTTGCGTCAACTGTATTCCGTTGCTGTTAAACCTCCACCGCTAACTTTAAGCCGCCTTTTGGGCGTAGAGTAACCAGTGGCTCTATCTCGAGTTTGAAACCGGGCACAAGGCTAAATTGAAATTGCGAGGCTAAGCAGGCCAGCATAATTTGCATTTCCATCATGGCAAAGTTATTGCCAATGCATTGGCGGGCGCCGCCACCAAATGGGAAGTAGGCATACCGGTGCATGTTCTTCATGTTTTCCGGTAAAAAGCGGTCGGGGTCAAATTTTTCGGGTTCGGGCCACAGGCTCTCGAGGCGGTGAACGCAGTATGGCGACATAACAATTTCATCGCCTTTTTTTATGAGGTATTCGCCCATTACATCATCCTGTGTAACTAACCGCGCCATAATCCAGGGGGGTGGATATAATCTCATCGATTCTTTAATTACGCGGGTTGTATAATCTAACTGCATTAACCCTTCAAAAGTTACAGGGCCGCCTTTAAAAACCCTCATTACTTCAGCCGCTATCTTTTCGCGCACCTCGGGGTGCTTAGCAATATGGTACAATGCAAACGCCATACCGTTGGCAGTGGTTTCATGGCCGGCTAAGAAAATGGTTATTACTTCATCGCGCAGTTGCTCGTTGGTCATCCGTTCGGAGGTATCGGCATCTTCTACCTCCATTAGCATAGTTAGCAGATCGTGGTATTGGCTTTTATCTGCACGGCGTGCTGCAATAATTTGTTGCACGGTATCATCTAATATTTTACGCTCTCTACGCATTTCGAAATGCGAGGGCAGTGGCACCCAATAAGGAAATTTCACTAACCTTACCGAGCGTTTGCCAAGGCCTTTCATCAATATTTCTAATGCGTGGCTTACTTGTTTAAAGTCGGCGCTGGCGTCGGTGCTTAAAAGCGTTTTGCTTACTATACCCAGCGTAAGCCGGGTCATTTCTTCGTGTATATCTTTCGTCTCACTGCCGCTTGCTTTCCACTCAGCAATTAGGCTATCGCAGGTTTCGGATATTTTTTGAACGAAGCCAGTTAATCTTTGCTTATGAAAAAGTGGTTGTATTAAGCGCCGTTGTTTTAGCCAAAAGCTGCCGCCGCTGGTAAGTAAACCGTTGCCAAGTAAAAATTTAAGCTCTTTGTTTTCGTTGCTCTTTACATAGATATCGCCGTGAGTGAAAACGTGTTCAATAAACTCGGGATTGGTAATGTGAACAAAGTAGCGAGGGCCTAACCTACTGCGCGAAATGCCGTTATACTCGCGTGAGCCTCTAACCAAAAGACCAATGGTATCGTGCCTGAGGTCTACGTCCTTATCAAACAATAAATTCTTTTTGGGGCCAGGAGGCAAAACCGGTGCTGGGGTTTGTGTAGCGTTCATGTTTATGCGCGTATTGTAAAGTTAAAGTAGTAAACGATTGAGGATGGGGGATATTGTTTTTTTCGTGGTTGGAGGGACGCCAACCACTTGTTAGCTGAAAGCCTGCCTACCGGCAGGCCGGCTTAGCACATTTTAGGATCAAGTTACGGAGAGCATAAACCTGGATCAGAGGGGCTGATGCATTAGTCAATTTACAGTTTACTATCCCATATATCTGTTGCGGTAATCCACCGGCGACATGCCTGCTACCTTTTTAAAAACATCTCTAAATGCCTTGGCATCTGTATAACCAACGTCGAACATTATTTCGGCTATAGTTTTTCTTCCTGTTTCGAGTTGTTTTTTGGCCGCTTCAATTTTTACCCTTTGTATATACTCAACTACCGTATTGCTTGTGGCTTTTTTAAAACGACGCTCAAAGGTTCTTCGCCCCACATTCAGTTGATTGGCGAGGCCATCCACGGTAAGTCTATCCTTAAAATTGTGCTCAATATATTGCTGGGCCTGTAGCACCGTTTCGTCTTTGTGTTCCTTCTGCCCCACAAACATGATAAACGGTGATTGGCTGTTGCGCTCAATATCAATCATAAAGGTTTTAGCTCCAACAATAGCAGCTTCGCGACCTGCATATTTTTCGATCAGATACATTACGAGGTTTGTAAACGAATACGCCCCACCACTGGTATAAATGCCCTCGCACTCAGTAATAATTTTATCGTCAAGCAAAGTAACATTAGGAAACATTTTTCTGAACTCGTTGGCACTGCGCCAGTGGGTAGCGCAGCTTTTTCCGTTTAATATGCCGGTAGAGGCCAAAAAGAACTGGGCTATACAAAAACCAGCTATTTCTGCGCCCTCTTTATATTGCTTCCGTATCCAGGGGCCTAAGCCCGTATTTAGTTCAATGTTTTTTTGCAACTCACCGTGCATGGCTGGCACAACAATCAGGTCGGTTTTCTTAACATCGTCAATAAGCGCATCGGGATTGACAGTAAATAATCCGTTTGTTTGGGTTATCGATTTGGCCAACCCCACCAGCTGAATTTTAAATAAAGGCTTCTGCCCTTTCGATTCCATAAATTCATTTACCCAACTAAACATTTGGTGCGTGCCCTCAACATTTACCATGCTATAATGCCCCTGTGGTATAATAATTGATATGTGTTTCATGAATCAAAAGTAATTAAACACCTTGTCGTAATCAACCCCTTACATTGTCGTATTTACTCAGCACAGGGGTTGCGCTTGATCCATACCTTTGTACAATTAAATTTTACAACCAAATAAAACCAACAATGACAACACAAATCAATCCTTATTTATGCTTTAATGGCAATTGCGAAGAAGCTTTTACTTATTACAAATCAATTTTTGGTGGAGAGTTTGCAGGTTTAAGCAGGTTTAAAGACGCCCCAGTCGGCTCGGGCCCTCCCGTTGAAGAAAAGTTTGGCAACCTGATTATGAATATGTCTTTGCCGATTGGCGGTAATAATATTTTAATGGGTAGCGATGGACACCCTGCTTTCCCCAAAGTGCCCTTTGGCAAAAACATAACACTGTCAATTTCGACAGATTCAAAAGAACAAGCCGACCGGTTCTTTAAAATGCTAGCTGAAGGTGGACAGGCACACATGCCTATGGCCGATATGTTTTGGGGCTCATACTTTGGTATGTGCGAAGATAAATTTGGTATGAACTGGATGGTGAGTGTTGCACCACAGGCAAACTAATGCAGATTTCATTTTCTCACTACACTCATTTGTAACGAGAGCTGAGCCCGCTAAAGCATTTGCAATGCGTTTAAATTGCAATGACATGAGATTGCTGCAGTCTTTACTCCAATAATTATTATTCAATAGGCTTTGTAATGACACGAACAGGGAAAAACTTCCGGTAATCTGGAACTTGTGAGTTTTGGGTTGAAATGCTTTGGGTTGATTCAAAATAATTGCCGTAATTTCATGGCAAACCTAAACACATATAAACCGTTACCGGATGAAGTTATTTCGACACCTGATTACTACAATTTGTTTGCTTATTTTTTGCAATTGCTGGCAAACTGCCAAAGGCAACAACGCCACTTATACACAAAGGCAAACAGATTATGCAAATACCGCTTTAGCAAATTTTAGCCGCGATGCAATTACGCTACAAGCTTATAAGGGAGTGCCGGTTGATACCGCAACGCTTAACTACCTGCTTAATGGCTTAACCACCAGTGTTACGCCCGATTTTGATATTGTGCAGTTACTACGTGTTCTGCTTTTTCAGGACGCTACTTACCACAACAAAATATTACCTGTACTGCTTGAGGTGCCTTACTGGATAAATTATGGTGATACCACAAGAGTGTTTTGGAGCGAGAACCACATGAGCATGTGGATGAGCAGCGATTGGCTATTGCATGAAAGATATGGTAAACCGGTTGACCCTTACCTGCGCAATCGCCTGGTGCATTACCTACATTTAAAAATACAATACGGCTATTACGAGTTCTTTTCTTCGGTTTACAATCCTTATTGTTTAACCGGTTTGCTTAACCTGGCCGATTTTGCGCAGGATGCTGAAATACAGAGCCTTGCTACACAAGCAGCACAACAATTATTGAGAAGTCTGCTGTTAATGACGAACGACAAAGGTGTTTTCTTCCCTCCGGCTGGCAGAAACTATTCGGGTAAGTATGAAGACCCATATGGGCAAAACCACAATAACCTTATTTACCTGTTAACAGGTATGGGTGCTGTGCCGGGTGGTGCATCGCATGCCGGTGGATTTTTGGCCAGTTCGAATATTGCGGTTGATACTGTGATAAATTCGTGGATGCCGGTTTTGGATACGGTGATACATATTGGCCATACTATTGAGCAGGGTTTGATTTTGAATGACAGCATGAGCGCCGTTGATAGTGTAATTTTTGGATGGAGTGCAGGCGAATATTTTCATCCGCTGGTGGCTTATGCTACGTTTATGCTGATAACAGATTCAGGCATGTGGAAGCATCCTGACTTTAGCGCTTTTGCTCCACTGGCAATTATTACACCGCCGTCGGTGGTGCCAACGGCTATAGCTTTAAATGTAGTGAGCGAAAGCTCGACTATTTGCGATGATACAGTTGCTATTTATAAGCACAACTCGGTTATCCTGGCATCGGTGCAGGATTTTTGGCCGGGCAAAAGAGGTTACCAGGAATATCCCTGTGTGGCTAGCGTTGAAACAACGGCAGTTTATACGGCCTCTGGGCAGGTAATTGATTGGGCGTTGCGAAGCGCCGATGAAGCGAACGACGACTTGCCTTTCATCAAGCAAACAAAAAACGTTGCTCTGCTGATGTACCGAGCTGAACCTAAGCCGGCCTTAGTGGGGGCCAGTTATCCCCAGGTATCACTGCACTGGCGCACAGCAGATTTTACAGAAGTAAGACAAGACAGCTTGTGGCTTTTGGGCCGCCTGGATAATAATTATGTTGGCGTTAGGCGCAGTTGCGAGGGCCAGATAAACAACCTGTATGCCTGCGATATTCCTAACGGGCAGGCGTGGGTGTTGATGGTGGGTGACTCATCAACATATAACAGCTTCGACCATTTTCAGCAGGTTGTAGATTCATCGCAGTATGTTGAACAGTGGTATTATGACACTGCGGCGCAACAGGAAGTTTTTTATGCGCAGATTATTGTTGATGGAATAGACATTAACCATGCATGGGGCGTAGATAGCACCTTGCCAACGGGTATTGAAAATATTGCAGGAACCGGATTTAAGATTTACCCAAATCCGGCTAATACCATTGTAACTGTTGATGTTCCGAATTCCATCCAGAATGGAACAATTCAAGTATATAATGCGATCGGTCAGTTGGTTTATCAAGCCAACCTGGTGGGTACAAAAATGGTACTGCCAGTTGGCGATTTAACCAATGGCGTTTACGCTATCAGGCTAATTAGTGGCGACAACAATATGACTACCAAACGTTTTGTAATAAACCATTGATAATTAATTTTCTATATTCGATTTTTATCGAACAATGGTAGGTAAAATCCTGTTCTCAGCAAAAGGTGATTTTAGCATCTATTAACGAAAATTTCGCTTTTCGGATAATTGGGGTATATTCGCTATAACATTACTAACCAAAACCCCTGATTATGTCAGCTTCAGCACTTGACTTTATCGTTCCAAAAACCAATGCCACGCGCGCCCGTTATACTTCGGCCAATCGCCCATCGATGGGCAATTTTGTTGAAGATTTTTTGAACGGCGACATTGATATTAAAGGTGATTTTGAGGAGTTTATGAAATTGCGTCATGGCTATTTTAAATACAGTTTAACGCCGCACCACCTTAAATTTTTCTTTTCGCGATTGATACCTGAGGTGTTAATCCACTCCAAAAGCCAGGACGAACGCATTATTCGCGAGCACTACGATAGAGGTAATGATTTCTTTGCTGCATTTTTAGGCCCACGCATGGTGTATACCAGCGGTTTCTTTTTAGATGCTGAAAAGGAAAGTCTTGAAACAGCACAGGACCGCAAAATGCAAATGGTTTGTAACAAAATGCACATGGAGGCCGGCGATACGCACCTTGACATTGGCTGTGGTTGGGGAACACTAATAGCTTATGCCGCTAAAAATTATGGTACCGATAGCACTGGCGTTACCATTGCACAGGATGGTTACGATTGGGGCACGCAGCAAATTAAAGACCACGGCGTTAGCGACAAAGCCCGCATTTTACGCATGGACTACCGCGATATACCCAAGGGCAAAAAATGGGATAACATCTCATGCCTCGAAATGGGTGAGCATGTGGGCATTCGTAAGTTTAAGGGTTTCATTAAATCAATTTATGACATGCTTGAAGATGATGGCATGTTTTACATACAGCAAGCGGGCCTGCGCGCTAACCCCGGCATTTTAGCCAAAGGCGACCACTGGGAAGACCTGGTTTGGGGCTTATTTATGAGTGAGAATATTTTCAGCGGCGCCGATGCCAGCACGCCACTTGCCTTTTTAGTGGAAGCTTTGCAAAGCGCTAACTTTGAAGTGGTGCATTTGGAGAATGTGGGTATTCACTACTCGCATACCATACACCGCTGGTATTACAACTGGGTGCGTAATGAAGAATATGTGAAGACCCATTACGGCGAGCGCCTTTACCGTATGTGGTTAGTGTTTTTACGTTGGAGCGTTGATATTGCAGCACAGGGCAACTCAACCTGCTGGAGCATAACCGCCCACAAAAACCTAAACCAAACCGACCGCAACAAGTACATCAAGAAAACCGAAAGTGGTTTACGCGCCGACCTGAAAAACCCGCGCAACTTCGACCGCCCTTACACAGGCGTTTGGGCTGATTTGTATGGCATGAAGGCTACCGAAACACAAAGAACACCGGAACCCGCGATGGCATCGATATAAATTACTGAAGGAGTATTATGATGACAGCGCAATTTTCTTTAGAGGAGATTGCGCTGTTGTATTATATATCAACAAATGTGACAGGGGGGTATCACTGATACCCCCTTTTTATCAATAAAATATTGACAATCAATTGATTCATTTTTAAAAGTGATACCCCCCCTTAATAGCCAGATGATTCTATAATTATCTGTTGGATTATAGGTATCGAATTACCATCTTTAAAATCAAGCCGCAACAAATAAACACCCAGGGCCACTCCCTGCACCAACAGTGTGGCTTGCTTTCCCGATGCAAGTTGTTGCCTTACCTGGCGACCAGTGCAATCATAAAGTGTTATAACCAATAATTCATTTGCGCCATTAATTACAACGTTGAGGTTATGAGTAGCCGGATTGGGATAGATATTCGCCAAAGACTGGTTTGCAATTGACTCAACACCCGAAGGGCCCGCACAAACTGCATGCGTACATTTTACCTGGTAGAAAAATGCTGCTACTGCAGAATCCATCTGGTTAGCTATAACGGTATTTGTATCCCATGGAACATGCCCGGAACCAGGAAAAGGCATTAAAGAATTACTTACCCCGGCATTGGTTAAGCCCGGTGACATTTGGCCGGAGCCACAAAAATGGATGGTATAATATAGCCCACCGGTATATTGGGTAAGTGCGTCATCACATTCGTATGGTATGGTGCCATCGGCGGTGCCCTGGCAGAAAACCATGGGTGGCGAACTTGGCTTTATGTAACTTAACCGGTCAACCGCGCCGGCAAGGCTGGCTACTGCAATAACTTTACACGAGTAACCGGTATTGCCACTATTACCGTTAATGCCACCCTGGGCATTACAAATGGATTGAAAAGGCGCGGCTAATTCACCAACACTATCAACCAGGCCAACATAATCGGCGGCAATACCACCGGCTGAACTTCCACCAATAAAAAATGAGTTGGTATCAATGCTCCACTGGTTGGTAAGTGATGCATCTTTATAAAAGAAGCGGATAGCAGCCTTCAGATCAGAAACAGCTTTCATTACATAGGTAAAAATCTGCGCAGAATCATATAGGGCTATTACCGAGCCAGCCAGCCTGTAATTAATACTGGCTGCAACATAACCCCGCTGTGCAAAACGCTTACAGAGGAATTCAACATCTCCATCGTTTTTGGTTCCTTGAAAAAAAGCACCGCCGTGAACAAAAATCACTACGTGTCTAAGACATGCGGTATCGCCCACCGGCTGATAAATATCAAGCAACTCCTGGGTATTACCACCGGCACTCTCAGTGTAAACTACATTCATAGCTGAGTCGATAGAAGTAAAAACAGTATCGAGATAACGGTTAGTGCATTGTGCATTTGTTTGTTTAAACGGAAGAATTCCCGCCAGCAAAAAAAGAAGAATTAACCAGGGGTAGAGTTTTGATTGCATAGATCGTTTTTAGAAATATCTTTCCGAAGATAGAAGTTTTCGGTATTTTATTGTTTTGGTTTTCCTATATCTTTCGTGCCTGATGAAACCAAGCCGAATTCTTCTTTTTGTAATAGCCGTTGTACTAATAATATGGTTAGTAATCACCTTTATTCCGCGTGATACCATTGAGCATAAAGACAGTAATCTTTCAACCGAAATTAAGGGAGTTGATACCATTATAAATGAGGGCATTTATCAATCTTACTTCAGTTATACGTTTAAGGAACCCATTTTTGTGAGATACACTTTATACCACGGCGGAGGGGCCTGTAGCAGAAAGCATTTTAAGTTTTATAACGATACTGAAATAATTACTGCCAGTGCCGAAGACTATTCGCATTCGGGATATGATGAAGGCCACCTGGCCGATGCTGAAGACTTTGCATACGATTGCGATGCAGATGAAAAGACCTTTAGGTTTTACAATTGCGTGCCGCAGACCCCGCACCTTAACCGCGGAGAATGGAAACACTGGGAAAGTGAGATAAGGAGAGAATCGCAGGAAGATTCGTTGCTGGTAATTACCGGTAGTATTTTTGGTAGCACAACTATTGGCGAGGGAGTGTATGTACCCACTTATTGCTGGAAGGTATCTGAATCTTTAAGCTCAAAACTGGTTATGCACGTAATTATTTGCGATAATACTGCAGATGCACATTGTGATGAGATAAGCATAGATGTGTTACAAAACAAATTGGGATATATTTTACCTTTGGCCAAGTAGGAAATGGCATCAATTTTAGCCGGTAATATGCGACAGCGGCTAATGCAACGTATGCTTTGCTTTAACAATCAACTTTATGATAGTTTACAGCCCAAAGAAATATTGATGGTATAACAGGGAAGGTTGTAACTTTGGAATGGGAAAGCTATATATTAAAACTTACCCTGTATTGTTAACAAATTTTCGCCTTTAAACTATCTTATTACCCTGCTACAATAAGGGTGGTATATTATATTGCGCCGCGTTATTTTTAACTGTTTTATAAAATTGAGTATACACCAGATTAAGATGAAGAAATTTTCAGGCCTTGTGGTTTTGTTTTTATTGATTTGTATTGCCGGTTATAGTCAGCCTGCTAATGATGATTGCACCAACGCCACGCCGATATCATTACCCTCGAATGGTGGAGCCTGTGTTACAGGAACAACCGTTGGCGGCACTGCAACCAACTGGACAACGGCAGTTTGCGGACAAACCGTTTGGGGAAGCGATGTGTGGTATACATTCGTATCCACAGGTACTAACAATGTAGTAACCGTAAGGCCTACAGGTGCTCCCGCAGCAACACAGTTGGGAGTAAGCATTTATTCAGGCAGTTGTGCTTCACCAGTGGGGGCGCCGGGTTCTTGCGCCGTCAGCGCTACAAACGGGGGAAGCGATACTGCCATTTATCCTGCGCCAGTGGGAACGGTGCTTTACGTTGAAGTTAATTCGTTTGGCACTGCAGGAGGTTTTCAGTTATGCGTTACGTCTTCAACTCCACCGGCTGCGCCTGGTAACACTTGCGCGA
Organism: uncultured Bacteroidota bacterium; assembly: GCA_903861145.1. Lineage (GTDB taxonomy): Bacteria > Bacteroidota > Bacteroidia > Chitinophagales > LD1 > Bog-950. The sequence continues at coordinate 3,914 of CAIOTH010000075.1, read as the reverse complement.
CTGCTGCACGTTTATGCACAGAGGCTCCATTTACCGTTGCTACTATTCCACTTGGAGGAAGTAGTTTTACACCTAGTTGTTTTGGACCCAACACCCCGACGGATGGACAATGGTACCAGTTTACCGTTGGCGTTACCGGCCAATTGGCATGGAAATGTACCCCAACCGTTGCCAATATCGAATTAGATTGGGCACTTTATAATATTACCAACGGCTGTCCTACCAATGCTAGTTCAGCAAATTATCAAACCTGTAATTTCAATTATTCGGGAGAAACCTCGAATCCAATAGGCATGTCCCAGGCCTCAAACACAGTTTGCCCTGATAGCAGTTTATCATTCCTTGCCAATAAAGAGATTTGCCCGTGGGAAACGGTTATAGCGGGGCAGACATATGCCATTTTTATTAATAATTATTCGTACCCCACAACTACCGGATGGAACTTCAACTTTACGGGTAGTACCTTCCAAATGGCACCGGTTGATACTTTTTTAGTTTCGCCTGATACGATTTGCGGCAATACCGGTACTGTAACACTAACTAATAATAGTGTTGCAGATATTTGGCAGCAATGGAATTTTGGAGACGGAAATACATCACTAGCTGTTAACCCCGGAACACATACTTATTCGAGCCCGGGAACGTACTTTATTTCGCTTAAAGATTCTTCCCAATCGGGATGCGTTGCTGTAGCCAGCAAGTCGGTGTTAATTTCGCCTTACCCTGTTATTACCGTGCACAGCGATACTATATGCCCCGGAGGCAGCGCAACTTTAACTGCATCGCCATCGGTACCCGGCGGTACTTATTTATGGAGCAACGGTGCAACTACAGCTTCAATTACGGCATCGCCGGCAAGTACAACCTCTTACACAGTTACTTATTCATCGCCAGTAGGTTGCACTGCTACAGCAACGGCTACTATTATGGTTAATAGCAATCCTACAGCCAGCATTACAGCCACCCCGCCAAGTATTTGCCCGGGGCAAAGCTCAGCGCTTGTAGCAAGCGCGGGCGCTTCATACCTATGGAGTACAGGAGCTACTTCGGCAAGCATTACTGTAATACCTGTTGGAACTACTACTTATACTATAACGGTTACATTAGTAGGCGGATGCACTGCAAGCGCCACTACCACGGTTACCGTTTCGAATAATGCAACGGCAAGTATAACGCCCACCCCGGCAAGCGTTTGCCCGGGACAAAGTTCCGTTCTAGCCTCAAGCCCGGGAAATGCTTTTATATGGAGTACGGGGGCCACAACTGCCAGTATTACGGTAACACCAGCCGCAACTTCAAACTACAATGTAACAGTCACTGTTTCGGGTACATGTACTGCAACAGCAACTACCACAATTACTGTATTGCCAAACCCAACAGCAAGCATTACGCCAAACCCGGCAAGCATTTGCCCGGGACAAAGTTCAACACTAACAGCGAATGCAGGAAGTGGTTATTTGTGGAGTAACGGAGCTACCACCAATGCAATTACAGTTTCGCCTATAACAACAACGCCCTATAATGTAACGGTTACAATAGGCGGCGCCTGCACTACAACAGCTACAAGCACTATAACGGTTTTTACTAATCCTGTAGCAAGTGTAAATCCCGTTGCAACCAGTATTTGCCCGGGTCAAAATGCCACGCTAACTGCGGGTGGAGGAACCCTTTATTTATGGAGCACTGCCGCTACTACAGCAGCCATTACGGTTACGCCGGCTGCAACTACAACCTATACGGTTACCGTAGCAAATGCCAATAACTGTACTGCAACCGCCTCGGGTACTGTAACAGTGGGCAATTCAACCGTAGCAACAATTACACCAAACCCGTCAACTATTTGTTTAGGAACCAATGCATCACTTACTGCCGGAGGACCGGCGCCTTATTTGTGGAGCGATGGTTCAACTACAGGAACAATTACACCTTCGCCGGTAAGCAACACAGTTTATACACTTACTGTCGGCAACGGTACCAACTGCTCGGCAACTACTTCAACCAACGTAACCGTTGATAATTTTACTGCAACAATTACGCCAGCAACTTCCAATATATGTATTGGTCAAACAAGTACCTTAAACTGCACCGCTGGTGTTACCTATTCATGGAGTGATGGGACTACTACTAACCAGGGAGATGTGGTGGCACCTACTACAACAACCACATATACAGTTACAGTAACGGATGCCAATAGCTGCAGTGCTACTGCCACCGCAGTGGTAAATGTTGATGTACCTGCATTGGTTATTACACCAGCATCTGCATCCATTTGCTCGGGCCAAACCACAACATTAGTTGCAAGCGGAGCCAGCACATATTCGTGGAGTAACGGCAATTTCACCGCTAGTAACACTGTTACGCCCGCCTTAACTCACACTTATGTCGTTACTGCCACTGATGCACAGGGATGTACCGTAACAGATTCGGCCACGGTAACTATTGGCATAACACCGGTTGCCACATTTACAGTAACCTCGCCGGTATGTGTGGGGCAAAATGCGACGGTTACTTTTACCGGTACAGCATCGGCTACAGCGGTATATAATTGGGGTTTTGGCGGCGGAACGGTGGTTTCGGGTAGCGGTAAGGGGCCTTACCAACTTAACTGGAGTAGTGCAGGAACGGATATGTTATCGCTGGTAATTAACGATAATGGATGTAATTCAACACCGGATTCGGTACCGGTTACCATTAATGCTATACCGGTTTCGTTTGCAGGTAATGATACAACCTATTGTTCAGAAAACAGTGTTGATTTGGGAACGGCATCAATAACCGGTTATACGTATTTATGGAGCCCGGCAACCGGGTTGAGTAGCGCTACTGCCTCAAATCCAACGCTTAATTTAACCAATGCCGCTAATAGCGTATTAACACAAACTTATACTGTTACTACCAGTAACAACGGCTGCACCAGCACCGATGCGGTTAACGTTACTGTTGACCCGGTACCGGTGGCCGAGTTTAATGATCACGCGCCGCAATGCTTACCTACTAACAGCTTTAATTTTACAGCGCAGGGTTCGTTTTTACCATCGGCTACTTTCGCCTGGACCTTTGGGCCTAATGCAACGCCGTTAACTTCAACGACGCAGAACCAAACAGTAACTTACTCAGCTGCCCAAACGGCCGGCGTTTCATTAACCATTACCCAGCTTGGATGTGTGAGCAATACTTATACCGATTCGGTAATTATTAACCCCGTACCGGTATCAGGTTTCAAACCAGATACTACGAAAGGCTGCCCGGGACAGGTGGTGTGCTTTACAAATAACTCAACCAGTGTGGGTGTAACTACTTACCAATGGAATTTTGGAGATGGGAACACCTCGACAAACCTGGCGCCGTGCCATACTTATACGGCGGCCGGCACTTACTCGGTTTCGTTAAATGTAACAGCAAATCACTGCTCAAACGATTCAATAAGCCTTGACCTTATTAGCATAATACCGGGACCTACAGCTAAATTTACACCAAGTGCTACGGTTATACAGCAGCCTTTATCTGAAGTGGATTTTACGAACCAGAGTTTGAACGCATTGACGTATTTATGGAATTTTGGTACTGCCAGCACTTCTACCGACATTAACCCGGTGGTAAATTTTATGCAGTACGGACTTTATAACGTGGTGCTAAACGCATACAATGCTTTGGGTTGCGTTGATTCAACTGAAATTCCGATTTCGGTATTGCCGCCACAAAACTTCTTTATACCCAACGTTTTTACGCCCAATAACGACGGCAACAATGATAACTTTTATATAGAGATGCAAGAAGGGGTAACCGTAATTGAATTTACAGTATTTGACCGTTGGGGTGAAAAGGTGCATGATGGGCAATACCCTTGGGATGGAAATTATAAAGGCAAGCCGTGCCCCGAAGGGGTTTATGTTTATTTGTTTAAACTTCAACTT
>CAIOTH010000074.1 GCA_903861145.1 uncultured Bacteroidota bacterium | reverse complement strand
GAAATATCAGAGGAAAGCACCTTCGAAAAAAGAACTGGTGGGGGTAGATATTTTTGTTCATCACACCGGCAGCAGCCCTGATGATCTTGCTAAAATAATGCAGCAAATAGAGGAGGTATGCGAGGTAAAACTCACTATGATTGGAGGCGCACGCCAGATCTATTAAAAAAGAAAGATGTTTTGAACAGATAAAATCTGATATCAAAGAAGAACTCAATCACGAAGTATTTTACATCCATAACAGCACGCCTTATAAACTGCTGATAGATTACGGGGTATGTAAGCTTGTTTCTCTTGAGGCAGATTTAGGCTTAAGCACCAACGCCAGCACCGGTGCTATGACCTATACTATTGAAACGTATGAAGAAGTTATATCTGCTGAAACAAAAGCGAAGAATACGGTAGATCTTACACCTCGCCATGCCTTATTGGTAACATATCAGGAAAATGGCAAATGGGTAGCTGTAGGACCGTATAACACCACAGACGAGCCATTTACTACAGAGCAGGAAGCTATTGCCCGTTTGTTTTACAAGGCCGCAGATATGAAATTGCTGTGTAAAGCCGGAAAATACAGGGTTTACGCATTGAATATGCCATTGGAACACGATGCACGAGATGTAAAAAAGCTGATTGAACAGGATGGGGTAGATTTTCCGGATAATATAACAGATAAAAAACAGGAGGGTTTTTCGGGGGACAGAAGAAGTGTGCTTTTAGAAAAATATGACGGCAAGGTAGAGGCTAAGTATATCCTTTTTACTTCAGCTAACAGGTCCCGCATAGTAGCCAAGTTCACCAACCTTACAGAAGACAAAAAAGCATCTATAATTCTTAAGCCCAAGGATGGAAAGATAATAGTGAAAACTATCCCCCCCGCTGTATCGACAAACTTAGTATTTGATGGAAATGATTTTGAAGTACAAGTGGTATACAACAACCAATCCAAACAAGAGTCAGAAATTAACATCATTGATTTTATAAAAGGCACTATAAGAAAACATATAACCAAAGAGATCTTCGGTGCCCCAAATAAACAAATGGAGCTTTATAATAATGTAGCTGGCTCCAGAGGATAATTAAAAATATATCATGTGAAAAATACAATCCTATTCATCTTTACCGTGTTATATAGTCATGTTTTGCTTCCGGCACAATGCACTGAAGCAAAAGATGCCGACATGGCTAAATACAAACGCCTAACCGAAACACAGGATGCGCAAGGCTGCTCGCAATGTGCCATGCTTTCCCTATACTTCTGCTCTGCCAAATACTGTGTAAAGCAGGAAGATGTAAGAAAGGTAGATGCCATGATTACGCAGTGCAAGAGGAATATTAAAACCATGGGGCAGCCATATTGTTGCCCTGAGTTGGTGAACAAAGAACCGCAATGGGGCATTGCTGCGGGTAGCAGTTCCTCTAGCAGCAACAGCAACACAACCTCAACATCTGGAACATCTTCTAATAATAATTCGGGAACAAGTGGTATAATACTGGGTAATACCGGAAATGACAATAGTTATAATCAAGCCAGTTCAACCAATAATTACAATACCGGTAATGATGCAGCCGATATTGCAAATGCTGCGGCCGGGTTTATTGATATCCTCTCAGGAGGAAGCGGCTATGGCGGAATGGGTGCAGGTTCAGGCGATGCCGGTGATATAATAAATACCACTAACAATATTTTGCAGGGGCTTTCTGACCTGGCTGGTGGAAATACAGGAGGGGCGGCTTTAAATAATTATAATAGCTATTCCTCAGGAGGCTATAATAACAATACAGAGGCGGCCAACTCTGTTAATCAAATAGTAAATGCACTGGGGGGCGGGGGCTCATACAACACTTATGATGCTACAGGAGCAAGCGATATAATCAGTGGAGTAGGTTCAATTTTAAGCCTGCTAGATGAAGCCGATGCCCAGTCAGAACAAAACCGCCAAGCGGAATTGCAGCGTCAGCAGCAGCTTGAGGCTATTCGCCAACGCGAAGAAAATGAAAGAAGAGAGCGATTGCGGATTATTAATAACCGCAAAGCAGTTATCAGTAATATACCTGCCGCAAAAATACCGCAAACCTATCCGGCAACTACCGGTAACGAGATTTATTTCTTTGCTTATTACACGACTACTTCCAGCCTGGAAAGCAACAATCCTGAAGTAAACATTTCAAATGTATTTACGGTGAACAAATACTCTGACGGAAGCTGGCCGCTATTACCGCGGCTAACAGAAAAGGTTGCCAACAACACAAAAATTTCAGCAGTGCAATTGTGTGGCTATTATGCCAACCGGCTACAAGCCGAAACTGGCCGGAATAATCTGATTAATCAGGCTAGGTCTGTAGGAATTAATGCTACCGGTATTCAATATGTAGATAAGGGAGCAACGGCAAGCAACAAAGGCAACTCTGGAAGCTCGGATTTTTGGGAAACAGGGTATAAAAAACAAAATATTCCGGCTACCAATAGTAATCCTGTTAAGGACGAAAAACCAGCCAAGCCCGCTTTGGACTTTTGGGACAACCCGGTAAAGTAATAGGTAAAAATTATACAAAAAAACTAACCGAAAAAAATATACCGATGAAAAAACTGCTGTTTTTGCTGTTCACTGTATTAGCCTTAACCATGAATGGACAAGACAAAAATATGCAGGCTACTGTATACTACAGCAAAGCGGAATCTGCTTATAACAGCGGGGCTTATGATGAAGCCGTCAACAATCTTAAACAAGCAGAGAACGTATTAGGCCAAACCAATCCAAAAATTCTGTATTTACTTATTCAATCCATGAGCCACTTATGTAAAACATCGCCTTTGCGGATACCAGAGTTTAAAACAGCGCTGGCTAAATTTTTCCAGATTGTAGATCAAAAAAACTACCCCTATGAAAAGTATCTGGAAGTAACCACCATAGATATTGACCTAAAAGAACTTGAGCAAAAATTAGTGGAAAAAGAAAAAATGGAATTACCTTTTTTTCAGCGGGTTAGGGCATCAAATGATGACATAATGCTGGATAGTTTTATCACCATTTATCCCAACTCTAAATACCTGCCGGAATTGCGAGACCGTATTAATGCTTTAGAGCAAAAAAAACAGGAGCAAAAGGCTGCGGAATTAAAAAGAAGTAAAGAGAAAAATAAGGTTTTTCAACCCAATGATATTTTTTCAATTTTCAGTAAATGATGGTAACCAATTAAAAGACTAAAAACTTCCAGCCCCGCCTTTGAATATTGGGACAACCCGGTAAGGCCATAGATAAAATTATATAAAAAAAAACTAACCAAACAAAATAAAACATATGAAGAAGCTGCTTTTTTTATTGTTAACCGCCCTTGCTTTAACCACCAGTGCACAGGATAAAGGTCTGCAGGCCAGTGTATATTACAACAAAGCAGAAGCTGCTTACAATAACGGTTCATATGACGAAGCTGTAAGCAACCTTAAGCTAGCAGAAAATACCCTGGGGCAAACCAACCCCAAAATTCTGTATTTGCTGATTCAAACGCTTAATCAGGTATCCAAAACATATCCTTCGCGCATACCGGAACTTAAACTGGCTCTGTCTAAGTTTTTTCAGATAGTTGACTCAAAAACTTACCCGGCTGAAAAGTATCTGGAGATTACCACTGTAGATATTGACCTGAAAGACCGTGAGCGCAAAATGCTGGAAAAGGAGAAAATGGAGGAACAGTTTTTCGAAAAGGTTAAAGCCTCTACAGATGACTATACCCTGGAGAGTTTCATGAATACTTACCCTAACTCTAAATACATTCCCCAGCTACGCGACCGTATTAATGCATTGGAACAGAAAAAGCAACAGCAAAAGGTGGTAGAAGAAAAAAAGAACCAGGAGAAAGCAAAGAGTGTTCATCCGGATGGATTTTACCTGAATTTAGGATTTGCACTGCAAACACTTGACCAATTAACAGATGGGCCTATGGCAGTAAGTTACCTTGCTAAGGGTGTTACCCTTGATTTTGGCAGCAAGTTTTTTAAATATAAAAGCGAAGGACGTAAATTCCGGGTTGGATTCGATATTACTTATGCAAATTATACTTTTTCTGTTTCGCCAAAATATACCTACTATAAATTTGACGGGATAGCTTATTATGATGCTAACGTTGATTATGCTGTTATGCATACGCTTCAGTTTATGAAAATGGGTCCGGTCTTTTCTTTTGACCTGGCTAAAAGCCAACATTTTTTGTTTGTCTCTACTCAGCTTGGAGGAACATTTTTGGCCGGCAAAGTGCCTAATTTAGGCGGGAGTCATTCAGAAAGAACAAAGATACTAAGCCTGGGTATTTCCCCTTCTATAAAAATTGAATACCTGTATCGTAAACTGCTTATAGGCATACGTTACCAATATAATGCGGCTTTTGATATAGACAATGAAGATATCTTCGGAAGCCATCAGGCTATCGTACCAACCATAGGCGTAAAGTTCTAAGCAATAAAATTTAAAACCAAACAATTCAAAAACTAAAACATATGGCTAAATATCTATTACTCGCTTTTGCTTTTTTTACACTAACCATAAGCTCGTGCAAAAAGGAAGGCTGCACCGATAAATACGCCTGCAACTACGACCCAAGTGCCGGCAAGGATGACGGCAGCTGCGATTTTAGTTGCTATGGCGTAAATGGAGGAACATGTAATGCCCAACAGTGGACGGGTACAGCCAGTTGCAACCCAGGTACGGCTCCAGTGCCTGGAGGATGCTGCTCGTACAGCCGCCCTTATACCTGCTCAAGCTCATCCAGTTGTTATGCTACTTGCGAAGAAGCGCGGCTTGACTGTGGAGGGGATATTATTTACCGAGCTAATTTTTAAGCCCTTTTTATGAGTCCAACTTTGAAACCTGTATTAATACCACTATGGATAATTACTCTATGCCTGTTACTTATTACAGGCATAGAGTGTTATCGTTTATCTGTGGGCAATAACAACAACGGCCAGACTTACAGCAATACCGACAAGGCTCATTTTAAGAGTATGCCCGACCTGCCTGTTACAGCCGTGTTTTTTAAAAAGCAGGCGCACGATTTTGGCATCATACCGGATAACCAGAAAGTATACACGCAGTTTGAATTTACCAATGCAGGTAAAGAGCCACTGGTGATTATAGGTGCCGAAGGTAGCTGTGGTTGCACCGTGCCAACCTGGCCCAAACAAAGTATTGCCCCCGGCAAAACCGGTTCTATTGAAGTGGCTTTTGACCCGAATGGGAAAAGTGGAGAGCAAAGTAAACTGGTAACTATAACTGCCAATACGAGCCCCAGAACAACTGTTTTAACTGTTAAAGCAAACATCATAAAGCCATATGTCATTGAATCTCATCACGGTTTTGACGGTTTTGGGGATTGATCTACCACTTATAAGCATTTAAAATAGTTGAAAATAGAAGGGTATTGTAGCCAGATTGCAAAATCAAGGCAATTATTACCTACACTCCCCCGTTAGTGTAGAATTATGGGCAACCACAAAAAAACTGATGCAGATAATAGCCACCCGCAATGTAGTAGCTGCCGTTTATCAATGAGGTAATGTGCTAATAACCTACTTTACGGACCTTGCAGAAATACTAAATAAGGATGGCAAACCATTTAGTTGCAACATTAAAAGTACGCCCGGGTTTATTTTACAGATTACGCATTAGCTAGGTTTAATAAAAAGATTGTTTTTGGGTACCTATGCTCATTACCCTAGTAATCTTTCTTCGTTTAAACATACAGAACCCTTTCAAAAGAATATAATAACCGGTAAACAATTTACTATGAAATCGACAGAAATATACCGCCACTACATTGCGCTTATTACTACCGCAGCTTTCACCTTTGGTTTAATGTTTAACCAGCTTACCGGCTTTCAGCCAACCGCGCAGGTAAGCAAAGCTACCATACTTTCACTGCTGGTATCGTTTATCTGCCTTATAAAAATGCTGGGCAACCGTTACCATCAAAAAAAGGAGCAGGAAGAATTGAGCAAACGCTGAAAGCTGCCACGCCTTTTTTGAATTTATAGCTATGATAAAACCCTTGGAAAAAAGCGACTATATATTTATAATAATATTACTGCTGATATTGCTTTTTAATATCTGCTTCTACCTGGCCACTAGTATTTACCGGTAAGCACTACCCGCCATTTGCTGTAAACTGGTAAACGAGGGCTTTGCAAATTAAAAAATGAGCAAATCTACCTATCCTACCGTAAGAATATTGTCGCTTCTTCGTATTCTTGTTTAGTCAGCAAGGTTTTATATCTGCAGGGTCGCTCCAGAGATGGAGCGACCTATTTTTTTCTTATTTCCCCAGGTTAAGCGTAAAATAGAAGGTAGTCCCCTTGCCTAATTCACTTTCGGCCCATATACGGCCATTATGCCTTTCTATTATCCGTTTAACGTGCGCTAGGCCAATCCCCATTCCTTCTACCTCCGACTGCTGATGAAGACGTTGAAACAGGGCATATATCTTGTCGTAATATTTCATATCAAAGCCAACTCCATTATCGCGCACATAGTAAACCGTTTCTCCTTCTTTTTCCATTTCACCTAATTCTATATATATGTCTTTCTTTGGTATTGAATACTTAATGGCGTTGGATACCAGGTTTTCAACTACAGCCCCCATCAAAGATTTATCGGCTGTTACGGAAGATGTAATGTTATTTACAAAGGTGTAATGAATTTGGGGGTAGTTATTGATATACAGATTAAATGCTTTGTTGAACTCCTCTGCCAGTGCAAATTCAGAAAAAGAAAGCTTTCCAGTACCATATTTAGAAAACTCAAGCAGAGCATTAATACGTTCACTTAACACTACCACTGCGTTTTCTATATAATTAAATAACTCCTGCGTTTCTTTTTTGTCATCATTTATCAAAGTCTTTTTCAAAAAACCGGTAAAAGAGCCTATTTGCCTTACCGGTGCTTTTAGATCGTGAGAGATAGAGTAAGCAAAACTTTCAAGGCTTGCATTCGAATCTTTTAATTCTCTAATCCTTTTTTCAATTTCAACCTCTAAGTTTTTATTTGCAGCTATCAAATCTTCCTTGCTTTGGTATAACTCAAGCTGAGTAGAATGAAGTGTGGTAATATCCACCGCGTACCCTACTACTGTTTCATTATCGTCAAAAGCGTGCATGCGCCTTTGTTTGTATTTCACTTCTCCGGTTTTGGCTATCTGTTTATCCAGCCATACTAAATCTTCGCCCGAATTAAGCACCTGATTAAACACATCTCTTCTGTGTTTCGCAAAAGAGGCAGGCAGACCTTTTAAAGCGGCATAATCAAAATCATCTTTCCCTACCATCCAGGCGCGCAGCGCATCATCCTTAATAGCCTCCTTATTTATAAAAGCATACTTATGGTTTTTATCAAACACGGCAATATCAACAGGAATATTATGAAGAATATTTTCGTAAAAATCCTTCTGCACCCTTAGCCTTGTTTCGGCCTCATACGCTTTAGTAATATCTTGGCGTATAGAAACATACTCGTAGTTATTACCTTCGGCAGGAAGGGGCACAATAGTAGAATCTACCCAATATGTATTTCCGTTTTTAGCTTTGTTTTTAATAATGCCTTTCCAGGTTTTGCCGCTGCTTATGGTTTTCCATAAGTCTTTAAAAAACTGCTTATCGTGGTAGGCGGAGTTAACTATGGCATGCGTCCGGTTCAGCAACTCATCAGAGGTATAGCCCGATATGTTACAGAAGTTTTCGTTTACATAAGTTATAATGCCTTTATGGTCGGTTACCGATACAATGGCCGATACATCTACAGCATCTTTAAACAGCTTAAGCAGCCTTTTAGAGTTTTCGTCAGCTTTCCTTAAACGGTTTATTTCTGTTACATCTGTAAAGTGCGTATCAACCTTGTATAGCTGGTAGTTTTTAAATGTTACATTAATCCGGCCATCAAGCTGCACCTCTTTACCGCTTTTGCTGATGAGCGAATAGGCAATAGGCATATAGTTTTCGGTATGCTGCAGCGAGCCAAAAAATGTAGTGCAGTGGTCAATGTAGGCGGGATGTATGTATTTAAAAATGGAGGTTAGCATTACCTCATCTAAAGTGTACTCCATTTTGCTTAACCAGGTGCGGTTGGCAAAAAGTATATTACCCATGCCGTCAAGCGAGGTAATTAAATCGGATGTTCGTTCCAGTAACGAACGGTAAATCGCATTGCTTTTTTGTAGCTCAATAGTCTGTTGCAGGGCTTGTGTATCAACAGTTATCCCGTTCTTGTTTGTTTGCTCCTTTATTGCCGAAAGGTAGTTTTTCATGTATTGAATTATAGATAATAAACAGTCACTTGAAATATCAAACGCCCGCTTCTTGTTGCTCTATCTAGAACTTGTGCAATTACTATAAAACCCAATGCGGCTGCAATCATATTATTGACCATGCAACCCATAAAGTTTACTCTGGGTTGAGCTTTAACCATGTATGAATAGAACTCAATTAACTGGTCTATTGCTTTAACGCCCTTTTCGGGTGCTAAAACAGATATTATTCTTTCTGTATTAGATTTATCGAAGCTGGCTATTGTCTCCAGCAAAAAATTTTCCTTGCTTTCAAAAGCATTGTAAAAGGCTCCTTTTGTCATTCCGGTGGCGTTGCAAATTTCATCCAACCCAACATTGGTGTAGCCCTTTGAACAAAACAGTTTTAAACCAATTTGCACTTTTTTTTTTGTCGTGTTTAAAGTTCACGGTGCAAATATGGAAAATAAATTCCAAACAGACTAATCGGTCTGTTTAAGATATAGCAAAGGAAAAACAAAGATTAATTAACTAATCAAAATTTAGCATAAAAAAGATTTCAACGAAAACGCTGAAACTCTTGCTAGGCTTGTACCCTCTCAGGCCGACTTATCGAACTTTTTTAAGGACATAGAACTAATATCCTACATTCTATTAAGAGCATAAATACGGCAAGCACTTTTCACCAGAATAGGAATGCTTATTATCTGGCTTTACTGCACAATTGAGTACATCTGCTCATTGTTTTTTTGGGTGCTAATGCCGTTTCTTGTATTTATACCCAGGTAAAATTCCCGGCAATTATTCAGCGGAAAGCGCACACACCTTTCCATAAACAAATATTGTATGACACTTAAAGCACGGCTATTAACGGCCTGTTTCGTATCTTTTGGTTTTTTTCAACTTCAGGCTCAGTCGCTGTCGCCTCAGGTAATTGCGAGCACCGGTGGCTATTCCTCAAACGCCAATGGCAGCCTATCTTATACAGTAGGCGAAATGACGATGGTGCAAACCTTCAGCGCTGGCGGTAACATTCTTACACAGGGTTTCCAACAACCTAACGATAACGTAACCGGCTTAATAGACCTTACACAGGATGAATTCGGTTCGTTTGTAGTATATCCAAACCCGGCAGTAGATAATATGTGGTTTGGTTTCCGGTTACCGGAAGCAGGCAAAGTGCAGATTTCACTTTATGATGTTATAGGTCAGAAAATATCAGATGTATACCATGCCAGCTACGATAATGGCAAAATTGCAGAGCAGTTGAATATATCTACTTATGCAGCGGGCATGTATATGCTCAGTATGACCTTTGTATCGGATAAGGACGGCAAGGCACATATCAGCACCAAGAAATTTCAAATTATTAATTAAAAGAACTGATACAAAACAAAGCTAAGCACATGAAGAAAATAATTTTATCTCTAACCTTGTTCACCTTGCTAATAATGGAAGCAACGGCACAAGCCCCGCAAAAAATGAACTATCAAGCCATAGTGCGCGATGCATTGGGCAATTCTTTACCCGGTGGAACCAACGTAAGTGTTCGTTTCCAGATTCACGATGGAACTCCATCAGGAGCAGTGGTATTTCAGGAAACCAATACCGCGGTAACCAACCAGTTTGGTTTAATTACTCAGGCTATTGGCGGTACAGGAAACCTGGCTGCAGTTAACTGGGGCGGTGGTAATAAATATTTGCAGGTAGAAATTGATGCTAATGGTGGCAGCAATTTTACCGACATGGGAACTTCTCAGTTAATTAGCGTTCCTTATGCTTTATACGCAGCTAATAGTGGAGGTGGGGCAACGGGTCCAACCGGAGCGGTTGGTCCACAGGGGCCACAAGGTGCTACAGGTGCTGATGGGGCAACCGGAGCACAAGGCCCTCAAGGTGCGGCAGGCGCAACAGGCCCTGCGGGGGCAACCGGAGCGCAGGGACTTCAAGGCTTAGCCGGTGCCACAGGCCCACAGGGAAATACAGGCTCTGTTGGTCCTCAAGGCTCAACCGGACCGCAAGGTAATACAGGCGCACAAGGGGCTACGGGCCCTCAAGGCAACACCAGCCCACAAGGTTCAACAGGCCCTCAAGGTGTGGCAGGCGCAACTGGTGCTAATGGTGCCACAGGCCCACAGGGAAATACAGGCTCCGTTGGTCCTCAAGGCTCAACCGGACCGCAAGGTAATACAGGCGCACAAGGGGCTACGGGCCCTCAAGGCAACACCGGCCCACAAGGTGCAACAGGAGCTACCGGTGTTGGCGTAACAGGGCCAACAGGACCAATAGGTTCAGGGGGTGGAGCAACTGGGCCAACAGGTTCAACAGGTGCCACGGGCCCAACAGGTGCCGATGGAGCTTTAACGTCATGGTCGCTAACCGGAAATGCCGGCACCGTAGACGGCACCAACTTTATAGGCACCACCGACAATGTGCCTTTAAACATTAGAGTAAACAACCAAAAAGCCGGTAGAATAGACCCGAGCAATTCATTCTGGGGCTATCAGGCAGGAAATTCAAACTTCGGGGGTACTAATAACACTGCCAATGGAAATGGGGCGCTGTTTAGCAACACCACGGGTTTTCAAAACACTGCCAACGGATCGAATGCCCTATATAACAATACGGGAACCGGCAACACGGCTGTAGGTAGCAGGGCCTTGTATTCCAACACCACGGGTAGTTATAACGTTGCCAATGGAGTGAATGCCTTGTTTTATAACACCACGGGTTCTTATAACATTGCCAATGGATTGCAGGCATTATTATCGAACACCACGGGTAGTAATAACATTGCCAATGGTTTGGCTGCCTTATATAGCAACACCACGGGTAGTAATAACATTGCCAATGGTTTTGCTGCCTTATATAGCAACACCACGGGCTACAGCAACGTAGCGGTAGGTATAAAATCATTGTATTTCAACACCACTGCCAGCAATCTGGTGGCGGTGGGCGATTCTGCCCTATATAACAATACGGGAACCGGCAACACGGCTGTAGGTAGCAAGGCCATGTATTCCAACACCACGGGCTACAGCAACGTAGCAGTAGGTTCCACCGCCTTGTATAGCAACACCACGGGTGCTTGGAACACTGCCAATGGATACCTAGCATTATATTCGAACACCACGGGTTATCAAAACACTGCGTATGGTGATCTTTCCTTGAGGAACAACTCCACGGGTTTTAATAACACTGCCAATGGGGAGGCAGCATTGGCTAACAACACCACGGGTAGTGATAACACTGCCTATGGAAATGCTGCCTTGGCAGGCAACACTACAGGAAACAATAACACTGCCTTGGGCACTAATGCCAATGTGGCTTCAGTTGCACTTACCAATGCCACGGCTATAGGCAATGGGGCGCTGGTAGATGCCAGCAATAAGGTTCGCATAGGTAATACGGCTGTAACCGCTGCCAGCGTGCAGGTAGCATGGACCATTACCAGCGATAGAAGATGGAAAGCCGATATACAAAACAGCAGCCTGGGCCTGGGCTTTATCAATACCCTGCGCCCCGTTAGCTACTACCGCCTAAACGATGAAAGCAAAAAAACCGAGTATGGTTTTATAGCCCAGGAACTGGACGAAGCCTTGACAAAGGCGGGTGCCACCAACAATGGTATCATCAGCAAAGACAATGCAGGCATGTATGGCGTGCGCTACAACGATTTAATATCGCCTATGGTAAAAGCCATGCAGGAACAACAGCAAATGATAGAGGTGCAGAACAGGCAGATTGAACGATTGCAGCAGCAGATTGACGAATTGAAGAAAAAGTAAATGCAGTAGTTGTTTATTAGTTGTTATCTTTAATTACCTGACAACACAGCAGCAGATGATAAAAAAGGCAGCCCAACAAAATGGGCTGCCTTTGTAGTATATGGTGTAATTTCATCTTTATCAGGCATAAGCACTATACATCTAATAGCTAAAACCATTTGGTAAATAATTTAAGCACTACCAATTCCATACTTCACCATTTTATTGCCGAAATACGCGATAAAGAAATACAGAAAGACAGGATGCGTTTTCGCAGAAACCTGGAAAGAATAGGCGAAATTATGGCTTATGAAATAAGCAAAACGCTGCTTTACCATAAACGGGAAGTAACCACACCGCTTGGCACGGTGCAAATACCGTTAGTAGAAAGGCAGCCGGTGCTGGTTACTGTATTGCGGGCAGGCCTGCCCATGCACCAGGGTTTTTTAAACTATTTCGACCAGGGCGAAAACGGCTTTATATCTGCCTACAGGCATCATACCGAAAACGGAGGGTTCGAAGTGCGGGTTGAATATTTAGCCGCTCCGGGTATAGAGAATAAAGTATTGATTCTTTGCGACCCCATGCTGGCCACAGGTTCCTCCATTCTTTTAACGCATCAGGCGCTGCTAAAACAGCATGGTACGCCATCGCATACACATATTGCAACAATCATTGCTTCAACCGATGGAATTAATTATCTGCAGAGTAATCTGCCTAAAAATACTACTATCTGGTGTGCGGCAATTGACGATGAACTTAACTCCCAATCGTATATCATTCCAGGTTTGGGCGATGCGGGAGATTTGGCATTTGGAGATAAAATTTAGGCCCGAGGTTTGGTTAATCGCTAATCTTGGCATAATAAACTGATACATTGCATACCACCTTCAAAAAAGGGATGCCGAGTCCAACTACTCTGAGCACAATAAAAATCTTTCTTCCCGAATTTGAAATTTTCCAAAATTGTAATTGGAATTTTATAAATTGTTTTGCGCCTACTGGTTTCTATTGCTAAAAAAATGAACTGACAATATTTTTAGCAACACGTAAATAAGGAGAAAGGATACAACCATCGTTTCTTATCATCTTACAATAAATCTTATCCAAGATAATGTGCAACGCAAACCTCAATTTCCGGCTCTTATAAGTTTGTCAGCTTTTTTGCCATCGTCTTAAGAATTTGTAAGCTTTTTTCAGGTAAGAGAATCCTTACAAATTGGCAAAAAAGACAGACAATTTGTAAAAGAAATTCCTTTACAGAAAATATACCTTATAAGGAATTTAATATTCCTACATTTGCCTTACAAATCCTCAGACGATGGCAAAGAAATCCTTACAAGAACCCCAGACAGATTTCGCTGATGAAATGCTGTCTTAGCCCCCTAAATGGTTGGACAAAAATGTTTAATCATTTTTGTAACCAAATCAATTTAGGATATGAGCAAAGTAAGAAGACAATTTACACCTGAAGAACGGTTATCCATTGTTCAGGAATCCCAACGGGAGGGGGT
>CAIOTH010000073.1 GCA_903861145.1 uncultured Bacteroidota bacterium | reverse complement strand
GTGGGTATACCGGTAAACAAGATTAGGCATGCGCCCGTTGCGGCAGGCACTTTCCGTATATTTTTACCTGGCCGGGGGGGGTTGCATGTGCACTGCGGAAACCTTTTTCAGGCTCAATCCATGCATTACTACTCGTTGATTGAAAACGATATTGACATGAACGACCAGCTTAGTTATTTCCTGGTTCTTCAAAACTCCGAGCAGGGTGGTGAACTTACCATTTACGATATGCTATGGCAAAACGTAAAGCGCAAAGAATCTCCCGAAGAGAACAGCTTTGTAATTGATGATGATGGCAAACGAATTTATTTAAAGGATGTTCGTAGTTTTACTGTAAAGCCTAAGGTTGGTGATATTCTTATTTTTTCGGGCGGTCCAATATGGCACCGTGTCGAAAATATTGTGGGCTCTATTCCCCGTATTACCTTTGGCGGCTTTCTCAACTTTTCTAAAGATGACACCGAGTTATATTACTGGTCTTGAGCTGGTTAAAATGCAACTTTTATAGCTCATTCCTTATCATTATATTCAGATGCCCAAAATGCTCCCAATGAAAAAGTGCTATCCCCTTATCGCAATACTTTTGCTAAGCTTAAATGTAATCGGGCAAAGTAATGTTGGCATAGGCACGGCCGTCCCTGATCCAACATCAATACTTGACCTTACCTCCACCAGCAAAGGTTTTTTGGCTCCACGTTTAAGTACCGCCCAGCGTACCGCTATTGCCAGCCCGGCGCCTGGTTTGCTGGTTTACGATACTAATATTGGTTGCTATTTTTACTTCAACGGTGCGTGGACATCATTGTGTCAACTTTCGGGTCCAACCGGTGCAACCGGTGTTGCTGGCCCAACCGGCCCCGTAGGCCCAACCGGTCCCGGCACTATATGTCCCACGGCTGCTAACGGCTACGTAAGCATGTTTACTTCGCCTACCTCTTTGTGTAATTCGGTCATTTTCCAAACCGGAACCAATGTGGGTATAAATACAATTACTCCAACAATTTCATTTCAGGATAACGCTACTGATGCTTTGGGATTGCCTTCGGGCACCACAGCCCAGCAACCGGCAGGTGCTCCTGCGGGTGCGGTTCGGTTTAATACCACAAGCAGCGCGGTTGAGGTATACACTGGTACCTGCTGGCAAAATATTAACACACCGCCAATTGGAGCAACATACATTCAATGGTTTAACGCCTCAGACCCTAATACGCTTTACCCTTGTACTCAATGGGTAGCCACGGACCTTGCTAATGGTGAGTTTATTCGTGCGGCAGGCGGCGCAGCCAATGTCGCAACCGGCGGCCCTTTAACCGGTATATTGCAATCGCAGGAGTTGCTTGATCATACCCACTCAGCCACACTTGCAATTGATAGCGCTATCGGCCTTGTTACCGACTCTGCCGGTCTACACTCGCATAACTGGGGTGGTTGGTGGAGCACTGATGACTCGCGTTTGTATGATGTAGCCAGCGGCAATGGCGATGGCAACGGTAATACCCTTAGCGATGGTGCCTTTTGGTGGGGCGGTAATCCAGGCACAACCGGCAATGCCAACTCTAACTACTACGCAGGCACAACCTCTACTGACGGCGCGCATAATCATGGTGGGGTAACCGGCACCATCTCTGTTTCGAACTCTTTATGGATTCCATACGACGATAACCTTTCAAGCGATGCCGGCACCACCGGTTTCGGTAACAGCAATGCTACAACTTGCGGCAGCGGATGGAACGGAGCATACACCGTAGGTAATTTTATGGGCCAGCTAAGCGATGCCTGCCTTGCCCACACTCATGTTATTAATACAGATGGTGCACACAGTCACACTATCGATTTTTATGCCCACAGGCATTTTATTAAAGAACGTCCTACATCGCTTGATGGCTTACATATACACGATATCCCCAATCATACGCATACCGGCACCGTAACAGTTGGTAACGTTAACAGTGGCAGTGCCGGCCCCGAAAACCGGCCCGCAAACGTGGCTGT
The DNA here is from genome assembly GCA_903861145.1 of uncultured Bacteroidota bacterium. Taxonomy (GTDB): domain Bacteria; phylum Bacteroidota; class Bacteroidia; order Chitinophagales; family LD1; genus Bog-950. The sequence continues at coordinate 31,465 of CAIOTH010000073.1, read as the reverse complement.
TATTTTTTGGAGGAGAACGAACTGAAACTTGTTGTGTTAACGTGCCAGCGCATTGATAGAATCGCACTTATTGAATTTACATTAGCATACCATAAATGAAAAAAATCCTGCTCCTCTTTTTTGCACTGTTGCTTGCAATGGTTGGTGTATTAATGTTTAATACACTTACACTAAAATCAAAGCAACTAATTGCTGAAAACGGAAAACCCCTTACGCTGGCAATTGATTCAAGTGCTGTTCAGCACCTTCGCTCCGCTGTTCAAATAAATACGGTCTCCTATTCAGATTCACTAAAAATGTCCGAGGCGAAGCCGCACTTCGATTCGTTTATTGATTTTCTGAAAACCACTTATCCTCTTGTTTTTAGTTCTTTGGAAGATACCATCATTAACGGTAGAAATATTTTATTAAAGTGGAAAGGAAGTAACCCCGCATTACAACCGGCTATTTTATATGCACACATGGATGTAGTGCCGGTTGAGCAAAACACACTAACCCAATGGAAACACCCGGCTTTTGGTGGTGTGGTGGCCGATAACTGCATTTGGGGTCGCGGAACTTTGGATGATAAAGGAAGCCTTATTTCTATAATGGAGGCATTAACCCGCAGTTTGAGTAACGGGCTAAAACCTTCACGAACTGTTTTCATTGCTTCAGGCAGCGACGAGGAGGTAGGCGGTAAAACCGGGGCGGCAACAATTGCTCAATATTGCCGCATTAACAATCTGCATTTCGGATTTTATTTGGATGAAGGGATGGTAATAGCACAAGGTGTGGTGCTCAAAATTAAAAAAGATGTGGCTTTAATTGGGACGGCCGAGAAGGGATATGTAACACTTGAATTAACAGTTAATTTGCCTGGCGGGCACTCAAGCAAACCGCAAAGAGAAACCGCGTTGGATGTGCTGCTAAGTGCGGTTAAAAATGTTCATGATAGGCCCTTTGAAAAAATGGCCGCGCCTTCTACACAAGAGTTTATTGATTACCTGGCCTACGATATGCCTATGCCGGCAAAAGTAGTTTTTGCTAACAAGCGTTTGTTTAAGGGCATGATTCTTTCAACTTATGCCAAGACAGATGCGGGCAACGCCCTTGTAAGAACAACCGGTGTTACTACAGTTATGAATGCCGGTTTACAGGATAACGTTATACCAACCAAAGTAAGTGCCAAAATTAATTTCAGAATCCTGCCAGGCCAAAGTACGGCTGACGTTGTAAATCGGGTTACCGAAACGATAAACGACAAGCGCGTACAAATATTAACCGGCGAAAGGTTCGAACCTTCAAAAACAACAAGTGCTGATACCTGGGGTTTCAAATTGTTGCAAAAAACCTCCGCCGAAGTTTTCCCCGATGTGTTAGTGGCACCCTCCTTAATGTTAGGCAGCACCGATTCCAAGCATTTTGCCGACCTTACTGATGCTACATACCGCTTTTTCCCTATCCGTCTCGATAATGAGGCTATTGGTACGATTCATGGAATTAATGAGCGGATTAAAATCCCCTACTTTATGGAAACGATAAGGTTTTACGAGAGCCTGCTTAGCAACCTTCAGACATTTACTCCTGAAAGCAAAAAATAATCTTCAATTTAGCACCAGTAATTAACAAACAGAAACCATGGAAGAGAATCCTAATCAGCAACAAATTAATATTGAGTTACCTGAAGAGCAGGCGGAGGGCATTTATTCTAACCTTGCCATAATATCCCACTCTCCTCAGGAGTTTGTAATTGATTTTATACGCGTTATGCCCGGCCTGCCAAAGGCTAAAGTTAAGGCAAGGGTGGTAATAACCCCCGAGCATGCCAAACGCTTGATGAAGGCCCTGATTGAAAACGTAAAAAAATACGAACAACAATTTGGCCACATCAGTGATAAGGAGCAGCCTATGATGCCTATGAATTTTGGTCCAACGGCTCAAGCGTAATGCAAGCCGGGTTTCAAATTTGTGCAATCTGAAACCTGAAACTAGGAACTCGAAATTTCTTCTAACTGTCTTATGTAATCGTACTGCAGGTCTTCATGAAGTGTACCTAATACCTTCTTAACCTTCTTAATTTGCCCTTCGTACAAATTAGTAAGTGCAGTGCTCTGTTCAATAGGTATACCCGATTTGTGTAGCACCGTGCAGAAATGAATGAGCAACCTTACCTCTGCCGTTTTCGAACCGGTATATTGTATATGTTTATTGGTCCTCCGTAAAATTTTTCGCACACTTTTTTTTACAAGATAAAGACTATTTCCTCTCGGTATTTCGGCAAACTGTTCAGCTATTTCATCTTCCACACTTTTAATAAAGCCTTGTTCGTCGTGTGCTTCAAAAAGCAGGTAGGTTAAGAGCTCCTTATTCTCTTTTTTAAACTTACTCAGCCTCAAAACCAACTCCACTAAATCATCCGATTTAAGATGGTTCAACTCAGTTTTAATTTCATGCACGCTAGAGGCCTTCATTTCTTAAAATGTTTTTTCCTTAATGGGTCAAGTAAATATTCAAGGCCGTTTAACTTTATCTCATATATAGTACCAAGCAATATACCCAACTTTCCGGGCGGAAATCCCTTACGGTAAAACCACTCCAGGTACGACACCGGCAAATTACAAAGTAACCTATCCTTAAACCTGCCAAAAGGCATTTTCATGGTAACAAGTTGTTCCAATATTTCCGGATTTGGCCCTGTTTCAACTGCTTCCATCAATCAATATCCGATAGCTTAAGATGCGAAATGAAATATCTCTTTTCACTATGGTAGGGGCTATTAATCGAATTATTGTCTTTATCGTAACCGTCAAAGTAAGCTTGTTCAAAGCTTAAAACCCGCCACAGGTAAAAGCGGTTATCAATATGCCTGGCATTTGCAAAGTCTTTTTGCGTATCGTATACAATCGAGTTTCCAAAAGTATAAGTAGGCTTTATCGAATCACTCTCCATATCCCATCCCGGAAAAGTTTCGCGGATGCCGGATATAAGAGGAATAGTACCAGGCTTTATTTTTTTAACTGAAAGGCGCGTATTCGGCAATATCCGGTAACATCCTCTAAACAGGTACGATTTACCGGGCAACATCGTAATTGGTTCTTCCACCAAACCACTTTCGGCACCTACATAACCCGTTAAAATGTAGGATGAGAAAAGCCGGTACCAGTCTTCCGATGTTTTGTAAACTTCTGTTGCCGGCGATATTTCTGCACCGGTCCGGTTAACCGGGTAATAGTTTAAAGTTGTATTGGGATCAACATAGGCCGATTTGGTCCAGTCAATGTAAACCGGTTTTTGAGAGTTATTCAAAACCATAAACCCCATAATTCCTCCATCGGCCCAAAACGAATAAATTACCTCTAGCGAATCGCCTTTGTAAATATAGCGCTCATTGTTTTTTAAGATGTCCTTTGAAAGCGGAGCTATATAAGCTACCTGGTAATAACTAACCTTACCCGATGTAAACAATAAAAGACTAAACAACAACAATGATTTCATCATACTATTTAAACAACGCCGCTATCATTTACTGCGCGGCTTGCAACCGCTAATTTATTGATTTCTTTTAAGCACACTAAAACTCAGTTTGGTAGCCATGTATAAAGGATCCTCTTGCGTAAGTTTTGAGAGGTGCAACAATAAAAAAACCGGGCTCTGCGTAAGCAGAGGCCCGGTAAGGATTGAGATTGATATCCCAATTCCACCATTCCCGATTTTTGGATGGTGGTAGTTTAAATTAGTCCGCAGCTTTGGGCTGCGTATACTACCACTATCATATTTCTTGCACCCGATTTTTTAATCATGCTCCGGCGGTGCCCCTCAACGGTATCCTCGGCCAGGGCTAGTTCATCCGCTATTTCGCGGGTGGTATAGCCTTCTTTTATCAGGTCTAAAACCTCCATTTCGCGGTTACTAAAATTGAGCTTCTTTTTGCTTATGCGCATAGTAACTTGTTTGATGGCATAAAAGTATGTTCGCAAATGTTTCTTTTAAAACCATTTTGGCCTTCATTATTAAAAGTCTGAAGCAAAAATCTGAAATCATAAGGAGGCCGAAACTAAGTGTGGTAAATGGTTTCAGGTGCTTTAAGGTCTCCTTAAAAGTGTCAAAAAATATTACGGAAAACAGGGGGTATGGAATTGAGAGGCTTATTTGTTTTACTTGGCAACGGGCATGCATCCATCCCCGTTTTTTTGCAAAACAGGCCAAATTGTATTACCTACGTTTTTAATTAACCCAAGCATAAAAAAATGATCCCCTCCACTAACCTGTTCGATATCATCCATTCGTTAACGGCCAGTGAGAAACGTTACTTCAAAATCTTTAGTTCAACCCATGTTATAGGCACCAAAAACAATTACGAAAAGCTGTTTAATGCCATTTGCGAATTGCCGGCCAATCAACCCTATAATGAAGCAGCTTTTAAAAAGAAACTTAGCGGAAAAACCTGGGCCAAAAACTTTGCCGTTGAAAAGAAATTTCTGGAAGACATATTGATGAAGGCCATGCGCGCCTACAACGCCGAAAAATCGGCCGAAGGTGCCTTAAACGATATAATAGCCAATGTTCATTTTCTATACAATAAAGGCCTGCTCAACGCCGCCAGCAAAGAGCTTAAAAAGGGAATTGAGTTAGGCGAGGAGATGGAAAATCTTCCCGGCCTCATTATTCTTTACCAATTAAAACTCAATTTAACCCGAGTCACTCAAACCGCTTCTGATATTAAAACTGCTGATGAGGACCTTGAATCTGAAACCCGCATTTTGAGAATGTTAGATACTGAGCGTAAGGTGGTTCACGCCCGTAGAAAAATATACAACTTTTATATAAGCGGGCAACTTTCTAAAAAACTGTCTGAAATTAATGTTTTAGTGAGTGAACTTGAGCACTTGGAGGCAAGTCAATATCTTACATATAAAGCGCGCATGAGTCTCTTCTTTTTACGAGCTATGATAGCCGAAAAAGATGGACGTTTTACTGATGCAATGAAACAATATGAAGAAGCCAATGCAATCTGGAAGAAAAATGAGTTGAAATTGAATGAATCATATTCCAATTTACGGATGATCCTAAGCAATTATTTGGTCTGCGCACATGCCGCGGAACGGTTTGATGTTTATCCTTCTATTATTGAGCAGTTAGAAAGTTTTCCCATGGAAAATATAAAGGACCAGGCCAATACTTTTTTTCGTGCCAAAGGCTCAAGATTATTATACTTATTAAATACCTCTGATAAAAGCGGTTCTGAAAAACTTGTTAAGGAAATTGAGGATGGCCTTATAAAGTTTCAGCAACAGATTTCAAGGCACGATGTTGTCCACATGTATACCAACCTCTCTTTATTATTATTTCTAACTCATAATTATGAGAAATTGGTGGAGGTTCTGACTCACACCTTTGCTGTAATTGGGAGAGATGAAAAAATGTATCAGCAACTTTCAGATTTGAGGTTTCTGGAGATTATGGCGCACTTTAGTTTAAAGAATTACGAACTTCTTGATTATCAATTGCGCAATACTGACCGTTGGTTGCGCGAGCATAAGCTAAACGAACCATTCACTGATGCGCTGATTAAATCAATTCCAGGAATGCGAACCCGATCCCGACTCGACAATATTAAGACGCAAATTGCGGAACAGGAATGTTCTATAACCTATCAATTGCTAAAAGCACTAGTGTTGGAATGGTTGGAATTTAATCTACCGCTTCAGGCAAATGCTAGAAACATTAATGCAAGTCACCCTGCGTAGCGTACCCAATAGCAATCGGCTGTCCATTTCCATTCTGGTTCCAATAAACAATTCTCGACACAGGGCATAATGTTGAGTCACCGAAGGTTGAATTATTTACATAGTGTAAATATCCCTTCGAAGTATAAAACCTTCCATTATCTGGGCTAAATGGCCCCAGGTAAGTAGCTGCAACCGTATCGGTACTAATTGAAACGTTAGATGAAACCTGGCTTGAAGTAGTGCTATTGCGTAAAACCGAAGCAGAATTTACACTATCATATCGGGCAGTTTGCGCGGTAAGGGTTAACTTAGGTGGATTGTGTGTTGTATCTACAACAAGCGTATTAGTATAATAGTAAACAAAATAATTGCCATAAGCATTCGGACTACTGTTATGTACTAACCTGAATAACCTTTTATCTAACACGCTGTCTTGAATAGCATTTCCGGTTGCACTCAATGGCCCTGGGTCAACTTCATTCTTCTTTACACCGTGGTTATTGCATGACGAAAAAAACGCGGCAATAGCTACCGAAAGCGCTAGTAAGTAGTATTTGTTTTTCATGATGGGTGGGTTTTAATTTTGGATAAACCTAAAAAATAGCCACCGGGCAATTAAACCCTGTTTTAAACAATCCACGGAAAACCGTTGTACCCATTTTCAGACATGATAGACGCTTTTACAGGCGTGGACTACATGAATTTTTACCGCACTTTTAAACATAAGGGTATAGCACTGAAACCTTTTGCCACAGCAGTTTTAAGGCTCCTCGTTGTTTTTTAAACCTTAATCAGACTTTTAATAATGGCGCGCAAAATGGTAAAGCATTTGCCTGTCCACGTCCTATCTTCACTGTAACGCAATTGAGGGGGGGGATATTAAACCCGGCAAAAAACTTAGAATTGAAGAAACTTTATTGGATTACATCTAATGCGCTGAAAGTGAATTATCAATTCAATAAAAATTTGATAAAAAAACGAGAATTATGGAACTAGCGAAATTTGGAAACTGGACCGTAGATGTTTTTAAAATTGAATGGGTTGGCAATCCGCAAATCCAATTTACAATTACCATCCCTAATATTATAAACACCGGTGCCCATAAAAGCGGAATTCTCTACCAGTGGCTTATTGAAGTTGCTGGCGATAATCGGTTTAGCCCCGAAGATATATATAGCCTCAACACGGCATTCTTTTATGCACTCGATATTTTTAGGCATGAAATTGAAATACCGGGATATGCCCTCCTGGCTGAAACGTTGAAAGAGCAGCAGCAAATACTGGACGAAAGAAAAAATGCCTGTGGCATGCCCCTTGGCAAATTTACCGATGACCGCTCGAAGTGGTTTGGTAAACTTTATAAACATTGATATGGGAGTGAATCAAGCCTTAATGGTTTGAGGAATGAATTAATAACACTTTCGCTGTACTTGCTCCCCGGAGCAAGTGTGTTAGGTGGGTTGCAGGGCTTCGCGGAAGGGCCCTGTTTTTTTATGCCTGGTAAATTTTCCTCCACGCCTAATTCGGCACAGACCAAAGCTTAAGGTCTTTTATCTATATTTTGAACTAATTGCTTGCCGTCTGAAGTGTGTTTGGTAGAAAATCCGATAACGCTGGTCAACAAAATCCCGGTAACAGATACAATTGCCAAAAAGCTAAAAGCGCTGTTGTAAGAGTTGGCATTCAAAACCTTTTTCATCCTCTTATCAAAAAACACTAAAGCCAGTATTCCGGTCATTGCCAGGCTGGTAATCAATAGTGATATGTAGAGTAAGTTCATGTCTTAATAAAGTTCTTTGGTGAGTTTCCCTTTGGCATCGCGCGTAACCCATTTTCCTGTTTTCGAATCCTCAGAGTACCTCCCCTGAAACTTCAGTTTGCCATCCGGATAAAATGCCTGCCAAAAACCACTCCTCTTTCCATCGCGGTAAACCGCGATTAGCGATACCTGCCCGGTTTCAAAATACTCCTTGCATACACCGTGCTCGTGGTGCGTATAATACGTGTAGTCCGATTTAATAGCACCGTTTTCATACCACTCTTTGCAGCTGCCCTGTTTAAGCCCGAACAAATAATGGCTGGTAGACTTAACAGCGCCGCTTTTGTACCAAACCGTATATGTTTGGGTAGTTTCATCAAATGCACTTTCCTTTTCGCCGGTTTCGTAATTGCTTTTTATGGTTCTTATTTTAACCCCATTTGCAAATTCGGCTTCACATTTAAAATTTCCGGTGGGGTAATAAAACTCCCATACATCATCCATTACCCCGTCTCTTATCCTGCCTTCGCTTTCCTTGCTAAAACCGCCCTGGTAGTACCTGGTAAAATATCCCGAAAACGGCACTTCCGAATGTGGCTCGTAATATTTTCCATCCCTGCATTCAGGGGTCTCGGGTGGAGCGGCATGGGCTATTAATACTGACATAAACAAGGCGGTTAAGTGATATTTCATGGCTGGTTTTTCCGCTTACAAAAATTCCGAAAGTTTATTACCTCATGGCTAACCCAGCATTAAGTTTTATCAATAAAAAGTCACTGCATTATTAAGGAAATGTGAAAGGCCATTAAAGCGCGTAATAAAGAGGTCAATGACACTTACAGTTGTTCAAAAGCACGGCTTATAAGGCTCAATGGGAATACCTGAACTAACACTTGTTCGTATCCGACCAGACCAGCTTGTTCTTCGCATTAAGTCAGCACTGTTTTTCTGGTTTGAGCGTTTTATATGATATTAGAGCCTTTCAAGTAGTGATGTATTTGGTGCTGTGATAATTTGGCGGAAGTTTTTGATAACCTAAATCAGCTTGTGTAGATGCTAACCATGGCTCTCGGTTTCATTCTTGGTTTTGTAGGGTATTTGCCACCGGGTAATATTAATTTAACGGTGGTTCAACTTGCAATAAGCCATACAAAAGGCAAATTGTGGGCCTTTATTTTACTGGCCACGGTTATGGAGTTCCTCTATTGTTTGGGATGCATTACCGGCCTTGATTTGCTGATGCAGCAACCAAATTTGGTAGTGGTTCTGCAATGGTCTGCGGTGGTTATTTTTACGGCCCTCGGGCTGCTCAGCTTTTTTCATAATGAAGACGCGGTGAAAATACCCGCACTATCCGGCTTTGGGCGCGGAGTATTTGCAACTATCATAAATCCACTGCAGGTTCCGTTTTGGCTGGTTTGGGGTGTGTATTTAAGCGATAAACTAAAAGACGGCTTTCTGGCAATCACTATTTTCGCCATCATAACTTCAATTGGCACAGCGTGCATATTATGGATATATGCTGTTGGAGGAAAAAAGCTGGTCGAAAATATGAAACTGGAACGCAAAATACTGGACCGAATTATTGGCGTGCTGCTGATGGGCCTGGCGGTGCTGCAATTATTTAAACTGCTGCACCATCATTAAATACTTGATGATAATAGCAAACTCCTAAAGTAATGTGCACTGTAACATATTTACCAACCCCTGCCGGTTATATATTAACCAGCAACCGCGATGAAGCCCTACTTAGAAAGCCAGCTGAAACACCGCAGTTTGAGTTGATTTCCGGGCACAGGGTGCTATTCCCCCGCGACGGAGAAGCTGGGGGCACCTGGATTGCAACTACCGATAACCAACGAACCGTTTGCCTCTTAAACGGCGCCTTTAAACGGCACCAGCGGAAACTGCCTTACCGTAAAAGTCGCGGACTCGTGGTTCTTGATTTCTTCAAATCTGATTCGGCTTTGTTTTTTCACCAAGCATATGATTTGGAAGGTATTGAGCCTTTTACGTTATTAATTGCCGAGTACGGAGAGTTGTTTGAGTTTAGATGGGATGGGGCTCAGAAATATTTTAAGACTCTTGACCCACAACAGCCGCATATTTTATGCTCAGCCACTTTATATACCCCCGAAGTAATTGCCATGCGCGAAAGCTGGTTCGCAAAATGGCTTGAAGCGCGTGTTGAGTACAAGGTGCACGATATTCTGGCCTTTCATTTATTTGCCGGTGATGGTGATACGCATACACAAGTGCGAATGAGTATTTATGGAATTGTTGAAACCGTAAGCATTACCTGCGTTCAATCTATCGGCGCGCAACATCACATGTATTACTCCAACCTGAAAGGGGATAAAAGTTACTATTTTGGTGAATATGGTTTTACGGATAGCGATTTGAAACAAGATGATGCAAAGGGCCTATCCATTCCTAAATTGCATGAATAAGTAATTATGTCAGACGATAAGGACAATTTAAATTCTCTTTCTAAAAACCTGTCACTTCGTGGGCTTTATAAATCTATTCGCAATCAAACGCCTGTCCAAAAATATTACGATAAGCAACTTAAAGTTTTAAAGAAGCTACTGGGCGGTGCGGCTCACACTGCCTTTGGCAGCTATTATTATTTCAATGCAATAATAGCTGACGAAGACCCGATTAGCGCCTTTCAAAAGGTAGTGCCTATACATTCGTATGAGGAAATAAGAAAGTGGTGGACCCGGGCATTAAATGGCGAACGAGATGTGGCAACAAAAGGCAGGTTGGAATATTTTGCACTTAGCTCTGGTACTTCTGAAGGGGCGAGTAAATATGTGCCGGTTTCGAAAGCGCAGTTAACGCAGTTTAAAAGGCAAAGTTTAAAGTTGTCGCTGCGCATTGCTTTAAATAAAGAAATACCTGCTTCTATTTTCGGTAAACACCATTTATTAATTGGTGGCAGCATGGACCTCAATTATAACGGTGTTAGCTACACCGGCGATTTAAGTGGCATTACACAATTAAAAATACCCCTTTGGTATCAGTCGTTCTCAAAGCCGGGACGCGATGTAATGCGGATGCAGTGGGATAGTAAAATTGATAACATTGTGCGCGATGCTAAAGACTGGAACATTTCAATCATAACCGGTATTCCCAGCTGGGTGCAAATTGTTTTAGAGCGCATAATTGAGTATTACCATCTCAAAAATATCCACGAGCTATGGCCCGAACTAAAGGTTTATATACACAGCGGTGTTAGGGCCGAACCGTATTTTAAAAGTATTAACAGCCTGTTTGGAGAAAAAGTATACTGGTACGAAAGCTACCTCGCCTCCGAAGGCTTTTTTGCTTTTAAGCAAAGCAATACGGCCGAGGGCATGAAGCTCATTTTATCGGACAATAATTTTTTTGAGTTTATGCCTTTTAACGACCACAATTTTGACGAAGCAGGTAATGTAAAACCAAGCGCAAAAGCACTAACAATAAAAGATGTAAATGTTGATGAGGACTATGCTCTGCTTATTACAACCTGCTCGGGTGCCTGGAGGTATTTAATTGGAGATACTGTTCGGTTCACAAACACGGAAAAGGCTGAAATTGTTGTATCGGGCCGCACCAGGCATTTTTTAAGCGTAACCGGTGAGCACCTTTCTGTTGATAACATGAATAAGGCAATTGAAGTAGTATCAGATAAGTTTGGTTTCACCTGTAATGAATTTACTGTTTATGCGGAACCTAAGGATGGAAGATACATTCACGTATGGTATATCGGATGTGATGGCGTGGTTGATAATTCAGCACTTAAATTCGAGCTCGATGAAAAACTAAAGGAATTAAACGACGACTATCGTGTAGAGAGAAATTACGCGCTCAAGGATATTGAAATCGTTACCATGCCCAACCAGGAGTTCTACAATTTTCTGCATCGGCGGGGAAAGGCGGGCGGACAGGTTAAATTTCCACGTGTTTTAAAAGGGGAGCTGTTAGACGCCTGGAAAAGGTTTGTGAACGGGTTTTCCGCGCAGTAGCTTCTTCTGTTTCCAATTGAGTTTTATCTACGACTTGAAAATCGTTATACCCAATATGAGCACAATTAACCACACCGATATAAAAATGAAGAAGAGAATCTTTGCAATTGCTGCGGCTCCTTCAGCAATGCCGGTAAAACCAAGTATACCCGCAATAATGGCTATTACCAGAAAAAGAAATGACCAGCGTAACATAAGCATTGTTTTAGTTAATAATGGTATTTAAAAGGAAAATAACGTGCCAATCTGGTAGCAGGGTTTATTGAGGATGATTAATATGTTGAGGGTCAGGAATGGTATCGAACATAATGCCCGATGGGCCATGAAAAAGAGGACCTGGGTCCGTACTCTGGATAGGGAAACTGGAATGGGGAAACTCTGGCCCATTATTGGGATAAAGGGTATTGCCACTATTGGGGATGCCTGAATTATTAGTATTTTGATTTAAAGTGTCTCGGCTTGACTGCTGCGCATCCATGCTAACGTAAATACCGCAACAAAGCAATAACGAACAAAATATAGCTAACCGCTGATTCCTGCTTTTCATATAATTACAACCAAATAGGGTTTAAATAGTTTATGCTAAATGCAGTAATGTTAAGCAACTGTCAACTTTTGGGCACCCGCAATTTATTTTGTTCTGTTTCCTATCTTCACCCTATGAGAAAAAGTATAGGCCTTCTTTTGCTGGTTTGCTTCGCGCTTTCGTCCTGTAAACCTAAAACAAGTGCAACATTATCTAACGGGCCTTATGTAATTTCGGCTCCTGCCGGCAATCAATACACCAACATCAACCAGCAAGGGCAAACGGTTTTGCCCAATGGCCGTTTTATAACGCCAGCCGGCCGGCAAATCAAAGTCGCGCCGCATCCTTATGGCCTCGTGCTAAGTAATGATGGCAATATTGCAGTTACGGCCAATTCCGGAACTTCTCCATTGTCTATTTCTATCATCCGCGGGCTCAATACACCAAATCCTGAAGTGCAGCAAATACCACCGGGTGCCGAAACCAATAAAGGCATTCTGGCCTCGGTTTTTATGGGTTTGGCTATAGCACCGGATAATAACACAGTATATGTTGCAGGCGGGCAGGAAAATAAAATTTATCTGTTTGACCTTAAAAACGGAAATCCCGCAGGCTCTATCAACTTTACTACCGATAAAATTAAAGATGGTTATATAGGCGATATGGTGATGAGTAAGGATGGCTCAACTATATATGCGGTCGACCAGACCAACTTTAGCCTATTGATAGTTGACGTTAAAACCAAGGCCCTAAAGAGTCGTATACAGGTGGGCAGGTACCCGTTTGGGGTAACTTTAACACCCGACGAAAAATCTGTTTACGTGGCGAACGTGGGTATGTACGAATACAAATTCTTGAGAAGCTTTGACCCAAAGAAAAGCAAAACAACTGCTGTTACGTTTCCAACTTCAGCATATTTATCAAAGAAAGGCGCAGATGGCTACAAAAACGATACAGTTGATGTTCCTGGCCTTGGAGATCCGCATAACATAGAATCTTTTTCGGTTTTCAAAATTGATTTGAACCAAAGTGAACCTAAAGTAACAGCTAAGATAAAAACCGGTATACCTGTGGGTGAAATGGTTGAGGATTTTCCTGCGGTAGGTGGTGCAAGTCCCAACTCGCTGGTTGCTACAAATGATTTTGTATTTGTTAGCAATGGCAATAACGATTGTATTTCGATGATCGATGTAAAGAAGGATACAGTTGTTAGTACCATTTATATTAAACCCGATGAGCGTCTTAAGAGATTTCGTGGCATCATTCCTTTTGGCCTGGCTTTAACGCCCGATACCAAAACTTTATTTGTAGCTGAAGCCGGTATTAATGCTGTGGGTGTAATCAATATTGATAGGAGGGAAGTAGTTGGGCATATTCCTACTGCATGGTTTCCTTCAAAACTTAAAGTTACATCCGATGGCAAGAAACTAATTGTTAGTAACGCAAAGGGTTATGGTAGCGGCCCAAATGCAGGCCCCGATTTTACGCTCGGCCCCGAGGGCAGCAACATTGGCCACTTGATGCACGGTTATGTTTCTGTTATAGATATCCCTTCCATCGAAACGTTGGCCCAACAAAGCGAACAAGTAATGAAGAATAATTTTGTGTTTACCGATGCGCTCGACCAAAGCTTTGTAAATCGCAAGAATAATCCTGTACCTCTTTATCCTAAAGAGAAGGAAAGTCCTATTAAATACATTGTTTTTATAGCCAAAGAGAATCGCAATTATGATGAGGTATTGGGACAGGTAGCCAAGGGTAAAGGTTTAGCGTCATTGGCGCGTTTTGGTGTTAATGTAACCGTGCAGAACGAAAAGAAAACCTTTCGGATAGACCATTGCAATGTAATGCCCAACCACTTAGCGCTAACCAAAAGATTTTCTATTGGCGATAATTTTTACTGCGATTCCGACCACTCCGCCGATGGCCACCGCTGGTTGGCATGCACTTATCCAAACGAATGGGTTGAGACCAGCGTTTCGGCTGCATACGGTGGTAACCGTGATTGGAAGCCGAACTCTACGGCACCCGGTGCTAATCTAATGGTGGGCTCTAATGCTTCTGTTTATCCCGAAGACTACAACGAGGCCGGAACCGTGTGGGATCATTTCGACCGTAATAAAATCTCCTTTTTCAATTTCGGGATGGGCGTTGAAATGGCACCGGGCTTTGAGGAGAAGGAATTTAAATATAGTGGCACCCGGTCAATAATAAACTATCCGGTATCAGCCCCTCTTTTCAATAACACCTCAAAACTATACGCCACCTTTAATATGTACATACCTGACCAGTTTAGGACGGATATGTTTATGAAAGAATTTAACGACCGGTGGGTAGGAAAAGGAAAAACATTGCCCTCAGCATTAACCCTTACACTTCCTAACGACCACGGTGCGGGTGAGCGCCCCAATGATGGATATCCTTTTGAGTGTAGCTACCAGGCCGATAACGATTTGGCTTTAGGAAGAATAGTAGAATTTTTAAGCCATACACCTTATTGGAAGAACATGTTGATTGTTGTTACTGAAGATGACTCGCAGGGAGGGGTTGACCACATCGACGCTCACCGCAGTGTGCTGATGCTCATATCACCTTATGCCAAAAAAGATTACGTGGGCCATGTGCACTATAGTTTTGGCAGCATCTTCAAAACATTTTGGAACATATTAGGCACACCGTACATCAACCAGTTTGATGCCGGTGCTACCGATTTAAGTGACCTGTTTACTGATGTTCCCGATAATACACCCTACAATGCACTTTCAAGCGACTTGCGCTTGTTCGACCCGCAAAAAGCATTAACACCTATGGATGCAAAATTTAACTGGAAAGCTTTAAAGAATGCTCCTGAATTAGACGACCCTGAAGATATGGAGCGCAACAGCCATAAGGAAGACTTGAAAAAACAAGAGGAGCGAAGGAATGATGAAAGAAAGAACGAGAAATAATAAATTTATATGACGGAAAAACCATATCAGGGTAGGGCTATTGTTGTTGATACGTTTCAGGGTTTGGAAATTACAATCCCTACTAAAAAGAATGTGCTGCTTATTTTGTTTCTGAGTTTTTGGTTATGCGGCTGGCTAATGGGCGAAACTTTTGCTATAGGTGCGGTGGGTGGATTGTGGCGGTCACTAAATTTTGCAGGTTTGTTTATCCTTATTTGGTTGTGTGGATGGACTATAGGTGGCTTTTTTGCGATACGGACTTTAATTTGGAATGTTATTGGAAAAGAAATATTACATTTTGAACAAGGGCAACTTACAGTACAGAAGCAGGGCGCGATCTTTTTTAAACCATCAACGTACGATTTAAGTGAGGCGAAAAATTTCCGGGTTCAGGAGGATAAATATGGTTATGGAGGTGCGCGTAGAACCGGCCTTGCACCGTTATATGACGGGGGAACAATTCGATTTAATTATGGTTTGAAAACTTTGAAAATTGCGGGCGGGGTTGATGAAGCAGAGGCGGAGTTTATTCTTACCAAACTAAAAAGTAAAAAAATACTTACCGACAAAAATTTTTAAATACCAATTGCGGTGTAAAAATTATAATGGCGAAAGAAGATGTAACCGACTTAATGAAATTTCTTGAGCCCTTTCCCGATCATATAAAGGAAACCGCCTTGTGGATGCGCGAATTTGTGTGGGATTTATATCCGAAAGCCAACGAGCTTATTTATGATAATTATAATGCCCTGGCTTTTGGTTGGTCTCCTACCGATAGAATGGGCCACATATTTTGCTCCGTAGCCGCGTATCGCAGTGGTAAAAACCTGCACTTCGGGTTTTACTGGGGTTCGCAAATTAAAGACCCTAAGAAATTACTCCTGGGCAAAGGCAATCAATATCGCTACCTTCTTATTACTAAAAAAGAAGACCTACCCAAAACTTATGTTAAACAATTGCTGAAAGAGGCTTTTGCAAATTCTTTAATGAAGGTGAAAGACTCAAAGCAATTAGTACAAGGCCAAACTATTACTAAGTCCGTCTCGCCTGCAAAAAGAAGGACTAAATAAAATCGGGCAATAGTCCATTGTTCAGGTTGCTATAAGGGTTCAATTCAACTTTCCTAAGTCAAAGAATTGTGTAACTTCAAATTTCGCTTGTTTAAGGAATTTGCTTATGCCAAAATATTTCGTGTTTATTATTGTTTTTGTTATTTCCGTGCAAAGCGCTTTTGCCGGTAAGCCCAACAAAAGATTGGCTGAAATGGATAGTCTGCGCAAGATTGTGGTGGTACACCGTCACGCCCGGGCCGACTCTATTCGTAAAAATGTTGTACCGCAAGTTTTTTCGCTGGGTTATGCCGATACTTTGTTACAGCAGATTGAACATTTACACAGCACCCTCAACCGAATTACCAACCAATCAAAATATCGGTTTAAAACTATCGAAATTGAGAAGGCATTACGGAATATGCAGTCAACAATTCATACCATTAGTCAAAGCCTGGGCCGCGATAGTACGGTATTGAATGTAAATAACCTTCAGTTGTATCGCGTTTTATTGCAGGACATGGAAGATAAGCTCCACGGGTGGCGCGATGTTTTGTATGCTGATAATAAGGACCTGTCAGGCATGTCTGCCGAAATGAATGCCTTTGTGCAGGACTCATTTACCCAAAAAGTTGCGGCCGACACCGCTTTTGCCAATTTGCACCTGGATGAAATGCTGATTTTAAATGATAGATGGGCCGAAGCGCAATCCTCTACTAACACTAACCTAGCGCGTATTGGTAAATTACAAGCAGCAGTATCGGGTAGCTATTTTGACGTAACTGAGTTGCAAAACGTTGTTGGAAACCAATTGGCAGAAATGGTAATAAAGGTTTCTGCCAAAGAGTACAACTACATATGGGATGTCCGTAGCAATTATAGCACTGATGATGTTATTGCTTTTACCGTGCAATCGTTTAAAGAACGAATGAGCGTTCTGGCTTATTATTTATCGCTCAACAAACAGGATTGGATTGTAACTATTGTTATTGGCCTTATATATTTCCTATGGGTATTTATCAATTTCAGAAAGATAAGGCTTGCCGGTGGCAACGCAAATGAAGGCGACCTAGAACTGAAATATATTCTTCCTATCCCTATACTCAGCACTTTAATTTTTACGCTAAACATCGCTCCTTTTTATGGCTTCAACCAACCCGCTATTTATGTTGAAATATTACACTTGCTTATATTGATTCCGCTCTCATTTGTTTTTTGGCGTATTTGGCCAAGACAATTGTTTTTTTATTGGTTAGCGCTTGTTGTGCTGTCAGTACTAACAGCAATGATGAATGTCGTTATTACACCGGGTTGGGCCTTGAGGGTCTTTTTGCTTGCTCTTAATGTGTTTTCAGTTTTCGTGGGCTTCCGTTTTTTAGCGGATTATAAAAAGAGCTTATCGTTGGGAAGAGTGCTAAATTGGGTGACTATTTTGTATCTCGTTATGAATGTGGTTTCGGTATTGGCCAACACCGCTGGCAGGTTAACGCTGGCCAAAACGTTAACCTCTTCGGCTATAATTGGACTTACCCAAATGGCAGGTCTTTTTGTTTTGGTTCCCATACTAACTGAGGCCTTTTATCTGCAAATGAAAAGCAGAAGAGTAACCGGGGGAATGTCTGAGAAATTTAATTATAGCGACATTCAACAAGGTTTGTACCAGCTGCTTGGTATTGCTGCCATTTTGGGCTGGTTAATCAGCTTTACAACCAACCTTGAGATATATAATGGCATTGTCTTTTTCCTGGATAAATTATTAAATACACCCAGGTTAGTTGGCAGCACCTCTTTTTCGGTGGGCAACATCCTTACCTTCATTCTTATACTTTATCTGGTTAGTGTTCTGCAAAAGTATGTTGGCTATTTCTTTGGCGAAACCGAAGATGATTTTATGGGCGACCTTGAAAAAAAGGAATCGCGTATGGTTTTGTTCAGGTTAGTAATCATCATGGTTGGCTTTTTTATTGCGGTAGTGGCATCGGGCCTGCCGGTTGATAAGGTTACTGTAGTGCTGGGTGCTTTGGGTGTAGGTATAGGGCTTGGTTTGCAGAACATAGTTTACAACCTGGTTTCTGGGGTTATCCTGATTTTTGAAAAGCCTATGCAAATTGGCGATTACATTGAAGTGGCTGACAAAAAAGGAAGAGTTCAGAGTATTGGAATTCGCTCCAGTAAACTTATTACCTCTGATGGTTCGGAAGTGATAGTGCCTAATGGAGATATCCTATCAAGCCACATGGTAAATTGGACTCGGAGTAATAACCACCGTCGAACTGAGTTAATTATGGAAATTGAACCGGCCTCTCAGCTAAAAACCGCCAAAGAGATAATCCTGAAAGCATTGAAAGAAGATGAACATGTAATACAGGAATTACCGGCAGAAATTTTAGTCAATAATCTTTCCGAAAAGTCAAGCGCAATTTCAATTAACGTATGGATTACCAGTATCTATAAAGAACAGGAATTCAGAAGTGAAATGCTTTCGAAAATATATACCCTTTTGGCTGAAAAGGGCATTAAAATTGTTTAACGGATATCTTGAAAACCCTGAAGCACCACAAAATACAGCATTATGAAAAAAGTAGGAATAGCAATACATGGGGGCGCTGGCACTATACTTCGCTCATCACTTACCCCTGAAAAAGAGAAGCAATACACCTCGGCTTTACGGGAAGCCCTTACTTTGGGATATGATATTTTGGCAAGGGGCGGAAGTGCATTAGATGCCGTTGAAACCGCCATAAAAAGTTTGGAAGATTGTCCGCTTTTTAACGCTGGTCATGGTTCGGTTTATAACAGTGTTGGCAAACACGAAATGGATGCAAGTATTATGTGGGGTAAGGATATTAGCGCTGGCGCGGTTGCGCTTATCCGCAATGTAAAAAACCCAATTGAGTTGGCACGGGCTGTAATGGAAAAAAGCGAACACGTTTTTTTATGTGCCGATGGTGCTGAAGAATTTGCCCGGCAGCTTAAGTTGCGCTTTGAGCCCGATGCATATTTCGATTCGGATATGCGTTTTGCGCAATGGCAAGAAGCTATTAAAAGCAGCGGCACCTTTTTAGATCATAACATTCAGTCAAATGGCAAAGCGCCGGAAGCCCTAGGGGAAAAGAAATTTGGAACAGTGGGGGCGGTGGCGTTAGATTTAAATGGAAACCTTGCTGCCGGTACTTCAACCGGTGGTATGACTAATAAAAAATTTGGACGTGTAGGCGATTCCCCCATTATCGGTGCAGGTACTTACGCCAACAATAATACTTGTGCTATCTCATGCACAGGGCATGGTGAATTATTTATTCGCTCAGTAGTGGCGCATGATATTTCGTGCTTAATAGAATATAAGAACCTGACCTTGGAGCAGGCGTGTAATGAGGTGGTGATGAAAAAGCTGGTTGCAATAAACGGCGAAGGCGGCTTGATTGCCATTGATAAAAACGGAAATATTGAAATGCCCTTTAACAGCGAAGGGATGTATCGTGGCATGAAAAACCGGGATAGCGAATTAATTGCGATTTATAAGTAACGCGGGTTAGAATAGAGAAAGTATCTCCTTAATGTGCGAATCGCTCAGCGGCTTTTGAAAATAGCCTTTTACAAAATTATACCTGCGCGATTTCACCCGGTCCTGCTCTGTAGAAGAAGAAAGCACAAATACCTTGGTCTGCTCAACGCGGCTATCATGTTCATCAAATTTTTCTAAAAATTCCAGGCCGTTCATCACCGGCATATCAATATCAAGCAAAATCACATCAGGCAGTTGTTTGGTACATGAAATATAAGCCAATGCCTCTTGCCCGTTTCTGCACTCATCTATCTGGCAATTAACATCGTTATATTTTAGCATTGCGCGGTTTAAATGAATAAACGTTTTATCGTCATCAACCAATAATATTTTTTTCAGCGCTGGGGCACACTGTTTAGTAAGCATTTCAATTTCGGTTTTAGATGGTTTGGAATCCATGATATATCGCTGATATATCTTTAACGATTCGTTTCTGATTAAAGTATATGGCTTTAAATATAAGGGGGCCTTATAATAAGGTCCCCTTTCTTCCATTTACCCCACCACGGGTTATGAAAAAAGAACGATAACATTGAACTTCCGGAAGCATAAATCCCTGGAAGTTTAAAATTTTAAAAGAGGGCCCTTTATAGGATAAAGGGCCCCTTTATTCGATTCCCCTCCCCCGAGAGAAACCGTAGATTATTAAACCAAATCCTTGATTAGCTCAATATTTTCACCATGGCCATTTTGCAATAAGCGAAACAGAAATAGATGCCACAAGCAAGCCTAACAATTTTACCTGATCATCTTTCTTTATCTAACCATATCAAAATCATAAGTGCCAAAACGTTAACACCTATGGTTTTATACGCTCGCTTAAAAACATATTCTTAATGCCTGCATAATATTACGTCCGAAAAAAACGCAAGGCGCAGTTATTCGATGGTTTGTGGCAATATTTCGGTGAATTAGGGCTTTTCTTAGTCCAATATTTTTGCGGTTTATAATCAGCGTTTCGATTTTAAAATGCGGCAAAAAAGTGTATTTTAACCACGGGTAAGTCTTTATGCTAATTGTTTCCGGCATAGAACCAGCAGTGGTTATTTTGGTTTTTGAATACTTTTTATCGCTATGCGCACACTTATAGTTGACGATAATAAAATGGCCCGGCTGGTATTGAAAAACCTGGTTGAACAGGTTGAATATTTGCAGTATGTAGGCGAGTGTCAAAGCGGGGCAGAAGCTGTAAGTTTTCTGGACCGCGAAAAGGTAGACCTGATATTGCTGGATGTTGAAATGCCCGAAATGACAGGTATTGAACTGGTAAAGCATCTTAGCAATTGCCCCCTTGTTATTCTCACTACTTCCAAAAGAGATTATGCCGTTGAAGCGTTCGAGCAGCGCGTTGTTGATTACCTTGTAAAACCTGTTTTGTTGCCCAGGTTTATCAAATCTGTTGAGCGGGCAAAAGCGGTTTTCGATAGTTCGGCAATTGGCGCAACAACCAAAGATTTCTTCTTCGTTCGGAGCGATGGTGCCTGGACAAAAATTATGTTCGACGAAATACTATTTGTGCAGGCCCTTGGCGACTATGCTATGATTCAAACCAAAGCATCAAAATATACAGTACATATTACCATGAAAACCCTTGAAGAAAAACTGGTAACAGGCAAATTTCAGCGGGTGCATCGTTCGTACATTGTGGCCATTTCAAAAATTGCCACAGTTACAGATAGTATGATATACATTGATGGTAAGCCAATTCCCGTTGCCGACTCCTATAAAGAACAGCTAATGAGTAAGTTAAATCTGTTTTAAGCCTCTTTCTCTGGTTTGTATTAAACATCATTTCTCCTGTCTTAAAATACTGCGACCTCATCGAATTTATACCTTGCTTCATCGAATAAAGCGAACTGTTTTTATCTGCGCTCGTATTATTGCATTATAAATGTCAGCAGCATGAAACATTCACATTCAAATTCGCACATACATGCGCGCCCTCAATCCTATAAAGAGGACTACCGTAACATACTTTCGCAACGCACCCCTGAGCAGCAATTTGCTCTTGTAAAACTAATTACGGTTTTGATTTTAATGACTGTAATAGTTAGCTACCTTTTTATAAAAGCCTAGAGAGGAAATTTCCGCATTTTGAGGATATATCGGCCTTCATGGTGTAGTTCCGTTGAACGTATTTTTAGCGACACTAAAGCCAGCAATAATTCATACTTTTGTAATAATTGGCAGTGGATGAATTCCGGCTTTTTATTATTATAAACTGAATCTTCCTCTTTGCGAAAGATACTAAGACTTTTTGAGCGGAAAATTAAGTCGGTTAATGTGGCCTCTATGACGGGCTTCATAGTGGTATCGGCTATTGCCATTATGATTGTAACCTGTGTTATATCGGCACTTAGTTATAAAAGTATTCGTTCACTAAGCAACCTTAACCTCTTAAGCATTCAAAAAAACCAGGAGTTAAAACACCTTGACGACCTGGTTGGCCAAATGCGCGAGTTGCACAGCAACGTGCGCGATTATGTGCTTACCAACGATAGTAGCTATATCAAGAATACCAAAAACGATAAAAAAGCAATTTTGGCTTTAACCAAACAATTTTCCGATTTGGTTTCAGATGAGCAGGCAAAACGCAACATGATATTGCTGCGCAACCTTATTGAGCGGAAAATAGGATTCAACGATAACATTTTAAAGTTGTACCAACTGGGAGGGAGGGATATTGCACTCGAGTTTATTGAAACGGGCAAAGCCAGTGTATTGAACGACAGTATTGAGCTAATTGCCGGAAATATTAAGGAGTTCGAAAACCATGAGCTCGAAACCTCGGCTAAAACTTACAATAAAGCTGCACACCAAACGCGGGTTACTATTCTTGTTGCAACAGCGTTAATCATTTTCCTCGGGTTTTTATTTATGATAACCACGGTGTGGAATTTGCAACGCCGCGCTACCATTATGGAGGAGCTTGAAAAGGCTAAAGACGTTTCGGAAAAAGCTGCCATTTTAAAAACCCGGTTTGTCTCAAACATGAGCCACGAAATACGTACGCCATTAAACTCAATTGTTGGCTTTACAAATCTTTTGGCCAAAACAAAAATGGATACTGAACAAGCTGATTTTGTTCAAACAATTAAAAACGCCTCCGAAAACCTGTTGATTATAGTAAACGACGTACTCGATTTTTCGAAAATTGAAGCAGGTATGATGAAGCTCGAACCTCACGAGTTTAGCATTGATGATGTACTTGAAAACCTGCGCAAGCTGTTTGAACACACCGCTAAAGAAAACAACCTGCGCCTCGAGTTTAAGTGTGATGAAACCGTACCGCTTAAGTTTGTAGGCGATGCAAACCGGCTTAACCAGATTTTAGTAAATCTGGCCGGCAATGCTATCAAGTTTACTGAGAGGGGTGCCGTAATGGTGAGGATTAAAGCGATTGAAACCCTGGATGATACTGCAATTTTAGAGTTTAAAGTAAAAGATACCGGGCTGGGCATCCCCCGGGATAAGCTGTCTAAAATTTTTGACCGCTTTGAGCAGGTAGATAACAATGCGGGCAGGAAAAATACCGGTACTGGTCTCGGCCTCTCTATTGTAAAATCTTTGGTTGAGCTTGAAGGTGGAAGCATACGCGTTAGTAGCATTGAGGGCGAGGGTACTGAGTTCGCTTTTACGGTTAAATATCAATTGCCTTTTGGCAAATCGGGCGAGCCATCAAATGTCACCGATGGGTTTTCAGAAGGCATTTCTGAATCAGAACATTTGTCGGGAAGAGTATTGGTTGTTGAGGATAACCCGGTGAACCAAAAATTGGCCGGCTTTATTTTAAAGAAGTGGAACATTGATTTTGATTTTGCACCTAATGGTAGTGTGGCCTGCAACATGCTTAAAGATGGCAACTATAAACTGGTGTTGATGGACATCCAAATGCCTGAAATGGATGGCTATCAGGCTACAAAGGTTATCCGCGATGAAATGAAATTAAGTGTACCAATAGTTGCACTTACCGCCCATGCTTTTGACGGCGATTTGGATAGCATTAACGAAGCCGGTATGAACGGTTATATAACAAAGCCATTTAAAGAGGAAGAACTTTATGCGGTGCTGTTTAACTTTTTGGAAATTGAAAGGGCTGATTTAGCAATAAGCGGGGCAAGGAAAGCTTCCGGCGATTCTTCATCCGTAATAGATTTTACAGAGGTCGAAAAAATTTCGGGTGGAAACAAATTATTTGTAAAGGAACTGGCAGATATTTTCTGTTCGCAGGTGCAGCAGGAGTTGGGAGAACTTAATACTGCGTACCATGCCAAAGACTTGAAAGCACTTAGAAGTATTGCCCACAGTATGAAATCTACGGTTGGCTATATGGGGTTATTGCAAAAACTCGATACTCCTTTAAGCCATATTGAAAATTGCAATGAGGCCGATTTAAGCAATGGTATTATGCATGATATGGAATACATAAAATCAGTTTGCAATTCCGCCGTTAAGCAATTGGAAGTGGAATTGCCGGACTATATTCACGCTACCTGAAATTCGGATCGGCAAACCTTCGATCGTGCAAAAACTGTTCATCGGTAAGCGTTTTTAAAAAAGTTATAATATCGCTTTGTTCCTGGTTGGTCAAACCCACATTTTTTTCAATACTCTTATCGTAGTTAGTGTAAAAAACTCCGTCGGCGTAATGCTTAAGCACTTGCTGTAAAGTTCTAAACCGCCCATCGTGCATGTATGGATAAGTCATTGCCACATTGCGTAGCCCCGGCACTTTAAATTTCATATAATCGTCAACCACCCCGGTAAGTTTTATTCTACCCGAATCACGCAAGGCTGTGTCAGGTTTTATACCAATGTTGCGAAAAGTATTATCCGTAAACAAAGGCTCCTTATGGCAGTTTTCACAATGAGCCCTAAAAAGCTTTAAACCGCTTAACTCGTGTTCTGTAAATTCCTCCTCCCCGCGTTGATATTTATCAAATTTTGAGTTCGCGCTTATCATCAGGCTTGTAAATTGAGCAAGAGCCTTTAGAAGGTTTTCGCTGGTAATCGCGGTATCTTTAAAGACCGCGTAGAAGTCATCAACATAAGTTTTGTTCCGCTGTAACTTTTCGAGTGTATGCTTTAAAGACTCGCCCATTTCCTGGCTGTTGGTTAACGGTGCCAATGGTTGAACTTCCAGATGGTTAATAGCTCCATCCCACATAAAATTTTGTTGCCAAATCAGGTTTTGCAATGGGGGCACATTTCGGTTACCTATCAATCCGTTTATGCCGTGGCTTAACGTGTGATCAATATGCGCAAAGGCGGCAATACGCTGGTGGCAAAATGCGCAGCTTACCGAACTATCAGCCGAGAGAATTGGGTCGTAAAAAAGCTTACGGCCTAATACAAAGCCCTCCGGGGTTACTTTATTCTCCTTAAAATCGTAAACCGGTTTGGGAAAACCGGCCGGCACTTTTACCTCAACATCTTTTGTGGTAATTATAAAGTAAGGATTGTTTTCAACAAAACTATTTAACCCAAGGTAAAGCGCCATTCCAAAAAAGAAAAGATAAACAAACTTCAGTTTCATTCATCAGCATTTATTGTAAACATGTCTTCATAATTATTGGCAATAGTGGTGGCATTATGGAAATCGGTTACTGATGAGAGTTTCGAAAAATCAATGTTAGTCGGGGGTTTGAAGATTTCCAAAATATCAGCCTTAAGGGGTAACTCATCCGTTTTATCATTGGCAATGCCGATCCCCTTTTTTTTGAAATTCAACGTAACCCTTCTAATGCAATTATTGGGTGCTGCATATCCGCCAATATGATATTCAAAAATATGTCCGGGCGACGTAGAGGCATCGGCGTGTCCCTCTAGTTTTAAAAAAATGTATCCGGTGCTCCATGTCCAAAACATGCCATTAACAGGGTCAAGCGCGCCGCTTTGTGCGCCGCTGCAATTGTGCAAGCTATCAACCCCGATAGTAAACGAAATGGAACTGTAATTGCCAACAGGTATACCTTTAATTGTTATCAATTTTGAATCAGGTTCAGCCTCGTCAACCAAAAAATAATCGGGCGATTGAAACTCGGCACCATCTGTGTTTTTCAGAATAACATTGCTGAGGTAATACCTGAATCGTGAAACTGTAAACGTTTGTCCCAAAGCGTTTTTATACTCAACCGAATCCAGGCTTAAGCGTTGCGGCCCTGCAAAATGTTCAATTCTTATGTTCAGCTTGGCCTTTTCCACAGGTTCTGTAAACGAACCTGCGGTACTAAGCACCGCAATGCATATCACAAAACGCATCACTAATTTTACCTGGCTCATAGGGCTAAGCTAATTAATTATTGAGGTAGGCAAACATTTAATGAGGCGGCGGGCCATCCGGTGGGCCTCCTTGCCCTTCCTGCGGGCCTTGGGGCCTGTGTTGCTCTTTTCCCGGCCCACGCGGCCCTTGCGGCCGTGGCCCCATACGCCGCATGGCATCACTTATTATGTTGTCAAACTTTTGTTGTTGTTCAGCATTGCATAAAGCCCGCACCTGCCTGAAATGAGCAAAGGTTAAATATTCAATTTCAGCGCGTATATGCCCCATGGTATCAATAGTTGCAGTTACCAATACAGAATCAGGATTTACCGCGTGCATCATGCCAAAAAAACGATCGTGTATTTGCCGTTCTCTTTCTCTAATAGGTTCAAGGCTATCGTTAAATTGCTTCTGCAAGTCGTGGTATTTACCTTCCTGCTCTTTGCTAAGGCGTAATTCGCGCATCAAAAAATTCGCCGTTTCGGGTCCGCCTGGTCCGTTGTTGGGGCGTTGGGTGTACCACATAAAAGTTACCAGCCCTATATTTAGAGCTACCAGTACCAGCACCAAAATTGTCAAAAGCGTTTGTTTTCCCACCGGTTTCATGGCTTAAATATTTAACAGGCTCTCGCTACCGCCCGATATGGAGTATTCTTTTGCAAAACTTTGCAATCCCTTCTTCTCAGTCACGTTTTTCGAAAACATGGTGCAGGTAAAAATGTTAAGCGCCATAATCAATAAAATAGCCGCTGCTGCTCTATAAATAGTGGCTGGCTTAACTTTATCGGGTACAATTCTGAACCGCTCAGCCTGCAACCGCTGCATAATGCGGCCATGCATATCTGTCGATGGAACAGCTGGTTGAATGCCCTCCAGGCTGTTTAGCGTTCTTTCAATCCATTTATCTTTTTCGCCTTCCATATTTAGTTAGATGCTTTTGGGTTAAATAACTTGCGCTAGAAATTGCTATTGTAATATTCGCTCAACAGGTTTTTAAGATTTTGTCTTGCTCTAAATAACAACGACTCTACAGATGGCACCGTTGTTTCCATAATCTCGCTTATTTCCTGGTAACTAAGTCCCTCAATTTTGTTAAGCGTAAAGGCAACCTTTTGATTTTCCGGTAATTCAGCAATCGCCTTAAACAATTGTGCGGCAGTTTCCTTGTTTTCGAGTTGAACTCCGGGGTGAACAAAATCAGGTGGATCATATCTCGGCGCATTATCTTCCCCAAACAATGGTTTCATAAAAGCGAACCGTTTCTTTCTTTTCTTTCCACGCAAAAAATCAAGCGATTTGGTCATGGCAATCCTATACATCCAGGTTGAAAGCTTTGCCTCTTCTTTAAAGCTATTGATTGAGCGGTATATTTCTACAAAAACCTCTTGCGTTACGTCCTCTGCATCTTCCTGACTACGCAACACGCCCAAACAGGCATTATATATGCGTACCTGGTGGTTGGTAACCAAATAATCAAATGCGCTCCTGTCGCCTTGTTTTAAAAGCGCTATAAGTTCGTTTTCGCTCAACTCAAATTAATTAAATCCCGTAGCCGGTAAATGTAAAATTTATGCCGGGCTTTCTAAAAGCATTATATAGTAGGGAAGCGTGCAACCACTTGCAATTTCATGCTACATACCCTACAACTATTAAGTCTCCAAAAACAGAAAAAAATCTGTATACTTTTGTATACTTTTGCGAAAATTATAATTTATAAAAGTCAGGTTATCAATTAGTTGGGAAGAGATAATTGCTCAAAAATCGCCAATTTTAGATGATGTATACCCTATATAAATTATTGACTATCAATTATCTTTGTGCTTTGCCTAGCTCAAATTTCCATTTTTATCCGGTCCATTTCTAAATTATTTAAACCTGGCCCAGGCAATTGTCTTTCAACAAACTTCTTCCAAAAATATTTCTGATAGTATTAACCATACTTGTATTGCTCGGCTGTTAAACTCCGTGGCTCCGTGCGAAATGTATTTGGTTTTATTCGGGGCGCCTCGCTATTTCAAAGAACAAAAATTTGAAAATAGCAATATTGCTATTTCATATTATTTTACGAAGATAAATGGTTAAACAATTCCATGCAATAGGTGCGGATAACTTGTAGGGGCCATCCCCATGTTGTCGCCCGTAGGCAACGCTGCCGGGGTGGTTGGCTGTTTGTATTTCGGCTTCGGTTTCCCCGCCTCGGGGACGGAAGGGGTTGGCTGTTCAAAATAAAAAAGCTGTCATCGCGAAGCCCTTTCCATTAAAAAATCAATCGCGGAAAAGGCTGCGGCAAAATTTACCCTACTGCTTGATAATTTTACCGGCACCCACTACATTGCCACTTTCGTCTCTTACTTTCCATAAATACATTGCAGTAGCAAGATAGCTACAATCAATAGATGAAGTTGAGTGCTCTAAAGGTTCAACCAATAACTGCCTGCCGGTTAAGTCAAATAGAGTAAAATTGTATGCGGCATATCCGGGTAGCGATTTCATATGAATGAGTAGCTTGTCCGTAATAATGTTTGGATAGACGCTAAATGAAGGTTCTTGGCTCGATGGACCGGCTATTCCAGTTAAATCACCGTCGGATGGAACGCTTCCGTAAGTATTTCCGTTTTTGGTATAACCCTTTAGTTCAATTGACGAATAATATTCTTCGAAGGCCGAAGACTCCCAGTGAACATGTCCAAGTCCTTCGCAAATCGTACAATAATACGAAGGGAATAACCATCCTCCGTTTGACACACCACTTATCATTTGGGCGGTTTGGATGGAATCGTACATTCCGAAATAATTATTGACACCCAGTTTTTTACAGTGAACGCCATAAACATCATCTCTAACGTACGATGCCATAGAATAATAAGGTTCGTCATACTCTCCCGTTGCCGGACTATAGTTGCCATTATTATACAGGTCAACAAACTTTGTAAATTCACCCGGGTAAGCGTTAGATAAATCTGTTGGCGTGTTATCGAAAAACAAATATTCTGTATCAACCGTTATCACCGGTCGGTCATTATTGGGGTCATTGGTTTGCGAAGAAGAAATACTGCGTATCATATATTTGATGGAATCCGCAAAAACCTGCTTATCGATAATTCTATATTTCCATGTAGTAGTTGTTGTGTAGGCACTTTCAACATAAAGTAAGGTATAAACAAAAATATCTCCTACGTTAAAATTATAAATGTCGTTGAATGCTAAAACATGCTCCCCAATGTTGCGCGTTTGAATACCTCGTAACAAAAAATCGCCGGTGTCAGGTTGTAAGTGATCGGAGGTGTCCGAGGGGAATATCAAAATTCCATAAGACCGTGTGAGCAATATCGATCCACCTCCGTTGCTAAGGGTTATGTATTTGGCAGAATCCGGTAATCCAAATACCGTAATTGTATCAACGGCTGTTACAGTGGCTGTAATATTTCTGGTAGTGTCATATAGCCAACTATACCCAATTGCAGCATGGGGATCTATAACCATAGAACCAGGATTAAACAGAACGTACCATCCGCTGGATTTACGCCGTATTTCTCTTTGCAAAAATTGCCACCGGTTTAGTTGTGCCGTGTCATGCTGGCCCGTATTGTTTATGTTATTTCGCTCCACAATTCTATTCACAAAATAGATAGTATCACCATTCAATACTTTAAACGAATCTGCAAAGCAAACGCTATTTATAAGTGGGGCTGAGGCCTGCTGGTAATTATAATGATCGTACGAATTGAATATCTCCCAATTTTGTGCAGAGGCGACAAACGGTAATAGAGCGAGGAAAACTTTAAACAGAGGCTTCACTAATCTGGTTTATACCAAAGTTAGCTTTTTTATTATTCAAGTTAATTTTTAATCCGACTCTTTAGCTGTAAACTCTAAACCGTAAACAGCTACTTCTCCACATTCTTAAAAAGCTCGTCAGTAAAATGAGCCTTAGTTTTGGGCTGCGCAAATTTTTCGGTGTTGTAGGTTGCCGAAGTCCCCTTAGGTATAGATAACGATTTCCATTTTTCGTCGCAAACCATTTTGCCAATAAACACAATTTGCCCAACGTGATAAGGATAGTGTGCAAGTTGCCGGTTAATGGCTTCGCAAACCGTGTGCCCCTGGTTGCGGATGTAAATTATTTTATTGAGGTCTTCATCCGTTAGCGAATTCACGGCATCAAAAAAACACTTCCAGCCCTCGCTCCATTTTTGCATCAGCGCTTCGCGCGTGTTAATGTCATTTTCAAACTCACCATCGCGGTTCCGCCATTCCTTTTCCCCATCACTGGTTAAAAAATCCGTCCATCTCGAAAGCATGTTGCCTGCCATGTGTTTTACTATAGTCGCCACACTATTACTTGTTTCGTTGTATTGCCAAAACAAAGCTTCATCCGGCATTTGCTCCATGGTTTTTTCACCCAGCAATTTGTAATACTCAAACTGCTTTTTTACGCTATCCATATAATCTTTGGTCATAGTAGGTGTTGTTATTATCCCTTTAAAATTAAGATTTACAATCGACTTCTTCGGAAAATACAACGCTGGATTTATTGGCTGTTCCCCTCTCTATTTTTCATAGAGAGGGGTGCCCAAAGGGCGGGTGAGTCTGGCTGTTGAGATAACCAATTACAAAAAATACCTCCCAAAATTTGCGTAACCGAACGGTTTCATTACATTTGTAACCGAATAGTTACATAATGTAAGCAATCATGGTAAGAAGAGATGTTTTTCAGGCAATAGCCGACCCTACACGTAGGGAGATTATCAATTTATTGGCTCACAAATCGCTAAACTTAAATGCCGTGGCTGAGCGTTTTGATGTTAGCAGGCCTGCTATATCCAAACACATTAAAATACTAACCGAGTGCGGATTAATAACCATTACCCAGCAAGGGCGCGAGCGTTACTGCGAAGCCAAACTCGATAAATTAAGTGAAGTGTCTGATTGGGTCGAAGAATACCGGAAGTTTTGGGAGGCAAAGTTGGATTCACTTGAAATTTATTTGAACGAATTACAAACCAAAAGCAAAAAACATGGCCGAAAGAAAAGAAAACAATAGCGATTTCGCAGGGCGCGAATTATCTATTAGCAGGTTGCTTAACGCGCCTGTAGAACTCGTTTGGGAGGTTTTTATAAACCCCGAACATATTAAAAACTGGTGGGGTCCTAATGGCTTTACCAATACTATCCATAAAATGGAAGTTAAACCGGGCGGTGCCTGGGAGTTTATAATGCATGGCCCCGATGGCACCAATTATCCAAACAAAAGCGTTTTTAAAGAGGTAGTGCTGCACCGGTCAATAGTGTTCGAACACTATGCTCCTAATTTTATTACGACCATAAATTTTATTGCCGAAGGCGAAAAAACACTTATTAAATGGCACATGCTTTTTGAATCGAAAGAGCTGTTTGAATCGGTAGTAAAGAACCACAAAGCCGATAAAGGCCTTGAACAGAATATTGAGAAACTCGATGCATATCTTCAACAAAAGCAAAGCAATCGACCCGTGCTAACCATTACCCGCATCTTTAATGCACCGGTCAAATTAGTATGGAAAGCATGGACTGATCCCGGGCACATGGCCCACTGGTGGGGCCCAAAGGGTTTTACAAATCCCGTTTGCGAATTAGACGTGAAGCCCGGTGGCGC
>CAIOTH010000072.1 GCA_903861145.1 uncultured Bacteroidota bacterium | reverse complement strand
TGGTACATATTATGTGCAGGGAACTGATCAAAATGGCTGTAATGCCAATTCGGGCAGCACTGTAATTAAAACCCCGTTGGGCATAAATGAACTAGCAGATGGCAGCACTATTAAAGTTTACCCCAACCCTTTAGCCAATGGAAACTGGCACCTTGATGTAAGTAGCGATTGGGTTGGAAGCAACTGCGAGGTTTATGATGCAGCCGGAAGATTGGTTTTCAAAACCGAAATAAAGAACACACAATCAGAGTTTGAACTGAACGTAGCGCAAGGTATATACCTGCTGAGGATTAATTCAGCACAAAAAAATTATGCCGTTAAGTTGATAAAACTGTAGGTTACTATTGATGAACTTAAAACCAAAAGCCCTTTGCTGCTATGGTAGCAAAGGGCTTTTAGTTAAACGCCACTTTAAAAGAAAATTAGTAAATAATAAATCCCTCTTTATGAAAAAGCATTTACTGCTGTGCATTACATTTTTTTCATCAGTTTGTTTGTTTTCCCAAAGCAACATCCATTGGAAAACGACCATCAACAACAAAAAGGTTTTTATTGAAAACAAATCGCAATTCGATGACCGGAACAAGTTAGCAGGTTCAGCCATTTTATTTGCCACGGAAGACGGGCCTGTTCAAATGTTATTTACAAAAAACGGATTAACCTATAGTCTTGTAAAAAAGACTCCAAAATTCAATAAAGAAAAGGAAGAAAAAGAGAGCCGTGGTAAAAATCATGCTGAAATGGAACGTGAGGAACATGAGCTTACCGTTACCAAAGATATGGTGCAAATGCAATGGGAAAATAGCAGCCCCGATGTGAAAGTTGTTGGGAAGGAAGTAGCAGAAGGTTATCAAAATTATGTTGTTGGCGGTAAAAACGTTTCGCGCGTAGCAAACTTTAAGCAGATTGTTTACCAAAATCTATACCCGGGAATAGACCTGCAATACACCTTTCATGAAAAGATAGGAATAGAATATTCGTTTATTCTCCATCCGGGGGCCGATGTTTCGCAAATTAAAATGAAATATACCGGAGTTTCGAGGGTTACGATTGACGAAAAAGGTGAGGTCCATCTTCCAACAAAATTTGGTGACATTATTGATCATGCCCCTTTTACATATTATACCGGCACTGATAAGGAGTTTACAATTTCATCGCGATTCCTTAAATCAGGAAAAACTGTATCGTTTGATTTAGGTAATTACGACAAAACCCAAACCGTAATCATTGACCCATGGACAGTAGCGCCAGCATTGCCAAGTTTAAATACGGCGTATTACATTAAAAGTGACAGTGCAGGCAACGCATATATTTACGGCGGCGATAACCCTTACAGGCTTGAAAAATATAACTCATCGGGCGTTTTGCAGTGGACGTATAATACTCCATGGACAAGCGCTGATTGGTTTGGTGCACTTGCCGTTGATAGGGCCGGTAATTCATTTATAACAGAGGGCAGTGCAGCTACCATATCGAAGGTAGATACCGGCGGGCATCTTGTTTGGTCAAATTCGCCTGCGCAAGGGGCGCTTGCACTTGAATATTGGGCTATGGATTTCAACTGCGACCAAAGCCAGATATTTGTTGGCGGCACAAGAGATATACCACTTTCGTTTAGCTTTTATGGAACGGTGTTTAAGATTAACATGACCAATGGTGCATTGACCACTTACTACAATATATGTCATTCGGCATTTACAGGAACGCCAACTATGAATGAAGTAAGATCAATGTGCAGTGCGCCTAACGGCAACCTTTACTATCTCACTTTAGATTCGGTTGGCTCTATATCGCAAGGGCTTACTAATAATACAGGTCAAAAAAGCACCTACACTTTTCCTTACTATTTACCTTATAGTAATGGGGGCACAGGCCAGGGACAAAATAATATACGCGCCAACGCTCAGTTTCTTTATACTACTGATGGGCATAGCTTGCACAAGCGCGATATTAGTACCGGCAATGTGCTTGCTACGGTCACAATACCAAATGGGTCGCAGTATAATAACAGCGGCGTGGCCATTGATAGCTGCGGCAATGTTTATGTAGGCTCGCAAAACGCAGTGGTTAAATACGATGCTAATCTTAACTACATCGAATCAGACACCACACCATCTGCCGTTTACGATGTTTCGATTGGAACTAATGGCGATGTGTTTGCTTGTGGTAATAGCTTTGCAGTTGCATTTGGTATGCAGGCTTGTACCCAAATGCGCGCTATTTGCATAATCCCTCTTAACACAAGCACTACACAAACCAATCCTCAATGCTCGGGTAGTTGCAATGGCACCGCCACTGCAACCGCCACCAGTGGAACCGGCCCTTATACCTATGCATGGACCGGCGGACAAACAACCCAAACGGCAACTAATCTTTGTCCCGGCACCTATGCCGTTACAATTAATGACGTGCCGAGCGGTGCTACAGGTTATACTTCGGTGGTTATTGGCCCACCAGCGCTGTTTGCAGCAACTGCCAGCCATACACCAACTGGCTGCGGGGGCAATAATGGATCAGCAACCGCAACTGTAACCGCCGGAACCGGGCCATTTACTTATGCCTGGAGCAATAATGGAACAACACAAACCATAAACAATTTGCCGGCGGGCAATTACGTTGTTACCGTATCTGGTGCAGGAGGCTGTTCAGTTACCGCAAGCACAACTGTTGATACATCTGCAACAATTACGCTTTCAGCATTTGCCGGCAGGGCAGGTTGTACCAGCAGTGGTACCGCTTCGGTAAGCACAACAACAGGCAATGGACCTTTTACATATTCGTGGAGTAACGGAGGAACAACATCGTCAATAAATTCACTATCAGCCGGAAATTATTCAGTCACTGTTACCGGTGCAGCAGGTTGCAGCGCCAGCGCTTCGGTAACCGTTATTTCAACCGGCACCGGAGTAACATTGACCGCGGCGACAACAGCCACAGGTTGCAGTAGTCTTACCGGTACGGCTAGTGCCACGCCAATAACCGGCGATAGTCCATTTACATACAGTTGGAGTAATGGCAGCACAACCGCGTCGCTCACCAATGTTGCCTCCGGAATTTATTTAGTTACTGTTACGGGCAGCACGGGTTGTTCGGCAACAGCCAGCGATACCGTAACTACCAGTGGCAGCTTAAGTTTTACAACTACCGCTACCGGAACATCTTGCGGAAATACTAATGGTTCGGCGGGCGTTACTATTGGCATAGGCACCTATACCTATTCATGGAGTAACGGTGGAACAACTAACACCATAAGCAACCTGGCGGCTGCAACTTATACCGTTACCGTAAATAGTATATCAGGCTGTAGTGCTACTGCAAGTGCCGTGGTAAACCCATCGGGTGGTGGAACCGTTAATTTACAGGCACAGCCGCAGGTTATTTGCAAGGGCGATACATCGCAGGTTTGCGCACCCGCTGGTTACCATACCTACCTTTGGAACATGGGCGCAACAAGCCAGTGTATTTCTGTAACTCAGCCCGGTAACTACTATCTCACCGTTACCGATGCCGGTAATTGTACCGCTACATCAAATCATATCAGTATAACGGTAAACACTCCTGACACTGTTCATGTTACCACCAGCGCTAATGGCGATACGTTAAAGGCAGGCAATGCTTCAAGTTACCAGTGGTATTTAAATGGTGCACCCATTTCGGGGGCAACATCAAATACTTATGTAGCCACCCAGGATGGAAACTACTACGTTGAAACCACTGATGCCAATGGCTGCACGGCCCCCTCAAACATTGCCGTAATAAAAATCATTTTGGGCATTAACAACTTAGCCGCCGAAAGTAGCATAAGGGTTTATCCAAATCCACTGGCCAATGGTAGCTGGCAGTTAGAGGTAAGTAACGATTGGATAGGCAGTATTGCCGAAGTTTATGATGCTGCTGGTAGGTTGGTTTTCAAAGCCGAAATAAAGAGTTCCCATTCCGAACTTGAAATGAATGTGGCACAGGGCATTTACATGCTTAAACTTAACACGGCACAAAAAAACTACGCTGTTAAGCTGATAAAGCTTTAGGCAATTAGTTAAAACATATTAAGCCCTTTGCCCTTTACATGGCGCAAAGGGCTTTTTTATTCTCCTCTCCTAACTTCTGCTTATCTTTGCACCCGTTTTATGAGTAAGAAAGGGAAAATTTTGGTGGCCATGAGCGGTGGAATAGATTCTACCGTTAGTGCCGTTATGTTGCATGAGCAGGGTTATGAAGTAGTGGGAATTACCATGAAAACCTGGGATTATGCCAATTCGGGAGGAAGCAAGAAAGAAACTGGGTGCTGTTCGCTTGATTCGATTAATGATGCCCGACAGGTAGCTGTTGATCTGGGTTTCAGCCATTTTATTATTGATATACGCGAAGAGTTTGGCGATTTTGTAATTGACAATTTTGTTGATGAGTACCTTGCGGGTAGAACCCCAAACCCCTGTGTAATGTGCAACACCCATATTAAATGGGAGGCCCTGCTTAAGCGCGCCGATATGATGGATTGCGAGTTTATTGCGACAGGCCATTATGCACAGTTGCGTAAAGAAAATGAGCGCTATGTCATTTCGAAGGGGCTTGATACGAACAAAGACCAGAGTTATGTTTTGTGGGGAGTAAGCCAGCAGTGCCTTAGCCGTACGGTTTTCCCTGTAAGTAAGTTCCATAAGCCTGCAATTAAGCAAATGGCGCGCGATATGGGTTATGTTGAGTTGGCCAACAAAAGCGAGAGCTATGAAATATGCTTTGTGCCCGATAATGATTACCGTGGCTTTTTAAAGCGCCGTGTGCCTGAATTAGAAACACAGGTTGATGGTGGTAATTTTATTGATGCTACCGGCAAGGTTTTGGGTAAGCACAAGGGGTATCCATTTTACACCATCGGTCAACGCAAGGGCCTGGGCATAGCCTTTGGCCGGCCTGTTTTTGTAACCGAAATAATACCTGAAACCAATACAGTAGTACTGGGCGAAGAAGAAGATTTGAACCGCAACGGCATGTGGGTGGGCAAGCTAAACCTGCAGAAGTATGAAAGTATTGCCCCGGGCACCAGCGCGCTAACCAAAGTGCGCTATAAGCACGATGGAGAATCAAGTATTTTGACACAGGTTGACCAAAGGATGAAGGTTGAGTTTATGACCCAGGTTTCGGCCATTGCGCCGGGCCAAAGCGCAGTGTTTTACGAGGGTGATGACATGATAGGCGGGGGTATTATATTCTCTAATTTCAACTTTAACGAGCATAAAAACTAAAGGAGATTTGACCAATAATGGGCACATCAAACCTTTAATCGTTAACAATAACATTCCCCCCGACCTTGAGTAAGGGTAAACGCAAGGTTATTTTTCATAACTTCATTTTTAATGAATAAAAGGAATTCGCTTTTAATGTTTGTTGGTTTGATTGTAGTTATCGCGTTGATGACTTTTATGGCCTGTAAGAAAGATAACACCAATGGCCTAAATATCAATTACCAATACAGCTACTACCCTATTGATTCAGGGCATTGGATTCTTTACAATGTCGATTCGGTTAATTTTAGCTATGACCAAATACATTATTTCCGGGATACTGCACATTACCAGATGCAGGCTTTCTTCGGTGATACGATTCATGACCTTTTAGACTCGGTTAACTTTAGGGTATTTTACAGCACACGGCCCGATGCAAATTCGGGTTGGAGTAACCCTTACGGTACTTATGGATTAAGAACCTTAACCACTTTACAGGCAGTTGAAAATGATATTAGGTTTATTAAGTTGATTTTTCCGCCTTCGCTGAACACCTCATGGAATGGTAATTTATACGTACCCTATACCGGGCCCAGCGGCCCTTATGCAGTTTTTGGTAACTGGAATTATTTTTTTGAAAATACGGATACAACTATTACTATAAACGGAAACGCATATCAGCATTGCATAGTTGTTTCGGAGGTAAACAATGTGAACCAGATTACAAAAATTGTTCGCACCGAAATGTATGCGCCAAACGTGGGAATGATATACCAGGAATGGGAAAGTTTATGCAAATGCGATCCTAGCGGTAACGTACTGTTACCATGGGACACTGCTGCAACACAGGGATTTAGCATACACATGTGGGCCATAGCACACTATCCATAGGCGATGAAAAGTTTTTTTCTCTCCGTATTTTTTGTTATTACCCAGTGTTCCCTTTTCGGTCAAAACCTGAGTAACGAGTATTATTGGATTAAATTTAAGGATAAGAATAGCGGTGGCTATTCGTTCAACAACCCTAACCAATTTCTCTCTCAACGCTCTATCGACAGGCGCAATAATCAAGGCATAGCCATTGACAGCAGTGACTTACCGGTTTCTGAAAATTATATTAATGCCGTGCTTGGCTATACACCACAATTAGTGTGCAAGCTAAAGTGGTTTAACATGGTGCTTGTAAAAACTGCCGGTGGGGCTGTTATTGATTCCATTAAGCAGCTTTCGTTTGTAGATAGTGTGGCGCCTATTATTACCTACCCGTATAAATCGTTACTGGCTCAGCATAAATTTGAATCAGTAACACCGGTTAACCAGCAAATTGTTTACCCGGACGTGCATGGCCTGGCTTACCATCAGCTGAATATGATGAATGGGGATTTACTACATCAACTAGGCTATAGAGGAGAAGGAATGCTTATTGCTATGATGGATGCCGGATGTCTTGGTGCAGACCATTTACCGGCTTTTGATTCGGTAAGGCCGCGCATTTTAGATAGCTGGAATTTTGCACAAAATGAACAGAGTATATATGCCGATTCGCAAGGCGTACATGGCACTTATACTTTTGGTTGCATAGCAGGTAACCTGCCCAATCAATATGTGGGTTCGGCACCCGAAGCGAGCTTTGTTCTTTTCCATACAGAAGATAATTATGCCGAGTGGGTAATGGAAGAATACTATTGGGCAGCAGCGGCAGAGCGGGCGGATAGCAATGGAGCACAAATATTCAGCACCTCATTAGGCTATAATACTTTTGATGGAAACGTTGGAAGCCATACTTACCCGGATATGACCGGGAATAAAACTTTGATTACACAGGCCGCTAATACTGCGGCAAGTAAAGGCATACTTGTTTTTAATAGTGCAGGTAACGAGGGTGATAATATATGGCATTACATTGTTGCCCCGGCCGACGGAGATAGTGTTATCGCCATTGGTGCGGTCGATTCGGCAAGGTATATTGATACATTTAGCAGTTGTGGCCCAAATTCGGTAAGGAGAATAAAGCCAGATCTCTGCGCCCAAGGCTCGGGTGTTGGGCTTGTCGGTACCGATGGAAACTTTCTGTACGGTAGCGGTACTTCATTTAGTTGCCCAATAACAGCGGGCTGCGCAGCATGTTTATGGCAGGCTTTTCCTGCAAAAACTGCTAAAGAAATTAAGGATGCCATAATGATAAGTGCCGATCGGTTTAATAGTCCCGATAACCGGTACGGTTATGGAATCCCAAATTTTTACAATGCCTATTTATTTTTGAAGACAAACTACAACGGTAATGTACTGCGCTTAAGCAACGATGCGGCAGTTTATCCCAACCCCTTTAGTAACCAATTAAATATTTCGCTTTACAATACAACAGCCGGAATGCGCACTATCGAATTATTTGATTTGTTGGGTCAGAAGGTATTAAGTCAGCAGGTATTTTTACGCGAAAATACTTTTGAAATAGTGACACTTGTACAAGTTTCAATACTTGCAAAAGGTGAATATTTTTTACGTATTGACGGACAGAAAATGTTTACACACCCGGTTATAAAGGCGAAGTAGCAAACCGCTAATACGCGCTTTAATTTAATGAACCACTATAAACTTACCCGATTGCAAAGTATGAGAACCATTTTGCAGCGAGTAGAAATACAGGCCTGAAGCATAATCGGAAACATTAACCGCTTGTTTGTTTGAGCCATTAGCTGCAAGCGAGTATAATTGCCTTCCTGTAACATCTGTGATTACCAACTTAGCGTTGGGCCCGCTCAAAGCATCGCCACTAAATTGAACGGTTGAAGAAACGGGGTTTGGAAATATACTCAGTGGTGCATTAACCGATACGGAACTGGTGCCGGTGGTAACATGCGTCCGCCAGCAATCGGTAATAGGAATGGCCGTGGCGGCTGCACCAGCATGGCCCAATCCATACATATCTTCAAAAGTTCTTAGCATACCGTACAAAGTATATGTAGTTGAATCATTGCCGCCTTTAACCATGGGGCCATAGAACACTGTTGGAATGTTATTGGCAGCCAGGTAATCGTCTTCATCAAACGTGTAAATAAAAAGTGCGTTATTATTAGGATCGGCCACCCAATTAATAAGTGATTGCAAATGTTCCTTAAACCAAAAATCGGCAGCGGCAATGGTGGCGTTTCCTGTGCCATTATGCATATCGCTATCCAGGTTTGGAACAACATAACTTATTGCGGGTAACATGGTAAAATCAGTTGGAAAAGCTGTAAAGGGTTGATTTAAAGTATCGGGTACTTGGTTGGTACCGGTGCCAACCCAATTGGTAACCGGATTGTGTTTACGGGCATAGCTGCCGGAAGTTTCAATATCGGAACCAACGGCTGGTAGGTCTTGAGAATAGGTTACAAAAGTGCGGCCGTTATCCAACAATTCGCGCGCAAGGTTAGCAGTAGTATAAGGATAGCCCGTAGGTAATGCATCGCTGGTTATCCCCTGGTTACTTCCTGAAAAAAAATCGAGGTAATTTGGCTGGCTGGGATGCTCGATGGCAAACATATTTATAAAAGTAGTTGCATTTGAGTCGTGAGTAAGTTGATTGATATATGGTGCCGATGAGTTGCCCAGCACCTGGTTATCGGCATGGTTTTCTTCAATTAAAATAATAATGTGCGATGGTACCGGTAGCGTTTGGGCAAAACTATTTTGAAATGGGCAAAGCCATACCAAAATTAATAACAAGACTGCCCAGATAGGTTTTTTGCAATTGCCGGCCAGAGTAAAAGTTATATCCATAAATATATTTTTTAGGTTATAATAAAACAACTTAAAACAGCAGGTTACATGAATTAAGATAAAATATATCTGTACCCTACTATGCATATTTACCTAAAAAGCCTGGAATTAGTAGCATTAAAAAAAGCGGGTGAACGATATGGAGGCGGATTTAACAACAGAGTGGTATGATTAGCCCAGCGGAGGCTTTGCAGGAAAGCTATCTAACAGCCATCCTGCGTATCATAGCCGAAAAAACACCGGGGAAAAATCTTTTGGCAAAAACTGCAAAGCGCTCTTTAAACTTGGCCACTACTATTTCTTCCTTACCTGATTTGATAGCAGAAATTATTTGATTGGCACATTCATCGGCAGTAAGGCCATTTGAGGTGGCT
Organism: uncultured Bacteroidota bacterium; assembly: GCA_903861145.1. GTDB lineage: Bacteria > Bacteroidota > Bacteroidia > Chitinophagales > LD1 > Bog-950. Next base: position 8,822 of record CAIOTH010000072.1, on the reverse strand, counting down.
ACGTCCATGCTGCCTAACTTTGCACCGGTACCGGTTAAGGCGTTAACTGAAACATTGGTTTGTATAAAGCCGGGACACACCAGCAATACTTTGATACCGTCATTATACAGTTCTGCACGTAATGAATCGAAAAAGCCGTGCAATGCATGTTTACTGGCAGAATAACCACTGCGCCATGGCGAACCGAATTTACCTACCGCGCTGGTTACAACCACAAACAGCCCATCCTTCTGCTTAATAAAATCGGGAATAAGCGCTTTGCTAAGGGCAATCGTTCCGAAATAATTCACTTCCATTATCTTTCTATCCACCTCAACAGAAGTATCTTTTGCTAATGAGCGCTGACTAACACCGCCATTATTAATCAAAATATCTATGTGGCCGAATTTCTTAAGGGCTGCATTTTTCTTTGCGTCAAAAGTATCGAGAGCGTTTAAGTCTAATGGAAGCACCAAATAATCATCTTTCGACAATTGCGTTTTATCGGCCACGCGCTGAAGTTCATCTTCTCTTCGCGCTGAAAGAATAAGTTTTACTTTCTCTTTAGCGAGTGCGTAAGCCAGGGCCTCACCAATACCTGAAGATGCACCAGTTAACCAGATAACTTTATTTTGAAGGTTATTCATCACTATTATTCAGAGTGCAAAAACGGATAACGATAATCAACTGCAGGAACAAAGGTTTCTTTAATGGTGCGTGGAGAAACCCAACGGAGCAGGTTTAACAAGCTACCCGCCTTATCGTTAGTACCCGAAGCACGGCTGCCACCAAAAGGTTGTTGGCCGACAACGGCGCCGGTTGGTTTATCGTTAATGTAGAAGTTACCGGCGGCATTGCTTAGTTTTTTAGTAGCCAGTTCAATAGCATATCTATCCTGCCCGATAATTGAACCGGTAAGAGCATATGGACCGGTATTGTCTACCAGCTCAATCGTTTCTTCGTATTTGTCTTCATCGTACACATAAACACTTAGCACAGGGCCGAAGAGTTCTTCGCACATGCTAGTGTATTTTGGGTTTTTAGCCTGTATAATGGTGGGTTCAATAAACCAGCCTTTCTTTTTATCGTATTTGCCACCAATGATCACTTCGGCATCAGGGTCATTCTTTGCAGCATCAATAGCACCGGCTAGTTTATCGAAACTCTTTTCGTCGATTACGGCATTTATAAAATTGCCAAAATCTTCAACGCCACCCATTTTCATGCTTTTCAAATCTTCAACCAACATTTGCTTCACTTCCGGCCATATGTTTGAAGGAACGTAAGCGCGTGAAGCTGCCGAACATTTTTGGCCCTGGTATTCAAAACCTCCGCGGGCTATTGCTGTTGCAACAATGCGTGCATCGGCAGATTTGTGAGCAAGGATAAAATCTTTACCACCGGTTTCGCCAACAATGCGCGGATAGGTTTTGTACCGGCTGATATTGTTGCCTATGCTTTTCCATATATCCTGAAATACACCGGTTGAACCTGTAAAATGTATGCCGACAAAATCGGGATGTTGGAAAATAACCTCGGCTGCATCGGGGCCGCTTGGGTAAATAAGGTTGATTACGCCATCGGGTACGCCTGCACGTTGAAATATCTTCATCAATACATGTGCAGCGTATACCTGCGTGTTACTTGGTTTCCAAACAACTACATTACCCATTAGCGCACAACTGCTTGGCAGGTTGCCGGCAATTGCAGTAAAGTTGAAGGGCGTAAGTGCATATACGAAACCCTCTAAAGGCCTCCATTCGGTACGGTTCCAAATGCCGGGCGAGCTTTGTGGCTGCATGGCATATATCTCGCTCATAAACTGAACGTTGAAACGCAGGAAATCAATAATCTCGCAAGCTGAATCAATTTCTGCCTGGAAGGCGTTTTTGGATTGGCCGAGCATGGTAGCCGCATTCAATTCATACCGGTAAGGGCCGGCAATTAATTCCGCGGCCTTTAAAAATATTGCGGCGCGGTGTTCCCAGCTTGTATTAACCCATTGTTCACGAGCGGCGAGTGCAGCTTCGATAGCCTGGGCAACGTGTTGTTTTTCGCTTTTGTAAAAATGGCCTAATAAATGCTTATGGTCGTGCGGCGGGCGAAGTTCCATCTTCTTCTCGCCTCTTACTTCCTTACCACCAATAAACATGGGGATATCGCGCACTTCAGCACGCATTTCAGTCAGTTTCTTTTTTAATGATGCCCTTTCCTCGCTGCCCGGTGCATAGCTTTTTACAACTTCGTTAAGCGCCACCGGAACTTTAAAAAAACCTGTTGCCATAAATATATTTTACTGAGTTTAATTGAATGGTTAAGTTCAACAATTTAAAGTGGCGTTTGTTTAGTTTTTAATAGGCTAAACCTGCCGTTCATTGCACATCAAGATCCCTCCTTGCATCGGGATGACTAATGGTACTTTTGGCCCTCAACAATCCAATCGGCCTGAATCAGAAATCTTTTGGTGCCTACCAATGAACGCCAAAGAACGTTTTCAAAATATCGTTGCCCAATGCATAGAACATGAGCGAGAAAATTATGATCATACCCACAACCTGTGCGCGTTCCATAAATTTATCGCTAGGCGCTTTGCCCCGTATCATTTCGTATAGTAAGAAGAAAGCATGGCCACCATCTAAAGCCGGTATTGGCAATAGGTTTACAAAGGCAATGGCAATTGACAGGAAGGCTGTTAAGGCCCAAAGGCGATACCAATCCCACTGCGGCGAAAACTGCTGGCCAATAGTAAAGAAACTACCTACCTGCTTGTATCCTTTTAACTCGAGATTGAAGATGATGCGAAACTGTTTTACGTAGTCAACAAACACTTCCCAGGTGCGCGCTATACCGGCAGGGAAAGATGCGAGAAAAGTGTATTTCTTTTCTACGATGTCGAAATATTTGTCCGGCCCATAACGGAAGAAGCCTGCTTTGGCAGAATCGGGAATTGCGATGCTGAGCTTAAGCGTATCGGTTCCCCTTAACACTAATAAAGAAGTAGTTTGACTTTTATATTGCTGAAGAGTTTCGCGGAATTGCTGGAAATAAGTAACCGGAATGGTATCAATTTGAAGAATCTTATCGTCATGCTTCCCTCCTGCTACTGCAAGTGGCGAACCGGGCACAACGCTATCAACCACACAAGGCACAATCGGGCTTATAAACTCGCTGCCTTTTTTGGCATTCGCCATTATCTCCTTATAAATGCTTGAGGGAACCGGCAATGAAAGCTTTTGACCGCCTCTTTCAACATCAAGAGAGGTTGCATTATTCAAAAGCATGTCTATAGGTATAGTACCTGCGTTTTTGAATTTTTTGCCGCCGTTGTATGAAATCACCATATCGCCATCCTTCAAGCCTATTTTGCGGGCCGTGGAATCAGGGGCATAGCCGTATTTGGCGTTTTCAACAGGCAAATAAGCCGGCGCACCCCAATGGTATAGCATTTGCGAGTAGATGAAGAACGCCAAAAGCACGTTAACCATAATACCGCCCAGCATAATAATTAAGCGTTGCCAGGCCGGTTTGCTACGAAACTCCCATGGTTGTGGTGGGCTTTTTAAGAACTCTTCGTCCATACTTTCGTCAATCATACCGGCTATTTTAACGTAGCCGCCCAGCGGAAACCAGCCTAAACCGTATTCGGTTTCGCCAATTTGCTTTTTGAAAAGGGCGAAATTGAGCAGGTTGGGGAAAGGGAAAAGGAAATCGAAGAAGAGGTAGAATTTCTCTACCCGGGTTTTAAACATCCTGGCAGTGATATAGTGCCCAAACTCATGCAACAACACAATAATAGACAGGCTAAGAAAAAACTGCGCTGCCTTGATTAAATTTTCCATTCATTAATTTTAATAGGGCGCAAATGTATGAAAAATTGGGTGTCGGTTTAAGGACTGGACGCCCGAGGTTGCTGGACAGTCATTTTAGGGTTATAAAGCGTCAATAAGGGGCTTAATTATCAATTATTTGCAAATACAGGCTTTCTACAATCCCTGTCGTTGATCTATCCCTGCACTTTATTGCGCAGCGCTATGTCACCGCGAGGCCCAAGTTGTTTGCTGCTAGCTTGCGTTTATGTACTTCATCACTTGCGAGAAAATGCGGTACGAATTAACCCTTGCCTGATGGTCGTACACATGGGTTGTTGCCATAATCTCGTTAATTCCGGTAGCTTCAATAAAATGCTTTAAGTCTTTTTTTATTTTTTCAGCACTGCCAAAAAACGAGTAGGTAAGCATTTGCCTGGCAGCAGCTTCTTCCTGCACTGACCATATATTATCCATGCTATCCACCGGAGGAGGCAAAGGCTTTCTTTGACCCGATATTATGCCTTTAAATAATTGCATTACCGATGTAGCCAGCCTGTTGGCTTCGCTGTCTGTTTCGGCGGCAACTATGTTTACACAGGCCATTACATAAGGTTGCTGCAGGTGTTTGGATGACTTAAAATTCTCACGGTATAGCGTTATGGCTTGTTTAAAATAGGTGGGTGCAAAGTGGCTGGCAAATGCATAAGGTAAACCCATTGCAGCGGCAAGCATGGCACTATCAGGACTCGAACCTAATATCCAAATAGGTATATCGAGGCCCTCACCAGGTATTGCACGCACTTTGCTGTTTTTGTTATCAGAAGAAAAAAGGTTTTGAAGCATTTGTACATCCTGCGGAAAGTTAAAAGAGGCATTCATATTTGCACCACGTATGGCCATGGCGGTTGTTTGGTCGGTACCGGGTGCCCGGCCAAGGCCAAGGTCTATTCTTCCGGGATAAATAGATTCTAAAGTGCCAAATTGCTCTGCTACAATAAGCGCTGCGTGATTGGGCAACATAATACCGCCCGAACCAACCCTAATGGTTTTGGTACCACCGGCTATATAACCAATAAGCACAACAGTGGCCGAACTGGCCACGCTGACCATATTATGATGTTCGGCCAGCCAAAAGCGCTTGTAACCAAAGGCTTCGGTCTGCTGCGCTAAATCAAGGCTGTTTTTAAAGCTATCGGCAGCGGTTTTATCTTCAACAATGGTAGCCAGATCTAATACCGAGTAAGGAATATTATGTTGTTGGTTGTTGGACATAGTAGCAGTAGTTTTTATAGCTGCCCGAATGGTTAAACACGAAAGAAGGCTTTTTGTTTTGGGTTATTCCCCCTGGTTGACGATTCTATCTTCGCTCTATTATGTAGCAAGTTTTGAACTTGCGAATGCTTCAACTGCGAGCTTAGCGCATTTGGGGGTTAAGTTGCAAACTCAGACGTGATTGGAGCAAATAAAGTGCTCAGCTATGAGGAAGCCAGGATTATAAATCGTTCTATCCAGACACCTATATCCAGGTTTATTAATACTGCTACCACGAAGGTTACGTAAAGATTGCCGCGCAAAGTTTTAAACCAATATAACTGCGGAAAGACCAGTTTACCTGAAAGCATAATTATGTAGGCCCAATAATATTTTCCTAAAATGCGATTATAAAAGACATATTGCTCTATAACGGGTTGCGAACGCAATTGGCAAATCATTACAACAAAAAATAAGGCGCCCAGTATAAGACTGAGAAATAAAACACCCTTGTTAATTGATTCAAACCTATTAATGGTGATGTGCTTTTCAAGTTTGAAAAGTTTACGTACAACCAGCATCCATACTTCTATTGCAGCTAAAACACCAAGAACACTGCCAACCCAGGAATAGATATCCAATACGAAATCCATTACACGTATTTTTTAAAAGTTTTCTTACCTACATGATGAATCTTTCCAATCCCTCTGCAATCCTCCTATCATTCGTCAACCTCGGCACTTTATTTTGCCCGCCAAGTTTACCTTGGCTGCGCATGTAGTCGATAAAGGCATTGGGTTTTAGCGGCCGTATTTTAAGTTGCTGTAAAATATTGCCTTGACGAAGGTCGAGGTAGTAGCTGTTTTTTTGTTGAAGGAGTTCGTCGATTTTTTGTGCCAGGGCATTTATGTTTTCAATCGGGCGAGTAAACTCAACAAACCACTCGTGGTAGGGTAATTCGCCTGCGGGGCTAACCTGCGGGGCCACGGTAAACTCGGTGATAGCAAGGTTTAGTTGGGCACATGCCTGCATCATACAATATTCAACCTCCTCCCCTATTACGTGCTCACCAAAGGCAGAAATAAAATGCTTTACCCGTCCGGTAACCAAAATACGGTAAGGGTCTTTCGATACAAACTTCACCGTATCGCCAATGTTATAGCCCCATAAACCGGCGTTATTGTTCAATATCAAAGCGTAGTTTACGCCCAGTTCAATTTCGGCAAGTGAAATGCGTTTTGCCTTGGGTTCAAAAATTTCATCGGCTTTAATAAACTCGTAAAAAATGCCGCCGTTTATATTTAATAATAACCCCGGTTCGTTTTGTTTATCCTGATAGGCAATAAAGCCCTCGCTGGCGGGGTAGGTTTCTACCGAGTCAATTTTAAATCCAATCAACTCTTCAATGCGCGCGCGATAGGGTTCATAGTTTACACCGCCGTAGGCAAACACCTTAAAGTCGGGAAAAACGTCTTTTATTTTCTGTTTGCCGGTTAGTTCCAACAACCGTTCAAAATACATAACCACCCAAGGCGGAATACCACTTATCAGGCTCATGCGTTCGTTCATGGTTTCGCGGGCAATGGCATCTACCTTCTCTTCCCAATCTTCAATGCAATTGGTTTTGTAAGAGGGCATGCGGTTGCGGTTAACATAAAAAGGAACGTGATGGTAAACAATGCCGCTTAACCGGCCTGCCGGAATAGCGCCGTGCTTATCCAACTCGGGAGAGCCTTGCAGGAAAATCATTTTGTGATCGAAAAAAACTGAGTTACCGGTTTCGGCTACATACATCATCAGCGAGTTACGTGCCGCACGAATCATTTCATCAATCTGCAATTTATTGACCGGTATGTATTTGGTGCCGCTGGTAGTACCACTCGACTTGCAGAAATACAAAGGTCTGCCCGGCCATAACACGTTTTCCTTTCCGTCTGCAATAAGCGCTATGTAATCTTTTATATCCTCGTAATCGCGCACCGGTATGGCGGCTTTAAAATCGGTGTAGTTTTTTATATCAGTAAAATGGTGCTTCTTTCCAAAATCTGTGTGGGCGGCTTGGTGGACAAAACTGCTCATCAGGCGCTGTTGAATGGCCACCGCATTTTGTTGCTCCTTATAGATGGCGGCAGCGATAATATTAGCGGCAAGTTTTGCTATAGAAGATTTGTAGCCCATTTGTTTAAACGAAGTAAGTAAAAATATAGAAGCCGTTATATTTGCCCCATGCTTATACGAATAGTAAAAATGACTTTTCAACCCGAAAAGGCGGAGGATTTTATGAAGGCTTTTGAAGCACGAAAAAATTTGATTGGCAATTTTGAAGGTTGCAGTGGGGTAGATTTATTACGGGATATTAATCAACGGAACATTTTCTTTACTTATAGCAAATGGGAAAGTGAGCAGGCCCTTGAAAAATACCGCCAGTCGGAACTGTTTAACAGCACCTGGGATGAGGTGAAGAAATGGTTTAATGGTAAGCCGGAGGCCTGGAGTGTTGAAAGCAATTGATTAACCCACGAGAAAGGCTATTGTATTTTTTTTCCGCTAACATAGTGGCCCCCTTCGCACGGTTGACTGGCAAAGCCCGTATTGAATTGGGTACTGATGGACATCGTAATCGAGTCACGATTGATAGTAAAATTCGTATTATTCAACCAGCCAATTTCATTTCCCTCCATGGTTCCACTCCAATAGCCTGTGTTGTACAAAATACATGAATCTATAGTGAAGTGAGATGGCAATACAATTTTCAATCGGGCACTATCCAACTTTATAACGTACAAAATACTTGGTGGAATAGTGTAACTTGAATCACTGGTACAAAACAGATGACTGTAATTACCTGAAACCAGATATTGCCCAGCCAATGTATCGGTAAGGTATTGCGTAGTTCCAGTATTGGGTGCCTTTTTGCAGCCGAAGATAAAAAAACACCCTGTCAATAACAGGCAAAAAGCAAATACAATGAACTTATGTTTTAGCATGATTAAATATATTACTATTTTCTTTGGCTGCCAAGGCATAATAGATAGTAAGTGTACCCCAAATCCCTCTCTCTATTAACTACGATATAAAGGGTCCAAGTGTGAAGCGCAGCCCGGGAGAGGCCCGCATTTACTATATTTAGCCCGTGCAATCTATCGACCAAATACTGAAACAATACTGGGGTTTTGACCGATTTCGCCCATTACAGCGCGAAATCATCGAGTCGGTATTAAATAAGGAGGACACATTGGCTCTACTGCCAACGGGCGGTGGTAAGTCGATTTGTTTCCAGGTGCCAGCAATGGCGCAGGATGGCCTTTGCCTTGTTATTTCGCCGCTAATTGCCTTGATGAAGGATCAGGTGCAAAACCTGACGCAGAGGGGTATTAAGGCTGTGGCTATTTATTCGGGTATGAGCTACCGTCAGGTAGATACGTTGATGGATAGCTGCATTTATGGCGACTACAAATTTCTATACATCTCGCCCGAGCGTTTAGCTATGGATGATTTTAAGGTGCGGATGGAGAAGATGAAAATCTCATTACTGGTGGTTGATGAAGCGCATTGCATTTCGCAGTGGGGGTATGATTTCAGGCCACCGTATATGAAAATTGCCGAAGTGCGCGAAAAGTTGAAAAGTGTGCCAGTAATTGCGCTTACAGCAACTGCCACCCCTGAGGTGGTGATTGACATACAAGAGAAGTTGCTGTTTAAGAAGCCAAATGCTTTTAAGCAAAGCTTTGTGCGCAAAAACCTAAGTTACGTGGTGCGGCCAACTTCTAACAAAAACCAAAG
>CAIOTH010000071.1 GCA_903861145.1 uncultured Bacteroidota bacterium | reverse complement strand
TATAACCGCATCACTTTTTTAAATCCTAAAAACATCGATTTCTTTTCACCGAAATTTGAAAGTGAGGATACCGGACAGTATATCATTAAAACGCAGTACAAGGAAAGCAGTAGCGCTAAACTAGAGCAGGCGCGTATATGGGTGCAAAAAGGCACTTACGCCATTACACGCATTGAGGTAAATAAATTTCCGAACCCTTATTGGGTTAAGCCAAGGTACTATATTGAATCGCGGTGGCAGTTAGAGAACGAAAAAGATGTGATTCAGTTAACTAAATACATGGATCATTTTGTGGTTAGCTCAATGGAGCGGGTATACAATCACAATGTATTGAATCCGCGTACCGGGCAGGTTGAGTATGTGGTTGAAGAAAGCTTCGACCTTTATTTTTACCAAAACGACCACGACCATATTGGCGATAAAATCAGGGCGGGTAAATACACCGATGTTACAAGCCTCTATACCTCAAAATATATTTACAACCAAAAATTTTGGAACAGCTACAATATGCTTAATGAACACCCGCTGAATCCGAAAATCAAAACAGATTTGGAACATGCGGTTCCCTTAGATCAGCAGTTTCACGAATCGGGTAAGTAATTCGGATGAGTTTTTCCTAATGGAAGAACTTCTCAATTTCACGGCTTAGTAATGGCACCGGTACTTTTTCTATAGGGTGTTCAACGCCATCGTACGTTTTAAACGTGGAATTTTTAAGCAGGTGATGCACATAATCAGTTTCATCAAGGCTTACCATATTGTCTAAACCTCCGCGGCCTAGTAGCACAGTCTGTTGTATTTTTATAAAGTCCTGGTCGGCAAGGTGGGTGTGGGCGAGGTCCTTCATCAGTAAAGCCGTTTTGCTCATTACACTTTTCCATTCGTGTTCACCATGTCGTTCGGCCAAAGTCTGGGCGAAGGCCGGCACTTTTTCCAAGACCTTTTCAGGATTCAGCATTTTTATTTCCTTTTCGGCTTCGGCTTCATTCCATTTTAATTTAGTGCCGAGCGTAAAGATTTTCCCCACCCTATCCGGGTAAAAGCGCGCCAGCCAAAGCGCTACATAGCCGCCCATGCTATACCCAAAAATATCTATCGTTTTCATGTAATGCTCGTTCATCCAATCCAGCACCTCGTGCGCAAAGTTTTGAATGTTATAGGCATGATGATGCGATGGCCTACGGCCATGACCCGAAAAATCGAGCGCGTGGATGGTAAACTCTGTGCTCAGCGCCTTTTCAAGCTCCTTAAATTGTTCTTTCGAGCCCAGGGCCCCGTGTAGTAACACAAGTTCTTTCATACCTCAAATATACATTGCAATTTTGACGAACCTCATGCCATTCGTCACACCCTTTGTTGAAAATATTTGGTATCATGCACCATCAAATTTTATCATGCATTCGGGTTTTAAATTTATTGGTTCTGTCTGGCAGGTGCGTTGTGTAATGGGCAGGGGAATATTGCTTTTGATAGGAATTGTCAGTGCTTTATCGGTAAAATCTCAAACTGCCACTTACTCGTTTACCCCTGCCGATAGCGAGTTTGTAATGGAAGTATCGCGTGGCAAGAATGAAGTGATAATTGCTGTAACCTTTAAAGACTCGTTGGTATTTGATAACGTAGCTGTAGAGCGAGAGGCCAGCTTTAGTCAAAATTTCAGCCAATGCGGATATATTGAATATGCCGATGTAAAGAAGAAGGGACTGCATATTGTAAAGAAAGACCAATATCCTTTTCCCGCGTCAAACGATGTATTGTACCGGCTTAAATTTACCACGGCAGATGGCGCCATTCGAACGTATCCCCCGGTAATACTGCCTGCCATAAGCAAGTAGGGAGCACAATCAATTCTTGCTGGCGCTTTTTTTGCTCAACTTGTTTAAAGCATCTTGAACGCCGTCAATAATAAGGTCGTAATCGTTCAACTTCTCCTGTAAGCTTATCCTGGCCGTTTTACTTTCCTCAGTGCCCAACTCCTTTTTAGCAACTTTCTTCTTATCCTCAAACGAATCAGATATTCGCTGCAATGAACCTTTTGCGGCACGGCTTATGTAATGATTGTCTGCATTAAGGCCCACTTGTTCAATACTGTTTATACCGCTAAGCACAATGTTCTTATCCATGCGGGTTAAAAAATTGGCGTAGTAATAAACCAGCGTATATTTTCCGTAACCGGTAGTGGTCTTTAATTTTTGCTCAAAGTAATCCTGGTATGCTGCATCGCCTTCTTTAGCATAAACATCAGCCACCGCATCGGTTATTTGAGTATTTTTTTCGCCCTCCATTTTTTTTGCGGTCTGCATCGCCTCTTTGTTATCGGCTTCTTCAAGGGCCTTTATAGCCGATGAAGCCACTGCGTACGAACTATCGCCCACCGCAGCCTCAAACAAAGCGGTATACTTTGAAGGATTGGATGATTTGCCAAGCTTAGTGATGGCTTCGCTGCGCACTGCACTTTCCTTATCGTATTTAGCCAGGTGTTCAATAGTAGCTAAAATGCTATCGTCGCCGGTTTTGGCAATGTTGATTTTGGAGATGGCAAACTGGCGCAGGGCGTAAAACTTATCATTCAGGGCTTCGGTCAAAACCTGTTTAGCAACTGCACTGTCTTTTTCAATTTCGGCCATCTTCTTTAATGCCTCCGATTGCTCGGCATAATAAGTGCCGTTTCGGTACTCATAAATATATTCAGCAACCGTCTTGTTGTCTTTTCTTTCGCAAAGCACCGCACGCTCAGGGTCAAAGTCAACAAGGTCAGGTTTGCTACTTGAAGCTATAGCAAAGGTTTGTGACTTTTTGCCGAGCGTAAACTCGTAATTGTTTATCGTCTTTCCGTGCCATACACCTATTTTAAAAGGGAGCTGATAAATAAGTCCACCTTCGATATTATGCTTTTGCTCAACCGTTACAAAAACGCTATCCCTGTCATAACTGTAATTAATATCTAACACCGGGTGGCCCGAGTTAAGGAACCACTCATTAAAAAACCAATTCATATCCCTACCGGTTACTTCTTCAAAAGCCAAACGCAGGTTGTGAATTTCGACAGCCTTAAACTGGTTGGTTTTTAAATACAGCTCCAGCGATTTAAAGAATGCCTCATCACCTACTGCCTTGCGTAAATAGTGCAACACCTGCCCGCCCTTTGCATAACTGTGGCTATCAAACATATCCTCACGGTCATCATAATGAAAACGTATCAGGTCAACATTTTTGCCGTTTTTGGCTTCGCCCAAATATTTGCGGTAATCATCCCTGAATTTATAATCGGCAAACTCGCGCCCGTATTTATGTTCGTTCCATAAGTATTCGCCATAAGTGGCAAAGCTTTCGTTCAATGGTATATTGCTCCAGCTTTCGGTGGTTACCAGGTCGCCAAACCATTGGTGAAACAATTCGTGGCTGATTACCTCTTCGCGCGTTTCATCCAGCAACTCGCGCGATGTGCGCTGCATAAACTCGCCATGCAAAGTGGCAGAGGTGTTTTCCATCGCGCCACTCACATAATCGCGCACTACAATTTGCGAGTATTTGGGCCATGGAAAATCGAAGCCGAGCTTTTGGCTAAAGAACTCCATCATTTGTGGCGTATTGCCAAAAATCTGGCGGGCATACGGTGCATACTTGTTCTCTACATAATAATTCACCGGTATATCTCTCCACCGGTCCAAAACAATTGCAAAATCTCCAACAGCCATCATAAACAAATATGGTGCACAAGGCAAATCAAGTTTCCAGTAATCGGTTACAAGGCTATCGTTAACGTTGGTTGACGAAACCATTACACCGTTACTAAGGCTAACGTACTTTTTAAGGTGCGTGATATAAATTTCCTCGGTACTTTTTTGGTTAGGCTTGTCAATAGTAGGGAACCAGCATGAGTTAGATTCCGTTTCACCCTGGGTCCAGATTTGTGTTGGTTTGATGGAATCAGTTCCCAGGGGATTAATAAAATAAAGGCCTTTGTCGTCAGTAATCGCAGCGCTACCACCCGACCGGCGTTCATTAGGTTTGGCGGTATAGTCAATAAATATTTTAAGTGTTTGGTCGCGGTTGTATTCCTTATCCAGTTGAATTTTGAGTTGCAGCGAATCGTAGCTATAACGAAGTCCGGCACTCGAACCTTCACCGGTTACCAGGCTAACCTGGTGTATGTCAAATTGCTTGGCATCGAGTATTAATTCTGTTTGAGGATAAAAGTGTGGCTTAAGTGTTATGGTAGCCTTGCCGTTAAGATATTGCTTTTGATAATCGAACTTTACTTCAAGCTTTGTATTTACCAGGTCGAAATATTTAGTGGCCGAACCACGATATGGGTTTTCGCGCGAAACTGTTACCTCAAGTGTATCCAGGTTCTCTTCCATTTTATTACTGGCCCTGGTTGCCTTTTTACTACTTGAGCAAGACGAAGCAAATACAAGGGCTATGGCTACTACTGCAAAACGATACAACATGAACTGATTTTTAAAATTAAAGGGCTGTAAAGGTAAAAAAAGTAAACACGTTTGAACCCAACGCCTTTAGCCGGGTCCAAACAGCAGAGGTCGCTCTATTCGCGTTTTATCCCCGTAATAATATTTTGATAGTTTTGAGCATATTGAAAAAGCGATGAACAAGCTCATTTTACTTTTATTAGTGTTATTACAGTTGTGCTCTCAGGCGCAAACCACGGTAATGACTTATAATATCCGAAACTCGAACGGCGACCGTGGAACCGTTAACGGATGGAACAAAAGAAAGGGCAGCCTTGTAAAGCTCATTCGCAAAGTTGACCCGGATATATTAGGGACTCAAGAAGTATTAATTGATCAATTGAAAGACCTTAAAAAAGCTTTGAACGATTACGGCAGTTTTGGCGTTGGAAGAAACAATGGCAAACATGCCGGCGAGCATAGTGTCATTTTTTTCAAAAAAGAAAAGTACGAGCAGGTTAAAGGAGGAAACTTTTGGTTGAGTGAAACGCCCGATATACCAGGAAGTAAAAGCTGGGATGCGGTGCTTACCCGCATTTGTAGTTGGGTAGAATTAAAGGATAAGGTTACGGGCTCCTTATTTTTCGTATTCAATACACACTTTGACCATAAGGGCAAACAGGCACGCCGAAATAGCGCAGCACTATTAAGACAGACCATTGATTCGCTTTCGGGGAATAACCCGGTAATTGTAACCGGTGACCTTAATCTTGAGCCCAGCGATGCCGGTTATGCAACTATGATGGACAAAAGCGGTTATAGGGTGCCGTTAAGTGATTCGTATACAGAAGGCGCCCCGGGGTATACCGACTGTGGTTTTAAAGTCGACAATAAGCATTGCAGCCGGATTGATTATATTTTCTTCAGTCCATATTATGCTAAAAGTAACTACACCCTTCATACAGATAATAACGGTACTTATTACCCCAGCGACCATTGCACTATAAGCGTGGTTTTGACGCCAACCCAAGGCAAAAATTAGTTTCTCTCAAAGGCATTGTAACTTACTTAGCTGACATCCAATAAATGTTAAGCGCTATTGTTAAGTATTGTAAAGGCAACGCGGGCGTATGGTTGTACTCTTACTTTTCTTACAGGTTTTATAAAACATATTTCAAACCAAAATATGGAAAAACCTTTTTGACCCATCCTTAAACAACTAAAACATAAACACCATGAAAACCACATTATGCATTCTCGTTTTGGGCTTGCTTTTAAGTCCCCGTTCAATTACAGCACAAGTTGCAGGTAACGACCGGCATAACCCGCCAGCACCTGTAGCCGGTAATTACCAGTATGAAGAAAAAGCCAAGGGCAATTACGAGTACGATAACTACAATTACAACTACCAGCAAGACTACCGCAACGTTAACCGCAATACCACCAGCATAGCCACCGTTTTAAGCAATACCGATATTACCGTTAACGTAAGTGGGTTGATGAACGTGGCGGCAGATAATTATGTGGCCGTTTTTAATATTGTACAAGTGGGTGCCACAACCGAGCAAACCGATGAGCTGATGAACGACCGTATTAGCCGCCTTAAACAGGAACTGAAAAAAATAGGAGTTGATACTACCGAAATCAAAACCGACATGCTCTCATTTGTACCTAAGTACGAGTTCCAGCCGGAGGCTAAGCTTTTCAGTAAAACTTACAACGAGTTGCCATCGGGTTTTGAGATGCAGAAAAATGTATCGGTAAGGTTTAAAAACTCAGCTGATGTTGACCCTATTGTTACTGCTGCTGCCAATGCTGAGATTTATGACCTTACCAAGGTAGATTACTTTATTGCCGATTTACAGAAATCGCTGGATAGCCTGCGGTTGCGCTGCCTGCAGGAAATAAAGACAAAAAACAAAAGTTATGAAGTGCTGGGCTTTAAACTCGATACCCTTAAGAAAGTGATTTCGGATAACTTTGTTACTACATACCCTCAAACCCGGTATTTTAGTTACAAAGCTTTTTCGAGGCCCTCGTTAAACTCGATTAAGAAGAAAGCGCAGGTTATTTACAACGAGGCAACCGGAGTTAATTCAAGGTTTTATAACCAGGTTGATTATGATCATTATGATTTAGTTGTTAATCCACTGGTTACTGAGCCGGTGGTACAGATATCGTATTCGGTTTCGGTAAAGTATTTTCTAAGTGAAGATAAACCCAAAAACAATTACTATATACTTAGCAGCACCGGCGATGTGCACCAGTTTAATCCAAGGTGATATAAAGCTTGTTGATTAAACGCAAGGTGGGGTTGGTTGGCATATATACAGTTACCAATTAGCCTACCCATTTTACCCCCTGCCCAATTTTCTAAACTCCGGTTGCCAGCGGTGTTGAAAGGATATGGATAATGGCCTCCTTATTCCTATTTTAGTAGGGGCAAAAAAGCGCCATTGGGAAAGGGGGAAGATTACACTACTCTTACGGATGAAGAACTTGTTGAGCGTTATCGTAATTCGCACGAAACGGTTTACATAGGCGAATTGTACCAACGTTATACCCACCTGGTATTCGGGGTTTGCATGAAATATTTTAAAGACGAGGCCACTGCCGAAGATGCCTCGATGCAGATTTTCGAAAAGCTGATATCGGAATTAAAGAAACATCATATTACTGCCTTTAAACCCTGGCTGCATACAGTGGTTAAAAACCATTGCATGATGCTTTTCAGAAAAGAGTCGACCGAAGAAAAAAGGAAGACAATGTTAAAGCACGATACGGGTAATGTTGTGGAAAATCCGGAAGAAAATCATCTACAAGAGGCGGCAGAGAAGGAATTTATACTGCAGCACTTAAAAGAGAGTATTGATGAATTAAAAGAAGAGCAACGAATTTGTATAGAGCTGTTTTACCTGAAGGAAAGCAGCTATTCGGAAATTTCGCTGATAACAGGCTATAGCCAGAACGAAGTGAAAAGCTATATACAAAACGGCAAACGAAATTTGAAAAACTTTATAACGGCAAAAAATGAAAGGGCCCAAAAAGGACACGATAAAGCTATCTGAGCATGGGGTGGTTACGGAGGAAGCGCTGATTGCGTACCTGCGCAACGAACTAAGCCCGGAAGAAAAACAACAGTTGGAAAAACTGTTGTTGGAGGATCCTTTTGCCCGCGATGCGCTGGAGGGCTTGCAGGCATCAACCAACCAAACTTCTGTTACAACCTCTATCACTTCACTTAATAAAAAAGTACGCGAGCGTAGCGGGCTGAAAGAGCGTAAAAAACTGCAAATACATTGGGTTAACTACGCCTGGGCAGCGGTGTTAATTGGTTTGCTGATTGGCATTGGCTTTATTATGGTTAACTTTTTGAATAAGCCCGCCGACCATAACCTTGCCTTGAATGAAAAAAAGGAACCAGTGCAAAGCCCCGCCGCTTATGAAAAGAAGGATACTTCGGTTGTTGAAGAAAAACTAAAAGTTGCGGACTTAGATACGCTAGCAACAGGTAAAAAACTGGAAGTGCGCGATACCACAACACATATTGTAACATTTAATGGTACCGGTGCAGCAGCCAAGCCCAATAACCCACCCCTACCTATTGCCAGCGATGCTAAAAATACTGTTGCGGCAAACAACCAGGCCATTAACAACCCCACTACCATTGCAAGCCAGGATAAAAAGACCGCAGCACCGGCATCTAAATTGGCTGATAACTATAACGTTAATGCTAGTGCCAACAAAACCAAATCGCTAGCAGATAGCGTGGTTACTTATGGGTATTCTACAAGCTCAAATATGGGTGTAACATCAGCAGAGCTTTCAAAAAAGGAATTGAAACCTGAGGCAAAAGATGCGGCCACCTTGCTGGATGATGCGATGAAAAGTTTCAACGCTGGCGATTATAACGCGGCGGCAGATGGTTTTGAAAAAATTCTTAAACACGATCCGGAAAATGCGGATGCATTATATTTTGGAGGCATCAGCGATTATATAAATGGCAAGGTTGCCAAAAGCGAAATTAACTTTGACAAGTTGCTTAAAAAAGGCAATAAATACACTGAGGGCTCAAAATGGTACAAGGCCAATATCCTCATTAAAAAGGGTAAAACCGAAGCCGCTAAGCCTTTGTTGCAAGACCTGACGAACTCGAACGGTTCGTATAAGGAACGGGCCATTAAAAAATTAGCCGAGCTGGGATTTTAAGCGCCTAAAAGTCAACCACAATTTTCTTTAGCGATTGTTTGGCAATAGTAATATTGAGCGAGTTATTTGCTTCATTAAAACTCCAATCCTTGTTTTCTATTACAGCAAAGCCATTGATGGTTATGCCTTGTGGCTTAACACAGTTCTCAATAGTTATTAAGTAGCATCTTTCGCTTACCTGGCCGGGGTAGGTTTTGCCATCGGGCTCAATGCTGAAAGAAGCAGAATTGCGGGTTTGCAGATAATTAAAGTGCGTTGTGCTGAATACATTTTGCTTATAGTTTTCGGTAGCGCCATCATCTTCGTATAAAACAAAATCAGCTTTTTCGCGCGGTGTATCGTAGCCGATTTTAGCATCGGGTAAATTGTACCAATCGGGGTAAACAGTTAAAATTACAGTATCTATAATGCTACCGGTAACACGGTGTTTGGCGGTTTGCGTGGGGATAATGCTTCCTGCCTTTATAAATACAGGTATCTCGTCTAACCCGTAAGTTTCACTTATCACTTTGCCACCTGATGCCGTATTGGCATTGCGGTAATCGTACCAAAGGCCTTCGGGCAGCCAAACGCTTTGGGTTGTTTTATCCTTGCCGTGCATGGGTGCATGCACCGGTGCAACTATCATGTCATTACCGAAATAATATTCATCTTTAAATTGGTAGGCCTCAGGCGCCGCGGGATTTTCATAATACATTGGGTGAACCAGCGAGATACCACTATCGTATGCTAAGCGGGCGTAGGTATAAATGTACGGCAACAACGCATATCGTTGCTGAATAGCTTTGCGCATAGCTTTGAAATCGGCATCAGGGTATTTCCATATTCTTCTTTCAATCTCAGGGTCGTTAGTAGCGTGCGTGCGAAAGATGGGACTGAAAGCACCCCATTGCACCCAA
Source organism: uncultured Bacteroidota bacterium (assembly GCA_903861145.1). Taxonomy (GTDB): domain Bacteria; phylum Bacteroidota; class Bacteroidia; order Chitinophagales; family LD1; genus Bog-950. Next base: position 19,755 of record CAIOTH010000071.1, on the reverse strand, counting down.
CGGGTAAATAGCTCAGGGTCTTGTTTGTCTTTCTTGCTAATGGGATTGGTGTGCCCTCCTATGTCATGGCTCCAAAAACCAAAGCCAACATTAGCAGCGGTGGCTGTAAACTCGGGTTGATACGAAAGCGATTTCCAGTTAATAATGCAATCGCCGGAGAAACCGATTTGATAGCGTTGGTTACCCAAGCCACCGTACCGGTGGAATATCAATGGGCGTTTGCCCTGTCGCTGCATATCGCTATAATGCACATAATTCAGAAAGAAGGTTGGGTTTACTCCTTTTATATTGGTGTTGCCCCACTGCTGCCAATCGAGCCACCAAAAATCGATGCCATCTTTTTCGTAAGGATGAAGCAATACATCAAAGTAGTTTCGCGCAAACTTTTTGTTGGTAATATCGAAAGGTATTGTGGGATGATGAGTAGTGTCAACACCCATGGCTTTTGCAAATGCGGGGTATTCAGCTTCGTGTGGTTGAACGCCGGCGGCGGGATGCAAATTCATACAGGTTTGTAACCGGTTATCATCGGTCCACTTCAAAAACTCCTTGTAGTCAGGAAAAAGCTTTTTATCCCAGGTAAAACCGGTCCACCCGTTTAGTTTTGGGCTGTAGTTTTTAAATATTTCGGGGCTACTTTGTTCGGTTAAGTGCCAGTCCATATCTACCACTAATACATCCAGTGGTATGTCGTTCTTCTCATAATCGTTTACAATATCTTTCAGGTCCTGCTCACTATATCGCCAGTATCTTGAGTACCAAATACCAAAAGCATATTTGGGAGGCAGCGATATACGGCCTGATGTAGAAACAAAGTCATAGAGGGCGTGTTTGTAGTTGTTTCCATAACCGAAAAAATACCAATCCTGTGCGCCGGTATTATTCCGCCCTTGCACCCAGGGCCAGTCGGAATTATCAAACAAGGGGCGTTGTGAGTCGTCAATAAAAGCCCAACCGCTGCGCGATAAAATGCCATCTTCAATAGGCAACTTCTTCATGCTCATAAAGCTGAATTTACCAAGGGCACCATCGAGAGTTCGGGTGGTGCCTTTAACATTGCGCTGGTCTTTAGTTCCGGGTTTCCAGGTAAATTTTGGGATTATGTTGTTGGAAGAAGTTACGAGGCTATCTACATAAGCTATTTCTAAATTATGTGCGTTGAATTTGCCAGAGTTCTCTTTATAACGCAGCGATATGTGTGCCGTGTTAATTATCAGCCAGCTATCCGTGTGTTTTACAGTATAAGCCAGCACCGGTAAGTTGCGGTTTACAAAAGTTAGGGTGGCGTTATCGGTAAAAGAATCATTATCGGCATACTCCATGCGTATGAGCATATCGGTAAGGACGGTAAAGCGGGCGTGGTTTTGGGTTATAACAGCAGCTGGCGAGGCAATGGGATTTTGGGTTTGCCCGAAAGCGGTTGTAGTTATGGCGAGAAAAACAAAAGCAAAGCACAGCGTAAATAAGTTGCGCCTCAAAAATTTGAAAGTGTGAAACCAGAAAGTTGGAAATAAAGTAAACATGGCCCGCTTTTGTATTAAAACGAACTAAAAACGAGCTTAAACAGCCTTACTTCAAATTAGGCTCCTTGGCAACGAAGAAGAAAATCATGCCAACGGTGAGCATAAAAATGCCAATCATTAATTGGGGCATATCGCCTGTTTGAAACAAACTCATGTGCAGTTTCGGGTCGTTGTAACTATTACAATATGAGCTGTTTGCCAATATAAAGGTGAAATAAAGGGTCATTAAACCACCTACTATCGTAAAAATGCCTGCAATTACTTTTGACATAAATTTTAACTTTTGCAGTGCGAATGTAAAGCAAAAACACAAACCTCAAAACCACAAGGGGTAAAATATTTCATTTAAGGCTTTGATGCGGGGCTAAGGGGTGTTATCTTCGCGCCGCCGATTTTAGGGGTTTTATAAAAAGAAGCCCTGCGGACGTTCAAAATGATAGCAGTTTCAAATATAGAGCTCCACTTTAGTGGCCGTGTAATGTTCGGCGGTATTTCCTTTCTTATCAACGATAATGATAAAATAGGCCTTACCGGCCGCAATGGTGCCGGTAAATCAACCCTTTTAAAGGTATTAAAGGGCTTGCAGCCTATTGATGGCGGCAACATAATGTATCCTAAAGGCACAATTATTGGTTACCTGCCGCAGGAGTTGCACTCTCAATCGAGCCTTACTGTAATGAACGAAACCAAAAAGGCGTTCGAACTTGTTACACAATACAACGAGGAGAAGGAAAAGATTATGCACGAAATGGAAACCCGCACCGATTACGAGAGCGATGAGTACATGGAGTTGATTAATAGACTTGGCGAAGTTGAGCACCAGGTTGAATTACATGGTGGTTACGGAATAGACGAGCAAACCGAGCGCGTTTTAAAAGGCCTTGGTTTTGACCCCGGCGATTTTGAAAAAGAAATGCGCACCCTTAGCGGGGGCTGGCAAATGCGTGTTGAGCTGGCCAAAATTTTATTGATGAAGCCCGACCTGGTGTTGCTGGATGAGCCTACCAACCACCTTGACATTGAATCGGTACTTTGGCTAGAGAAGTTTTTGAAAGAATATCCCGGCGCTATTATCATGGTGTCGCACGATAGGAGCTTTTTGGATAACATTACCAACCGTACTATTGAAGTAGTAAACGGCGATATTGACGATTACAACGCACCTTACACCAAGTACACCACCCTACGTGTTGAAAGACGCGAGCAGCAGATAAATGCCAAAAAGAACCAGGAGCGTGAGATTGCACAGATTGAGCGCAACATCGACCGTTTCCGTGCTAAGGCCAGTAAGGCCACATTTGCCCAGTCGCTTATAAAGAAGCTGGACAAAATGGATATTATAGAGGTGGAGGAAGAAAACCTTTCGGCCATGAATCTTCGGTTCCCGCATGCACAGGCATCGGGTAAAACGGTGGTTGAAGCCAAGCATATTGGCAAAAGCTTTGGCGATAAGGTGGTTATTAAAGACCAGAGTTTTCAGATTGACCGAGGCGAGAAAATTGCCTTTGTAGGTAAAAATGGTATGGGTAAAACCACACTGACGAGAATATTGGTGGATGGACTTGAGCACCAGGGCAAATTTACCTTAGGGCATAATGTAACAGTGGGTTACTATGCACAGCACGCGGCAGACTCGATGGATGTGAACGATACTGTATTAGAAGTAGTTGATCGTGTTGCCACCGGTGATATGCGTACCAAGCTGCGCGATATGTTGGGCGCTTTCTTATTTAAAGGCGATGACGTTTTTAAGAAAGTGAAAGTGTTGAGCGGTGGTGAAAAAGGACGTTTGGCGCTGTGCAAAATGATATTGGAGCCAAGGAATTTTTTAGTACTGGATGAGCCTACGAACCACTTGGACATTATGTCGAAAGAGATTTTGAAGAGTGCTTTAAACCAATTTGAGGGTACTATCATCATTGTATCGCACGACCGTGATTTTTTACATGGCCTTACTAATATGACCTATGAGTTTACCAAAGAAGGTATAAAACAACACATAGGCGATATAAACGAATTTTTGGAGAAGAAGCAGTTGGAAGATATGCGCATGCTGGCTAAAAAAGATGAGGTAAAAAAGCCCGAAGTTAAAGCCGCAAAGCCGGAAGCGAAGAATAACAACGATAGCAAAGAGAAAGAAAAGGAAACCAAAAAGCTAAAGGGCGATATTGATAAATGCGAAAAGCGCATTGCCGAATTAGAAGGCCAGATTGCCGACCTTGACCAAAAACTACAAGACCCCAAACAATTTCAGGAGCTTACCCAAAAGCCCGATTTTTACAAAGGCTACGACGACCTTAAAAAACAGCTAGACGCTGAAATGACCAGGTGGGAGCAGTTGAGCGAGGCGCTTTAGAGAGATTAACCACTCCCGATAGCTATCGGGAGGCACTAAGAGCACTAAGTTTCACTAAGAAATTATATCGCACTACGGCTTCTTTTAAAGTTATCCGCACCCCTTGATTTTGTTTTCGATAAGACTTATCTTCGTAAAATAATACGAAAAGGCAAAATTGTGATTTTACCGTTTGTGTGTTGTTTGGCGTTATTTGACATAATGAAAATGGTGGAGGGATGGCCTTATAGCTTGTAAAAGGAGGTTGAAAAACACGAAATTTTGATTGAAAATTGGCGCCTATCGCCAAAATTAGAGCCATATCAAACAGAAAATCAACTACTTATAAAAAGTATACATTGATGAAAATTGGCAGTTTTTGAACGTTTTTGCAATTGTATATAATTGAAAATAAAACAATTACATATTACTATTTACAAAAAAGTATACTAAAGTATACTGAGTTTATTTTTTGAAAGGCAGATAGGGGCCATGATTTGGGAATGGCAAGTTAAAGCAACGGGAAATTAAATACTAAATATTAGTTTAATATTTGGTAACTTGGTTTTATGAAAAGAGGGTTACTGCTTTTTATTTACTGTGTGCTGGCTTACTGTTTTCCACTTGCGCAAGGAGTAAATTGGGAATGGGCAAGGCAATCTATAGGGATAAACACTGCAGGGGCGGTAGGAACTGCTGTTGCCTGTGATAATGCCGGCAATGTTTATGCCACTGGATATTATAGAAGCGATTCAATTGTTTTTGACAATATTATTTTGCGAAATGGGGGTGAACAAGATTTTTTCATTGTCAAATATTCGCCATCAGGCAAAATAATATGGGCTAAAACAGCACATCTTTCCATTGGCAGTGAGATTTTAGGATTAGGTGTTGCAACCGATCATGGCGATAACGTATATGTTACAGGGGATTTAGCAGGGGATACCGTCACTATTGGTAATATTACATTAAGTCGGTATAGCTACTTTACTGCATTTGTGGCTAAATATGATAGTAATGGCAATTCGCTATGGGCTAATAGCGCAGCTGATGACGGCAATAGCTCTGGCAATAGCATCGCTACCGATGAAAGCGGCAGTGTTTATATTACAGGTTCTTTTTGGGACAATATTACTAGTTTTGACAACGATACGTTATTCAAGTCAAACCCCAATGGAACTCAGTCCGATTTTTTTATTACTAAATTTTCCTCTGTAGGCAACGTAATTTGGGCCAAAAGTACAACTACCTCAACATCTTCCTTTGTAACCGGAAATAGTATAGCCACAAACAAAAATAATGGAGTATGGGTAACCGGGTCTTTCAGCGGTGATTCGGTTAGTTTCGGAGGAATTACTTTAAGCACTTTAAATACTGACCCTAGTGATATCTTTGTCGCTCGATACGACAGCATGGGAAACGTACTTTGGGCCAAAAGTGCAGGTGATGCTTATAATGATATTGGGCACGCTTGCGTTGCCGATAAAAATGGAAATGTTTTTGTTACCGGTGAATTAGCAAGCGGTCCGTCACGCAGCAGTTTTTTTGTTGCTGAATACGATCCTCTAGGGAATTTTCAATGGGAAAAACGAGCGCTAGGGGTGGGCAGCAGCTCGGGACACAGTATTGCAACAGATATAAGTGGTAATATTTATATCGTGGGCGGTTTAGATAACGCAATCATAATATTAGATTCAACAACTTTATTTATATCTCCTAATGCAGTCAACCAAATGTTTTTAATTACTTACGACTCCAGCAGAAACTTAGTTTGCTCTGGATCTTTGGAGAGCGGTGGTGGGCCCCAACCAGCTATTGCCACTGATAATTTTGGAAATACCTATGTATGCGGGGACTTTTACGTTAATCCTTTTATGGTTGGAACTGATAGGTTAACTGACTCAGATGGTATAAATATTTTCGTCGCTAAATTCAATTGTTCTTCTTCGACAAGCATCCCTGCCCTCACCGAGGCCCCCTCCCTCCAACTCCACCCAAACCCCTTCACCAATCAAGCGAAGGTTCAATACTCATTACCGGAGGGTTCAAAAAATGCAGCGCTTATTATTTACGATATACTGGGCAGGCAGCGCAACAGTTATCAAATCAATAATACTGAAGGCGAGATAAACATTAACAGCACCGGTTTAAGTAGTGGGGTTTATTTGTATTCGCTGGTGGTTGATGGTAAAACTTTAGCTACTAAAAAGATGGTTGTGCAGGAATAGACGAATAGTATTTAGTATAAGGTATTTAGATTTGAGGGTTAGGCGCTTTTAATGAGCCAGGTCGGTATTTGCATTTAATCTAAATACCTAATACTCACTACTCAATACTCTCATTAAAACGCATACCCAAAATTCATTTCAAGTGCAAATTTAAGATACTTACCGGAGCCGGTTTGGGGGATGGTGAACTGGCGGTACACCTGGTTGGCATCGGCATTTTCGTGGCTTACGAAATTATTTTTGTAACCAAAACCGCCGAAAAACTCAAGTGAAAAGTGATGAACAACCAACTGGTAACCGGTTATGGCGCAGGCGTCGGCGTAGTTTACCAGTTCGTAATTCTGGCTAATACTTTTATCGCGAATATTGGCAGCGTTGTACGATAACCAGGGGCCAATGAAAAAGCCCTTTAGACCCGGTTGTTTTTTTAAGGGGTAGTACCGGTAGCCAAAAGTTATACGGCCACCCTCAACACTCACCGAGTTTAGGTTGGCACCGCTGCTACGCCCGCCTCCACCATGGCGTCCGCCACCGCCGCGACTAAATTGGTTACCAATAGCGAGCAAAATAAAGTTGGGATAATCGTACGAAACACCAATGGTTATTGATTGGCGTTTAGCCACTTTGCGTTCGTAAGTAACGCGCAGCTCGCCGGTAAAATCAATTTGCCCCACAAAAATGGGAATGAGGCTGAACTTTAGTATGCCCGCATTTTGCATAGGTTTGGGCGCTGCAAATCCCTGGAAGCCCTGCAACTCATCCGGCTGTTGGGCAACGGCTGAGTTAAATGCAAACATAGCAAGCGCAACAATAAAAGATTTAAGGCCAAAACTCTTCTTCATGGGTGCTGAGTGGGACAAAAATAAAGAAGGCGGGCAAGCCCCCAAATAGAAACAGGTTATCGCAAAAACTTTCGTGTTTGGTTGCCGACCCGCCTTACACTATGCAATTTATAACAAGAAAAATACAGAGCCAATTAATTGTGTTAAAACACCATCAATGGCAATTCCGGGTATTACGATGTTTTCGTTTTACCCTTGCTGCTATCCTTGTTCAAAATCTTTTTGCTAAGGAAAAAAGCTACCCCAACATTAAAGCCCAAATTACTGCCGGGCACTGTAGGCCGGGTATCTTGTTTAGGCAAATTAGCGTTATAGGCGCCATTGTATTGCGCATTGTTTGATGTAGGGCTTAATGAATTAACGTAGTTAAACTGGGTTCTGTAAACACCTCTTGCCGGTATGTCGTCAATAACGGTTGTGCTTCCGTTGGCGTTGTCGATTGTGGCGGTCCATTTAGTAACTGTAGTTGATTTGGCCCGCACAATTAAATACTGGCCGTTTAACTCGGCAAAAACACTCATAAAAGGTAATGGCCTATATGCAACACCAATGGCACCGGTGATGCCCAGCGATACGGTTGCCTGCGTAACCAATTGCACATCGGTACGGTTACCCAACCAAAATGGCTTAACGTTTAAGTTGTAAGGCGAAAGAACGGTTAAGTCATCTGTTAGTTTTCCGGCAACCGGTAACACAATACCCAGGCGGGCATATGGGTAAACCTTCCAACCTGTTTTTTCGCCACTTACTACAACCGCTGGCGCTAATGCAATAGCATACGAATGGCTGCTAATATTTGCTGTAACAAAACCGGTTAAGGGAGAGCTGATGGCACGTACATCGGTACAGCCAATATTTTCGCTATGCTGGTAGCCCACACCAATATCGATGCCAATGTATTTATTAAACATGTAGCCAATTGCAATAGCCACGTTGCCACCGGTACCGTACGAGCCATTAACTGACTTGTATGTTTTGAGCGAATCGTTTCGGTTGGCCATAGGTACCAACTGGTCTATTTGAGGGGTTGCGGGGTCAACATCGGGGCCCATTACGCCTTCGCTGTTTTGTAGACCGGGGCCAGCATAACCGCCGGCAACCCGTATTGTAAATTCCTGTGCACGGCTTGTGGCCACAAGAGCTAACATTAAGGCTATCGTCAAAAGTTCATTTTTTCTCATATTGCTATATTGTAGTTATAGCAAGGTTAAAGCTTTTCTACAGAACAGAAAAGCCAAAAGCAACAGTTGTTTTTAAAACAACTCCGGCTGCATTTCTTTTATTACAAAACTCCTTCGGTGAAGCGGAGTATGGCCGTGTGCCATAATGGCTTTGCGATGTGCAAGTGTGCCGTATCCTTTGTTGCTAAGCCAGCCATACAACGGATATTGCTCGTGGGCCTTCAACATAAACTCATCGCGGTAAGTTTTGGCTAATACTGATGCAGCGGCAATACTCATGTATTTGGCATCGCCCTCAACAATAGTTTTATGTTGAATGCCTTTGTAAGCTTTAAAGCGATTGCCATCAACAATAATCATCCCGAAATTGTGCTTCAGCTTTTCGAGTGAAAGGTGCATGGCCAGTATGGAAGCATTTAAAATATTGATTTCGTCAATCTTAATATTATCAACGCTCATCACTGCAAAGTCGATGGCTTCGTTTTCTATTATTATCCTTAACTCCTCTCTTTGCTTTTGGGTTAATTTCTTGGAGTCGTTGAGCGTCCTATTCTTAAATTTTTTAGGCAGTATAACCGCAGCCGCAAACACAGGGCCCGCCAGGCAACCGCGACCGGCTTCATCGCAACCCGCTTCAATAAAAGTATTTTGGTAGAAAGGTAATAACATGCTCAAAGCGCATTATTGCTAATGCGCTGTTTATTTTGAGCTAAGATAAAACCTTAAACAGAGGGGGGAATTGTTTTTTATCAACGGACTCCGTGCCTCGCTTCGGGCCTACTGTTTTACTCCATTGTCATAAATCTCAGCCATTTCCTCGCCACCTTTGGTAACGAGTTTGCCCTTTCCATCGCGAATGTTGTTATCCCAGGTGCCTACGTAACGGTCGCCATTAGCCCAGGTAAATGTGCCCTGCCCGTTCATTAAGCCGTTGACAAACCCACCTTCGAAAAGATTGCCATTGGCCCAGGTAAAAGTGCCTTTACCAGTGCGGTGGTTATTGCTGAAATCTCCTACGTAAACATCGCCATTGGCAAAAATCATTTTCGCCGGGCCGTCTTTTTTATCGGCTACAAAACTGCCTTCATAAATATTGCCGTTGGCAAAAAAGTATTTGCCCTTGCCATTTTTTTGACCGTTTTGCACCAGGCCATCATACCTGTCGCCACCGGTGTAGTAAAACATACCCTTACCGGTTATGGCGCCGTGGTTAATCTCGCCTATATATTTATTACCGTTGGCATAACGGTAAGTGCCCTGCCCGTGAATCTGGTTGTTTTCAAACTGGCCGGTGTACTGGTCGCCGTTTCTAAATTCATAAGTGCCCGTGCCGCAACGCATATCGTTTTTCCAATCGCCATAATAACTTGAGCCATCTTTAAATATTGCACGGCCAACGCCATTGCGGCGGTCGTTTTTCCAGGCGCCTACGTACGAAGAACCGTCATTATATACGGCTTTGCCCATACCTTCTTTTTTACCATCAACATAAGGGCCCTCATATTTTCCGTTCGTATATTTTATATCGTCTTCGCCCTGTGCCGTGGCATATTTTGAAATGGAAGCAAACAATATCAAAAGGATGAAAAGTATCTTGTTCATGGAGTTATGTTTAAGGTATGGGCAATTTATATTACATGTTAGGCACACTTTGCCAAACGTATTATACAGTACGGAAACCGCAAACTAAGGTTACGGCTCAATGCCGGTGTTGTAGTTAGTAATTGTGCGTTATGGGGTAAAATCAACGCAAGCCTTGTTTAATGCAACGCGGGCTTAGTTTTTCTTTCTCCAGCAATCGTCAATGTGGTCGTTAATTATGCCAACGGCTTGCATAAACGCATAGCATATGGTTGAGCCACGAAATTTAAAGCCGCGCTTACCCATGTCTTTGCTCATTGCATCGCTTACTGCAGTTTTAGGGGGCACTTCTCTGAGCGATTTGCGGCTATTATGAATTGGCTTTGGCTGGCCCGCTTTGGTTTTCTCTGCGAAACTCCAAACGTAATTACTAAACGAGCCAAACTCTTTTTGAATTTCGAGAAACCGTTGGGCGTTATTAATAGCGGCACGTATTTTAAGCTGGTTGCGGATAATACCTGCGTCCTGCATCAGGGCTTCATATTTCTGCTCATCGTACTTCGATACCTTTTTAACATCGAAGCCTGCAAAGGCTTTGTGGAAGTTTTCGCGCTTTTTTAAAATGGTTAACCAACTCAAACCCGCCTGAAAACTCTCAAGCACCAAAAATTCGAACAACACTTTATCATCGTGCACGGGATTGCCCCATTCCTCGTCGTGATATTTTACATAAATCGGGTCGCTGAGGCACCAGGCACAACGTACTTTGCCATCGGTAGGGCCGGCATATTTTTCAATTACGGCGGGCTTCTTTTTTACGGGAGATTTTTGGGCTATTGGCTTAAGGCTGATTTTCTTGTTGGGCATGGTTGTACACTTTTTCTTTAGCGTACTGTAAAACTGTAAAATACATCAGATATTTCCCAAACCTTTTAAGCACGAGAAAAAGAACGGTTTCGCGCACCACAAACGAAACCGCGAAGGCAATTACAAGCGCAACAAATAACAACTTAGCCGTTGCAATACTGAAAAACATACCCGCAACCAATGCAAAAACAAGGGCCATACTTATACCCACTGCGTAAGCGGCAAATTGTATTAGTGTTCGGGCGCCATTTAGTATAGAGGAAGTTTGATAGCCTTTGTAAAAAGAATAAATGATTATACCAATAAACGAAAACAGGGCGGCCAGAAGAATAAAAAAGCTACCGGCGGCGAACTTAACGGCCATACCTAAAACATGAAGAATTTGCGAAGAATGGCTAAAAAGACCAGAGCCTGATATATCTAACAGTGTCATAATTATTTTTGATTTAAAGACGCTAAAGGCGGGCTAATATTGTGCCAGCAAGGCAGGTCGGTCAATAAGACAGTTAAAGACTATAGTTTTTTAACTTTTTCCCAGATATCGGGCAACATTTTTATAAGGGCGACTTGTTTAGCGAAAGTTCGCGCCTCAACTGCCGGATAGCCAATGTAAGTCTTTCCGCCCTCTAATGACTTGGGCACTGCAGTGGTTGCCATCACTACCGTCTTATCACCTATTTCGATATTCTTATTCACTGCAACCTTGCCGTATAACGTAACCCAGTTGCCTATTTTGGTATTGCCTGCTATACCTACCTGCCCTGCAATAATGCAGTGCTCGCCGATCTTAACATCATGGCCAATGTGCACCTGGTCGTCAAGTTTGGTGCCTTTGCCAATAAAGGTATCACTGCTAACACCTGCATCAATCGTACAACCGGCGCCTATTTCAACGTCGTCAGCAATAACTACTGTTCCCGCCGAATGCATTTTGTCGTAATGAGTAGTCTGTTTTTTATAGTAAAAAGCATCGCTGCCTATAGTAGTGTTGGCATGTATAATTACATTATCGCCCAGCTGGCAATAGTTGTAAATAGTTGCGTTAGGATGTATTACACAGTTTTTGCCCAGTTTTACCTGTGCACCTATAAACGCATTAGGATAAATAAAACTCCCGTCGCCGATTATAGCAGTTTCGTCTACATTTTTTGTTGAGCGCAGCACCGGCTTAAACTTTTCGGCCAAAAAATTATACGCTAAAAAGGGGTTGGCGTTAAAAAGCAAAGTTTTGCCCTCGGGCGCATCTGTCTTTTTATTGATGATGATAAATGAGGCGTTGGACTTTAAGGTAAAGTCATAATATTTTTCGTGGTCAACAAAGGTTATATCACCTGCTCCAACGTTATGGATTTCATTCAGCCCCGTCACCAAAGCTTCGGCATTGCCAATTATTTCTGAGCCGGTTAAGTGGGCTATTTGCTTTACCGTAATAGGTTCTTTAAATTTCATGCAGCGAATATAAGATACAAAGGGAAGTTGAAATGTTGATGCCGTTTTATTTTATAGTTTAGCCTCATTATAGAGCAAAACAATACAAATCACCCATTCAAAGTCAAACCATTTAAAATGAGAAAAATTTACATCGTAGTGCTTACACTTCTTGCTTACTCGGGCTATGCGCAGCAAAAAAAAGTGGATGGAGCCAAAACCCCACCTGCCATTTATATATTGAATGTAAACGGTAAAGAATATTCGGTTAACGAAGGCGAAGAGCTTAAGCTGGACGGCAACCTTAACAACCCAACGGTAACGGTAAAAACTGCCGATTACCGTAAGTTTGACAATGGGACTGTTTCGTTTAACTATAAGAGCAATGCCACCTACCAGTTTGAGGAAACTTCAGGCAATAAAACCTGGACATTTAACGGAAGCGATGACGTTGTTTTTCTTTTTGAAATGGCAGTTAAAGTAAAAATAGAGGCTATTGTAGACCAGGTAGTAAGCCAGTTTGGTAAAAAGAATTGCAAGGTAGAAACCGCTAACAAAAAAATTGGCGATAAAATGGTTACCGGTAAAAAGATTAATGTTACACTGGCCGGCCAAAAACTGGTACAGGAATACTATGACCTTGCCTTAAGCGATTCTAAAACCTTTATCCTCGCGTTTCAGAATTTGAGAAAAGATGATGGAAGCATGTCGAAAGATGGGGTTGAGGAAGCTGATTTAGTAGCCACAACCATTAAACTTGATCAACGCCATTAAAATAGAATTACGGGGCCTTTTTACTAATTACTTTTCGTAATTCTCAATTACATTCGCCCCACAGATTTAAAACACCCCAGTTAAAACAAATATTACCATGAAGGAAACTGCTCTCACACCCGTTCACATTGCATTAGGAGCTAAAATGGCCGAGTTTGCCGGGTATAACATGCCTATAGTTTACACCAGCATTACCGAAGAACATAAAGCCGTGCGTAACAACATTGGCGTATTTGATGTAAGCCACATGGGTGAGTTTAGATTGAGTGGCCCAAAAGCGCTTGACCTGATACAGGCCGTAACGAGTAACGATGCTTCTAAACTAACCGATGGCAAAGTGCAGTACTCATGCCTGCCTAATAACACCGGTGGTATTGTTGACGACCTGCTTGTTTACCGTTGGAAGGAGGAAGAATACTACTTAGTAGTAAATGCTTCGAACATTGAAAAAGACTGGAACTGGATAAAAGAGCACAACACCATGGGCGTTGACATGGTGAACATGAGCGATGATATGAGTTTGCTTGCCGTGCAAGGCCCCGATGCCGTTAAGGCCATTCAAAAATTAACTGCAGTTGACCTTTCGGCTATTCCTTATTATGCATTTACGGTTGGCACATTGGCAGGGATTGACAATGTTATTATTTCGAACACCGGGTACACCGGAGCCGGTGGTTTTGAGTTATATGTTATGAACGGTGATGCCAAAAAGCTTTGGGACGCTGTTTTTGAAGCAGGTAAAGAATTTGGTATTGTACCCGCCGGCCTTGCCGCGCGCGACACTCTGCGCCTTGAAAAAGCTTTCTGCCTGTATGGACATGATATTGACGATACCACATCGCCTATTGAAGCAGGATTGGGTTGGATTACCAAATTCACAAAAAACTTCACGCAATCTGCTTATCACAAAGCCATTAAAGACAATGGCCCTAAAAAGAAACTGGTTGGTTTCGAAATTTTAGAAAAGGGCAAAATACCCCGCCAGCACTTTAAAATAAAAGATAGCGCCGGTAACGAAATTGGCGAAGTAACATCGGGCACCCAATCGCCTACTTTAAATAAAGCGATCGGCCTTGCCTACGTAAAATCTGAATTCGCTGGTATTGGCACTGAGATTTTTGTTGATATCAGGAATCAACCTATTAAGGCCATGGTTGTGAAGACGCCGTTTTTATAATTGAATTAAATCTCTGTGTGCCCTTCGGCATAATCCAAATCTTTACCAAAGGTTTCGCCCATGGTGCTAATGGCCCAAAACGACAGGCTTAAACAAAGCATGCCAACTATAAAAGCACTCGTAGTTGTGCTAATGCTATGTCCTTGCAAAAATTGAAACAGCATTAAAATTAATGGCACCGAACCCCTCACAAAATTGGGCGTTGTATTGGTAACGGTTGACCTTATGTTAGTGCCAAATTGTTCCGCCGCCACAGTTACAAACAATGCCCAGAAACCTGTAGCAGCTCCCAACAAAAAGGTAAGCGTGTAAAAGCCATTTACCGAAACGCCATTGGCAAAAAAGAAGAAGTAAACAATTACCATGGCACATATTGCAAGGTATAGCATCACTACTTTTTTTCTGCTGCGCCATACCTGGCTAAGCACGCCACTTAAAATATCACCCACACAAAGACCGAGATACGAATACAAAACGGCTGAACCATTTACCACTTTGCCCGAAACGCCTAGCTCTTTGGCCCAAATAGATTCGGAGTTGGCGACGATTAAACCTACAATATACCAAATAGGCAGGCCTACTAAAATGCACCGCAGGTATTTTAAAAATCTCGCGCGGTTGTTAAATAGCATGAAGATATTGCCGCGGCTTACATTGGCGTTTTCAATGTTTTTAAACATGCCCGACTCAATAGTTCCAATGCGAAGCATGAGCAAAAAGAAGCCCAGTACTCCGCCAATTAAATAGGCTACCTGCCAACCTGCTAAGGTTATATTTAGCACCAAACTCAGCCTGTTTCCAATACCAGCTCCGTGCGCACTAACTAACGCTGCGGCAACCGCACCAAGGGCGCCAAATGAAACAATAATCATGGTGCCATAGCCTCGTTTTTCTTTGCTCATGCTCTCTGAAACAAGAGTAACGCCAGCGCCTAACTCACCTGCTAGGCCAATACCCGCAAGCACTCTTACTACCTCGTACATTGGAATAGAGGTTACAAACGCGTTTAAAATGTTAGCTGCCGAGTATAAAAGAATAGAGCCGAAAAGCACAGATAGCCTGCCGCGTTTATCGCCCAAAATACCCCATAAAATACCGCCAATAAGCATACCCGTCATTTGCAGGTTGAAAAGCAGGATGCCGGTACTTTTGATAGCATCGGGGTTTGCGCCTTTCATTATTGCTTCAAGGCTATCTTTCTTTACTACATTAAAAAGAATCAAATCGTAGATGTCGACAAAATAACCGCAAGCGGCTACTACTATTATAAAGTAGGTAAGGAACTGGCTGTTCTTTTTGCTCATGTATTAGCTGTGTCTTGATTGCTTGTAAGGTGGAAAATAACAAAAACGGTTTCAGCAATCAAAAACATGGCGCCGGCCTGGTGCAACACTCCCCACGTTAAAGGTGTTTTTCCAATGCAATGCAATACGGTGAGAATACCGATAGTTGCCTGCAGCAACACAAAGAAGGGAAACAGCTTAAGTCCGGTTTTGAAAACCTTATCGGTGGCAACATGACGCGATAAAAAGAAGAAGATGGTTACCAGCACTATTAAAGAATAAGCGGTCATTCGATGAAAAAACTGGATAAAGGCTTTACCCCACAAATCCTGCGGGATATAATTAAGAAAGCCAGAGATTGAGGACGGCTCATTATATAAGGCGGCCGGAACAAACTCACGGTTCATATCGGGCCATGAAGGATAAGCCAAACCGGCTTTCATACCTGATAAAATGCCGCCCAAAAATATTTGAAGGAACAATACACACAGAATCGCAAAAGCCAAAACTTTAATGCCTTGAGTTGCTTTGCCGAAAGAGCCGGTTCCCCTGTAAACATAAAGGGTCATCCAAAATAAATATGCATATAGTATAAGTGCTAAAGTTAAGTGAACACTTAAGCGCAATGGGGGTACAAACAAACCGCTTAACCCGGCTTTAACCATTATCCAACCTACAACACCTTGCAAGGATGCCATAACAAAAAGCGCTATCAGGTGAATGCCCAGTGGTTTACTGATAAAGCCCTTCATAATAAAATAAGGCAGCGGTACGACAAAAGCGAGTAACATTAACCTCGCCCAAAGCCTGTGAAAGTACTCCCAAAAGTAAATCCACTTAAACTCTTCTACGGTCATGCCATCATTAATCACTTTATACTGCACCTTTTCCTTGTAGCGCTCAAACTCCTGGTTCCACTCAGTTGCATTTAACGGGGGAATGGTGCCGTTAATTGGTTTCCACTCAGTAATAGATAATCCCGATTCGGTAAGCCTTGTAATTCCACCAAGTATTACCTGGACGAATACCATAACGCAACCAATAAGTAACCAGGTGCCAACAATTTTTCGGGCGAAAGAAGACATGCTATGTAGAATACAAAAAATGAAAGAAAAACGAACGGGCGCAAACATACAAAATAGGTTTGTAAGGCATATATGCCAACGGTACGAATGGACACAAGAGGGCTTTTTAGCATTCCACCACAAATTGAACCTTGTAGCACACAACGCAAGCGTTGAGGATACGTAACAAACAATTTAAACAGGAATACAACGCCAACTCCTTACAAAACATGCAGTATTGACATAAAAATAAAAGGGCGGTTTGTATTTAATGATCGGCTCTACAAGGTTTGACTTGTGTGTGCCTTATTTATTCGTGTATTACACACCCTCTTAGGTGTAAAATAGGCCAGCCATATTGAACCTGCAAAAAGCAGGTGGCGTATACACAAGCAAATACTTTGTTTCGATGAAATTTTTTCTACTCTTGATGTTATCGTTTTTTTCGCTCGCTACTTTTAGCGCGGCGAATTTTACATCAGATAAGGTAGCAGGATGCCCGCCCTTAGTAGTAAATTTCACCGACCAGTCGAATATCGGCCCTATCTCATGGAAGTGGGACTTTAATAATGGCAACACTTCTACTCTTCAAAATCCATCAGCTGTATTTTTATCCTCAGGTTTATACAAGGTAAAACTGATTGTATCGAATGGAACTGAAACCGATACTGTTGTTAAAACCATTACAGTATATCAACTGCCCATAGTAAACTTTACCGTTAACCGCCCTAACAGTTGCCTTGGCGATACACTTACTTTTACCAGCCATAACACAACTTTTGATGCCCCGATAGTACAATACGCCTGGGGTTTCGGAAATGGTGTTGCTAATAGTAGTGTTGTACCTAGTTACGTTTATCAGCAAACAGGCGGATATGATATTACATTAGTAGTTCAGGACTCAGTTGGTTGCACCGCCAGCCTTACCAAACCAGATTACGTACGTGTATTCAACAAACCTGTAGCTGCATTTACGGCCTCTCCTACATCAAGCTGCCAACCTACGCAATTGGTTAGTTTTACCAACCAAAGTACAGGTAATGGGCTTACCTATTTTTGGCAGTTTGACCCCACTGCAAGTTCAACTGTGGCCAATCCAACGTATTTATATCAACAAGAAATTACGAATGCGGTTTTGACCGTAACTGACTCCATTGGCTGTACAAGCCAGGCAAGCCGCCACATAGCCATTGCAACCTTAACAGCCGATTTTATTGCATCGAAATTAAACCCTTGCACGGGTGAGCCGGTTACCTTTGCCAATACATCAACTATTCAAGGTAACAACTGGCGATGGAATTTTGGCGATGGCACTACCGCTACAACCTCAAACGCAACAAAAGTTTATACCGTTGCAGGTGTTTATACGGTTAGTTTTTGGGTGAGTGCTGCTGGTGGTTGCGCTGATAGCATTTTGAAAACGGCTTATATTACAGTGAAAACCGGATTTAAGGTTCCGTTAGCCAGCTTTACTGCCGATAGTACCCTTACCTGTGGCAGGCCGCTTACTGTTATTTTTACTAACACCACACCTGTCGATTCGGGTTGCACTTACAGTTGGAATTTTGGCGACGGTGATACTTCAAACCTGCAAAATCCCACTGAAACTTTTACCGCTCCCGGCAACTATACCGTAGTTTTAGTTATTACCGATAGCAATGGCTGCAAAATCACCGGTAGCCAATCTAGTTTGATTCAAACCGCACGTCCGGTTGCAAAGTTTACAGTTGCAGGCAATGCCTGCCTGGGGTCATCGGTCAATTTTGGCAATCAATCTACTAATGCGCAGGCCTATTTCTGGCGTTTTGGCGATGGGGACTCTACGTATGCAGCCAGTCCATCGCATTTATATACTGACACCGGATACTTTAGTGTTACGTTGGTTGCTTACAACAAAGGTGGCTGCGATACAAGCGTTACTTTGGTTAATTGTGTACACATTACCAAAGTGAATGTCGACTTCCATGTTAATTCTACTTTCTCGCCTTGTCCGCCGTTTGTTTGTCTTTTAACCAATCAATCAGATGTAAGGGTAAACAAGTTTCACTGGGATTTTGGCGATGGAGGAACCGATACCGCTGAGAACCCTACCCACATATATTTTTATCCCGGCGTTTATACTGTATCGCTGGTAGGTACCACCCCACAAGGTTGCTATGATACTATCGTATATCCGCACCTGATAACAGTTCAAGGGCCAACCGGTGTATTTACGGTAACACCTAAAACGGGTTGTATTCCTTTAGAGGTAACCGTAAATGTTACACCGTCTACCAATACAAAAAGTATGTGGTGCGATTTAGGTGATGGGACAGTGATTAATGACACCGCTCACATCCTCCACACCTACTACCAGGTAAGGGTTTACCATCCGCAATTTGTACTGGTTGATTATGTTGGCTGCACGGTTCCTTATCCTTTAGATTCTGTTACTACGCACTCAGTACCACAGCTAACCGTTTCCGACACTACAGTATGTGCAGGCAATCCGGTTACTCTTTCAGTTACTTCGGATGTTAGCCAGATTCAATGGACACCTTCAACATTACTTAGCTGTGCCACCTGCAATATCGTTTCGTTAATACCGATGGATTCGATGGTTTACCAGGTTACTGCAACTAACGGTTTTGGCTGTCAAACCACCGGACTAGTATATGTAAACGCAGTGCCTCTACCTGTATTATACGATTCGGTAAGCGCGCGTTTGTGTGGTGGCGATTCAAAAACACTTTTTGTAGGGAATGCCAGTAAAATAGCATGGTCGCCGTCTTTATATCTTAATGATACTACCATTGCACACCCGGTTTGCACTCCGCTAGCCTCTATTGTCTATTCGGTTACCGCTTCAAATATGCTGGGATGCAGCGTTACAACGCACGTTCCTATAACAGTTCAAAATAAGGTGGCAGTTAGTTTGCCAGCCGATTTGAAAGTTTGCACCGATGGAAGCGTAAGCCTTCCAACCAGTATCATTTTTGCATCAGACCTCGGCGCTACTTATAGCTGGAATAACGCTCAATACTTAAATGACCCAACTTCAGCAGACCCATTGGTTACGCTGAAAAACACCACCATGGACTTTACTGTAATTGTAAGCAGCGGCCATTGTATACCTGATACTGAAACAGTGCAGGTGCAAGTAGTAGCTACTCCGGATATTGAAGTTTCATCAACCGTGGCAACAACTCCTATGGCGGACGTGCCGTTGTATGCCGCATCGCACCAGGAGTTAACTTACCAGTGGTTCTCGAGAGATTCGTTAAGCTGCACTGATTGCAGAAAAACTGATTTGTTCCCTACACAATCGCAAACGGTTTATGTTGAAGGAACGAACAGCACCGGCTGCATGGTACGTGATTCAGTATTCATTGATGTTTTGGGTTGCGATGGCAAAACCATCTACATGCCAAACACATTTACCCCTAACGGCGATGGATTGAACGATAAGTTTTTTATCCGCACGGCTACGTTA
>CAIOTH010000070.1 GCA_903861145.1 uncultured Bacteroidota bacterium | reverse complement strand
TGATTACCTTGTAATGGAACGCGGCGCAACCCTTTCCATGGGGCAACGGCAGCTTATTTCATTTGTGAGAGCCCTCGTTTTTAATCCAAGTATTCTTATACTGGATGAGGCCACTTCGTCTATTGATACTGAAAGTGAGCGCCTGATACAACATGCCATTGAAAACCTGGTAAAGGGCCGTACCTCTATTGTTGTAGCACACCGCCTTTCTACCATCAGGCATGCGCATAAAATTATGGTGCTTGAGCATGGTGAGGTAAAAGAGTTTGGTAGCCACGACCAATTGCTGCTGAAAAACGGCCATTACAAACGGCTTTATGATATGCAGTTTATGAAGCAAAAGGAAGTGGTTTAAGTGGTAATGGCTTTCTTATTTTTGATAAATGAAATTGTTTTTAAAAGTATTTGCTGTATTTCTATCTGTCGCCTGCGGCGCTGTTTTTCTTCTATCGGCTTATACCAAACTCTTCCCGATTGAACCCTTTGAATACACTTTTGTTGAGCTGGGTATTACTAACTGGAAATGCTCGGTTTTTGTAGCCCGGTTTTTTATTGGTTTTGAATTTGCCTGCGGAGGCTTGCTCATTCTTAACTTCTGGTTAAAGCGTTTTACCATTCCTTTAGTATCGTTTACGTTACTTGCTTTTATTGCATACCTGCTTGTGCAAATTTCGCATTACGGTAATAATGGTAATTGCGGTTGCTTTGGTACCGCTTTTGTTTTTACCCCATTACAGGGCATTATTAAAAACATAGTTCTACTTGCAGCTGCTGCGTTTATTTATTTTTTCCACCATAACTTTTCGTTCAGGTTTATGAAGCCTATAACCATTGTTTTGGTTATAGTTGCTTTTGTTCTTCCTTTCATTTTGAACCCTTATGATTATGATGCTGCCTTAAAAAACTATAGTGGCGAACTAAACTACAAGCTTGATTTAGTTACGCTCTATAACAATCCTGATGTACCGGCACCCAAGGTTGAGTTACGCGAGGGGAAATGGATTATTTCTTTTATGAGCCTTACCTGCCCGCACTGCCGCATTGCAGCCAAAAAACTGCATGTAATGAAAATGAAGAACCCTAAGCTGCCCATCTATCTTTTTCTGAACGGAAGTGAAAAAAATATCAAGGCATTTTTTGATGATACGCGCGCCACGGACTTGCCCTGGAGTATGCTAAACGGCCATGGCTATTTCTTTAAACTCGCCGGACCTGCCGTGCCTCAAATTGATTGGGTAAACAATTTGAAAGTAGAAAACAAAAGCAATTACATGGTATTGCAACAGGACGAGATAGAAGCCTGGCTGAAGAAATAACAGTTGTTAGTTTAAGCCTGTGTTCTTTCAAACTCCTTCATAGCTTCAATCAAAACATCCACACCGCTCTCGGGCATTGCATTGTAAATCGAAGCTCTGAACCCGCCAACAGTTCGGTACCCTTTAATACCCACTATGCCAAATTTAGCAGCAAAGGCAATAAACTTTTCTTCGGTTGAATTGATATTAGCGCCATCCTGTCCCGGTAAGTTGCCCGAAGGTATATTGAAACACACATTCATTAACGAACGATCAGCATGCGCTACAGTTCCTTTAAACAAAGTACTGCAATCAATTGCTGCATATAGCTTATTCGCCTTTCGTACGTTTCTCTCTTCAATAGCCTGCAAGCCTTGTTTCTTAACCCACTGCAGTGTTAAATAGGAAACATAAACCGCAAACGCCGATGGTGTATTAATCATGCTTTCGCCTTTAATATGCGCGCGGTAATCAAGCATCTTCGGAATTTTCCGATTCACCGTGCCCAATATATTTTTGTTAACCACAACAACAGTAGTGCCAGCAGCACCCATGTTTTTTTGTGCACCGGCGTATATAAGATCGAAGCGGTTAAAATCCATTTGACGTGAGAATACATCAGATGACATATCAACTACCGTTGGGCATTTAACTTCGGGCCACCAATGAAATTGTGTGCCAAACACGGTGTTGTTAGAAGTGAGGTGCAAGTATTTTGATGAATCAGAAACTGAATACTCTGTCGGGATATGATCGTATTTCGTTTTCTCTGAACTACACGCCACATGCACATATCCAAAATTCTTTGCCTCCTCCATAGCCCCGTGTGCCCACTGGCCAGTATCGAAATATTCAGCGGTCTCATTTTCATTGAGCAAATTCATAGGTACCATATAAAACTGAGAGGAGCCACCTCCCTGTAGAAACAACACCTCGCGGTCATCTTTTAATGCCATAATTTCTTTTACCATAGCACGAGCATCTTCCATCACCTTTACAAACTCCTTGCTACGGTGTGATACCTCCAAAATACTCAACCCCGTTCCGGCAAAATCAGTAATTGCCTCTTTAGCCTGTTGTAACACTTCCTCGGGCAAAATAGCAGGGCCACTATAAAAATTAATCTTCTTCATGGGCGCAAACTTAAGTTATTATCATCTATGCTCAATAACAGGGTGTGTATATAAATCGTTGCAGAAGCAAAAGCCCGGTTGGCTGGACTTATTCCCAGGGTGATGATAAGAACTTGTAATTTGTGCTGGTATAGGTTGTATTTTTGCTTTATAGAAAACCGAAAAAGAAAAGCGTATTGACCAAAAGGTTACAAAGGGTTACAAAAGGTTACAAATTCTATTTTAAGCAAACGTGCCTATCGTAAAAAGTTGACAAAAGTTGACAAAACCCGACAAATTCTATTTCTCTGGCCTGGTTTGGACAGAAGGGATATGGATTTTAGAAATGGGTGAGGGCAGAGCTATGATTTGGGCTTAGAACGAATTAAAAAAACCAAATTTTAGTAATTTGTTTGCAAGTATAGTGCGTGGTTTATGTGATTATAATGCAAGAAGCCTGCAACAATTTGATATGCACCCATAGCTGCAAATAATTAAATTGCACAAAACATTTTTATGGAATTTGGAAGGGTAGAAAATATTGATGCGGTTGATTATACGTTGCCACCAGACGATAAATACACCGCTCAACTTTTTAAAGAACTTAAAAAGAGTAAAGCAAAGCCGCAGATATACGTAGGCTGTGCCAAATGGGGCCGCCCCGATTGGATTGGCAAAATTTACCCGAAGGGCACAAAAGCCGGAGACTTTTTAAAGAACTATGTCACTCATTATAATAGCATTGAATTGAATGCCTTCTTCTACCAACTATTTCCGCAAGCAACGGTTGAAAAATGGGCTTCACTAGCCCCGGATGACTTCCGGTTCTGTCCTAAATTCACCAACATCATTACACATATACGCAGGCTAAAGAATGCTGAAAAGGATACCGATGCGTTTTTGCAAACCGTAAATAGCTTTGGCAAAAAACTGGGCACATCGTTTATCCAGTTGGGTGATAATTTCGGGCCAAAACATTTTGAATCTATAAACGATTATCTGCGCGGTTTGCCAAAAGATTTTGATGTGGCGCTGGAGTTGAGAAGCAAAGATTGGTTCGCAGATAACGTAATGTCCGATGAAATTTATAACCTGATGAAAGAATTGGGGGTAACTTATATAATTACAGATACATCGGGCAGGCGCGATGTGTTGCATATGCGTTTAACCACACCTAAAGCATTTATCAGGTATGTTGGCAATGGCCTTCACCCCACCGATTATAAGCGTATTGACGATTGGGTTGAACGAATTGCCGAATGGCTCGATAATGGTTTGCAAACCCTCTATTTTTTTATTCACCAACACGATGAATTGCACTCGCCTGAATTAAGTTTATACATGATTGAAAAGCTAAACAAGCGATGCAATCTTAATTTGAAAACGCCACTACTTATCAATAAACCCAAAAATCCGGGGCTGTTTAAATAAAACTATGTTAACTCTTAAAGCGGGCGACAAAGCCCCTGATTTTACAACAACCAACCAGGATGGAAAGCCGGTGAAGTTATCCGATTATCGCGGCCAAAAGGTAGTATTGTATTTTTATCCAAAGGATGATACCCCTACCTGTACTGCTGAAGCTTGCAGCCTACGCGATAACTATAAGGCATTACAAAAAGCCGGATACACGGTGCTGGGTATAAGCACCAATAACGAAAAGCAACACGCTAAGTTTATAGCTAAATACAAGCTGCCATTTACATTGCTAACGGATGCAGACAGAAAAGTGCACGAGTTATACGGCACCTGGATTGAAAAAATGTTATACGGCCGGAACTATATGGGCACAGCACGAGTGACATTCCTGATTAACGAAAAAGGGATAATTGAAGAGGTAATAGATAAAGTGAAATCTGCATTTCATGCCGAGCAAATTTTGGGCGAAGAAATTCCCGCCAAAACAAAGTCAGCGCCAAAGGAGACAGTTAAAAAAAGGAAGTAGTTACTCGATAATCAGCTTGCTAACGGCTGTTAGTCCCTGTGAGTCATTAATTAAAACAATGTATAAGCCTGCAACCAGGTTATTGGTTTCAATAGTTGAATTTACTTGTTGCAGCTTTACCGTTCTCACTAGCCTGCCGGTATTATCTACAAGGCGCATATTTCCGCCAACTGTTTTATCATCAACCGTTATAGTAAAAAACGCTTTGGCAGGGTTAGGATAAATTGAAAAAGATGGTTTTGCAATTTCCTTAACGGCATTTATTTGCAAGCAACCATAAGGGTTAAAAGTTGAGTCGCAAATATTAAGCGTATCAGGATTACTGATGTAAACATTACCGGCATTTGGCCAGCATGCAATACCGGTATTATAAAATTCAAAATCAACAATGGTATTTAATAATGGTAAGCAATGTAGGTTGGGGTTGTTATCAATAAATAATTGAAACAAGGAATCGGGCAGCTGGGGGAGGCTTGTAATTGCGTTATGCTCGCAATTCAACATGGTAAGGCCCCTGGGTAAAGCAGGCAATGAATTTAAGCGGTTATAGCTACAGCTAAGAGCTTGTAATGAATCGGGTAAAGTAGGGATGCTATATAACCAGTTAGAGTAACAATCAAGATTTCGAAGTGAAGCCGGTAAAGCCGGTAGCCCTTCCAAAGTATTATCGTTGCATATCAAATCGCGCAACACATTCTTCAGAGTTGGCAAGCCAATCAACCGGTTGGCATAACAAGATAAAACAATCAGTGAATCGGATAATGCGGGCAGGCTATCTATTTTGTTTCCTGAACAATATAATGCCCTTAAGCCTGTGGGTAGAATAGGAAGACTAGCAAGATGGTTGTTATAACAAGAGAGGGTTCGCAAACTTGCAGGAAGTGCGGGTAAGTTACCAAGCACGTTAAACTCGCACTCAAGCCGGTATAAAGAATCAGGTAAAGCGGGTAAAAAAGTAAGGCTATCGTTTCGGCACTCCAGCACACGTAAGGTTCGCGGTAAAACCGGAATATATGTTAGCGTTGTATCTGCATTACATTTTAAAGAGTCGAGGGACTTAAAATATTGCGCACCCTCAAGGCTGCTAATACGATGGTAACTGGTATTTAAAGATTTAGCCGTTAATACCGCTGTGCAGGTAGTATCCAATGAGTCGGCATGCATGCATAATGGATAAGTGGCGTTTAACCACACTACAAAACCCGAATCGGGAATAGCAACATACTGGGCGCGTAGAAAACCACAACCAAAAAATGCACAGAAAAGAAACGCCCTAAAAACTAAAGTGCGCCACAAAGTTGTTCTCAAAATCATATTAAGGTTTCCATCTAAAGGTAAAAAGTATTCCGAACAACGTGCCAGGCAAAGTTTGCTATTAACACTATTTCATATTGGTAAACACAAGGCTTACATCATCATCTTCCTCCAGCTTCTCAATCAGTTTAATAACATCTTCGGCTTGTTCATCAGTAAGCCCTTCTTTGTAAAAATCAGGTATTTTCTCGTAGGTAGATTCGATTACTTCAATGCCTTTCTCCTCCAGTTTTTTAGCCAATCTTCCAAAGTCGAAAAAGTCGCAATATGCGATAGCAGTATCGCCTTCAGCAATTAACTCAGTCAATCCGGCATCTATTAAATCAAACTCCAGCTCTTCAAGGTTCAGGCTGCCTTTATTGAATTTAAATACGGCCTTCTTCTTAAACATATATTCTACTGAACCTTGAGTGCCAAGTGTTCCGCCAAGTTTATTAAAGTGGTTTCTCAGGTTAGCTACCGTGCGCGTAGGATTATCAGTTTGAGTATCTACCACAATGGCAACCGCGTGTGGTCCGTAACCTTCGTAGGTAATTTCTTCATATGCCTTCTCTTCCTTTGAGGATGCTCTTTTTATTGCCGCATCAACGCGGTCCTTAGGCATATTAGCCGTTTTAGAATTGTTTATGGCTGCTCTTAAACGGGCATTGGTTTCGGGGTTAGCACCACCTTCTTTAACTGAAATGGCAATTTCTCTTCCTATGCGGGTAAAGGCCTTGGCCATGGCTCCCCATCTTTTAAATTTTCTTTCTTTCCGGTATTCAAACGCGCGACCCATATGCTATGTGTTAAGGTTTTAGTAACGATTCACTATTGCGAAAATAAAATCTTTGGGCAAATACTCGTTTAGAAGAACAATTCATACAAAGTGATGTTCTATTAGGAGAAAAAATTGGGAATTTGCTTGTATATACAATTATGCTTTCTAAATTTGTGTTGTGAAACCCTCTGAATCGAAATATTGTAATTGCATGTACTGGGCGAGTGCCGCGCTTGCGCGCAAGGTCAATAAACTAGCGGAAGACGCTTGGGCACCGATGGGTTTAGCTCCCGGGCAGGCATACCTGTTATCGCTAATAGTGGATCAACCCGGCAGGCAGCCGTTGGATTTAAGTGAAGAACTACACCTTGCCCCATCAACTATAACGCGATTTGTTGAAAAATTAGAAGAAAATAAGCTGGTTGTGCGCGTTGCGGAAGGTAAAACCACCAGCATTTACCCTACCCAAAAGGCAAAAGGCCTGAGCGATGAAATAAATAAATGCAAAGCGACTTTCCGCGAAGCCCTGGAGAGGGTAATGACCAAAGCAGAAAACGAAGCCCTGGTTAAAAGCATGCTTAAAGTTGCTGATAAACTGGACGTCTAAAAATTTTTTACTCGATATTTGTATATACAAACAAGATACTTAAATAACCAAAAAACAAAACAACATGAAGTATGTAATTACAGGCGGCGCAGGCCACATTTCGGCTTTAGTAGCCGAAAAATTATTAGCAGCAGGCAAGGATGTGACCCTAGTGGGTCGCAACCCCGAAAACCTTAAAGGGTTAGCAGCAAAAGGAGCTAAAATTGCAATCGGTTCGGTGGAAGACGCTCAATTCGTTAAGCAGACCTTTGCCGAAGCAGATGTGGTATATACTATGATACCACCCAATTTTGCAACTGAGAATTACCGGGCTTATCAGCAAAAGGTGGGGAACAATTATTACAACGCCATTAAAGAGAGCCGCGTTAAGTATGTAGTTAATTTGAGTAGCGTGGGGGCACATTTAAAAAACGGAGTAGGTGTGATAAATGGAGCGGCCGATTTTGAATTGCTGCTTAACACGCTTACCGATATTAATGTCAAAATTTTAAGGCCCGGCTTCTTCTTTTATAATTTGTTAAGCCAAATACCAACCATTAAAGCGTTTGGTATAATGGGGTCAAATTATGACGGCGATATCGCAGTGCCAATGGTTGACACTATTGATATAGCCGAGGTAGCAACAGAAGAATTATCAACATTAAAATTTACGCGGCATAGTATTCGTTATATAGCAAGTGAGGAGTTAACTGCAAGCCAGGCCACTACTATTTTAGGTGCTGCTATTGACAAACCCGATTTAAAATGGGCTGTAGTACCTGATGCCCAACTAAAGGCAGGCATGCTACAGGGTGGTTTGAAAGAAACCATGGCCGAGGCATTTGTTGAAATGGGAAAGGCGGTTAACCGCCCCGAATTTTTGGCAGACTATTTGCAACATAAGCCAGTATTTGGCACGCATAAGCTAAGGGACTTTGCAAAAGGTTTTGCGCTAGCTTTTAATGCGCAAAGCCAGTCAGCGGCTAAGTAGCATATGAAAATTCGCCCACCTCGGGTTCTTCATAAATAGTAAGGCCACCTGCTTTTGGCAGATGGCCTTTTTTTATTCTTCTACTTCTTCATATGGGGAATCTTCTGCTCCTTCAATCTCATCTTCTTCATCCACATCAGCGGCTTTGGCAAAGTCAGCAAACCACCCGCCCTGTTCAATTAGCTTGCCTGGTTTTCCTTCCTCAATAACCTCGCCACCCGATAACACAATAACATGGTCAGCATCATGCACCATCGAATAACGATGCGCTATTACTATAACCGTGTGTTCCTTACGTATCTCATTTATTGTTTTCTTTATTTCAGCCTCAGTAGCATAATCCAGGTTAGCCGTAGCTTCATCCAAAATCAAAATACGTGGCTGTGCTACCAACACTCTTGCAATTTGAATACGCTGTCTTTCGCCTACTGATAGACCAATGCCGTTTTCTCCTACGGCAGTTTGAAGGCCATTCGCTAATCTCTGCAAAGTTGTTTCCATACCGGCAGCAATAGCAGCTTTCAACACTTCCGCATCACTGGCATCGGGCCTTTTGTAACGAATATTATCAGCTAACGTGCCCCGGAAAACTGCTCCGTCAGTAGCGACAATACCTATTTGCTTTCTCACCGAAGCCGCATCACACATGGCAAGGCTTTGCCCATCAATTAGTATTTCGCCACCATTAGGTTCAAATAGTTTCATCAATAAGTCAACGGTGGTGGTTTTACCGGCACCAGATGTGCCTACAAGTGCCGTAATTTTGCCCGGCTCAATCACTATTGAAAGGCCTTTCAAAATTTCACGTTCAGGAGTATAGCCAAAATGTACTTTTTTGAACTCCACCCTTCCACGTTTAATGTCCAGCTCAATTCCCTTTTTCTCTTCAGCATGGTTATCCAATAACCTGAAAGCCCTGGCAATGGAAGCCACATTCTGCTGCAGCGAAACCCACAAACTTGCCAAAGAATCAATTGGGCTATACAGCATATCGAGGTAGGCAACAAACATCACCACATCGCCTGGTGTTAACCTGTGTTGCAAGGTTAAATAGCCACCGTACCCCAATACAAGGGCACTCGATAATTTTGTCAAAACACCTTCCCAAAAAACATACTTATTACTTCGCCTTCCACGTGCCACATAATCCAGATAAGCTCCGGCAGCGGCTTTATTTAGATTTTCAACTTCCCTATCTTCTGCGCCTGAAAGTTTAACTGTTTTAATACCCGAAAGTGCATCCTGAATATGCCCCGATACATCTTCCCAGCGGTCGTAGTAATCCGATAGACCAGTTTCCAGTTTTCGGGCTGAGCGCCATGCAATAAGCAGGTAAATGGGGATGATAGCAAAAGCAATCAGGGTAAGCGTTACATTCTGCCAAAGCATAATAATCAGTATGCCAATCAGGCTAATTACTTCCGGCAGTATCTCTTGCGAAAACGCATTTACAATAGCTGTAACCTCTGCCGATTGATCAATTTGTTTGGCCACCGCAGCGCTTGATCTTTTGCCGAAAAAACTGAGGGGCAACCTTAACACATGCGAAAAGGTGCTTTGTATAAACCTCTGTTCAATATAGCAAGCCAGCTTAATATTCATGTTATCAGCAATCAGCCAAAAAATATAACCGATTAGGTTAATGAAGAATAAAAGGCCAACAGCCCAAAGCAAAGTACACAGGGCCTGACTCGGAGTTCGAGACGCGACGTGTGTCGTAGTATGGGGCTCTTTGATAGGCTTCTTCTTAACCTTAATCTGCTCTATCTCCTTGCTCAGGGCATCGGCATCCTTTTCTGCGTCGGCTATGCCCTTTTCAATCAGGTTGTTTACCGGGTCTTCCTGTACTTCAAGCCCTAATTCCTTTCGGGTATCATCTTTGGCTTGTTTTACGAATAAACCGGCCACATCATTTACAGCTTCTCTATAAATGAGGGGTTCCAATAAACCGGCACCCGTGCTTAGTAAACCAACAATTACAACTGCAAAAAATCGCTTTCGATGAGGAAGTATCAGCCTGAAAATATTTTTCCAGACGCTCTTTTTTATATCGCTTTCGGTAGACACTGCTAAATAACTTTTCTTAATTAAGCCGCAAGTATACTACTTGTTCAACTCCAAATTTAATATCATCCATATCCCGCACCCATAATGGCCGGTTTGGCCCATTGCACTAGCCAGTCTTTTAAACCCAGCCATTTGATACAACTTAATGGCAACTTTTAACTCGGGCATTGTTTCAAGGTAAATATTTCTATAGCCTTTCCCACGGGCAAAGTCAATACACCTGCTTAAAAGCGCAACCCCTAAGCCCTTGCCCCGAGACTGAGGCAGCAAATACATTTTCACCAACTCGCAGGTATCCGCTGGCAATCCGATTGTTGGATATATTCCACCGCCGCCAAGAACCTCGCCATGCTGCTCAGCAACAAAATAAGTGCTGCCCGGTACATCAAATAATGTGCTTAACCTATCCGTGCTTTCGTCGTAATAAACCGTGCCGGGATGGTTAGCCCCAAATTCCTGCAAAGTGCTGCGGATAATATTGGCCAACGCCGCATTATCTTTGGCTTGAATAGTTCTTATTGTAATTTCTTCGTTCATATTCTATGCATGCAAATTAATGCCAAACATTAAATTTGAAAATTAATAAATCGGCGATGATCAAATTTACAGCTACTCTTTTAAAGTTTGACGAACAAGGCGAAAAGACCGGTTGGACCTTTTTCGAAATACCTGCTGATTTAGCTCAAAAGCTAAAGCCAGGTAACAAAAAGTCTTTTCGTGTAAAAGGATACTTAGATAGCTTTGGTATTAAAGCTGTGGCCTTAATACCAATGGGGGAAGGCAAATTTATTATGCCGGTAAACGCAGCCATGCGCAAGGGAGTTGGCAAGAGAAAAGGAGCACAATTAAGTGTGGGTTTGGAAGTAGACGATGCGCCAATTTTACCGCCGGCCGATTTAATAGCTTGCCTGCAAGACGAACCTAAAGCCTTGGATTTCTTCAATTCACTGAGCAAATCGCATCAAAACTATTTCACCAAGTGGATTGAAAGTGCTAAAACCGAGTCCACAAAGGCCAAACGCATCGCACAATCGGTTAACGTTCTTTCAAAGGGCCATCATTTCGGAATTATGTTAAGGGCTTTGAAAGCAGAGAAGAATAGTTTGCAATAGCTTAAAAAAGATATAATCTTATACCAGTCTAAACATGTCCATGAGCAAAGAAATAATTACCGTCGACCTTCACTGCCATCCCAATCTTAAATCTTTCAACTCCGGCCATCCAAAGCCCACCGGCGGCATGTGGGAAAAGATCTATCATAAAATGGATGGCAAATTTGCTCAAACAATTAAAGAAGCAAGCGAGCAGGTTTTAAAAGAATCGCAATCCAATTTATACTCCTTGGCTGAGGGAAATGTGCGCATTTTCAACGTATCACTGTATCCCATTGAGCGGGGCTTTTTGCATTTGCGCAATATCCCAAAAATACTGATTGGCAAAAACAGGGTTAATGTAATGCAGGAAGTATTAACCGGTTTTGACGCCGACCGCATATTTCATCTTAAAAAACATGCCAACTATTTTGATGACTTGCAAAAGGAATATGATTATGTATATAACGGGCAAAGCAAAAGCCCAGATGGCAAATACGAGTTTACCCTGGTTAATAATTATAAAGAGCTTTCTCAAGCGCTAAAAGCCGACAATACGTTAATTGGCATACTCAGCATAGAGGGTGCGCATGTTTTAGGAACCGGTTCGGCTTATGACGAAAACCTGGGTGTGGATGAATTGTTAGCGCTATTAACTCATAACATAAAAACGATCAAGAATTGGGAAATCCCCCCTTTCAGCATTAATCTTTCCCATCATTTTTGGAATCATCTATGTGGCCACGCAACCAGCTTTAAACCGCCCATAAATGCCGTGGTAAATCAAAATAAAGGAAAAGGGAAGGGTATTACCGAGGCCGGCTGGCATGTTATACGCGAATTGCTAAGTCGTGAAAATGGCAAGCGCGTATTGATTGATGTAAAACATATGAGCGCGCAGGGACGAAAGGAATACTACAGCTTTATTAATAACTACAACAAGGTTAACCCCGCCGATGCCATACCGGTTATTTGCAGTCACGCCGGCGTAAACGGCTTTGCTACTATTGATAGTTCTATCGCAGATAACGACACCGGTGCCAAAAACCGCGAACACCGCTTTCATCGTTGGAGCATCAATGTATCGAATGAAGAAATACGTTTCATTCATCAATCAAAAGGGCTGATTGGCCTTATGATGGACAGAGGCATTTTAGGTGGCAAACAAACCATTGATAAAATAGTGGCTATTGAAGACCCGGAAAAACAAAGGCAGGAATACTGCAAATTATTTTGGGATAATGCGTTCCAGATGGTAAAGGCTGTTGATAATGCCACAGGTTGGGACGTTATAGCCTTTGGTTCGGATTTTGACGGCACAATAACGCATATGGAACCTTATGAATCATCAGCCAAATTACCATTGATGCAAAATGATATGATTGCCTACCTGGAAAAAACCAAGTACCGTGAGGAACTTTGGTATGGCTTTAGTCCTAAACAGTTGGTCCAAAAAATAATGTATGATAACACCATGCAGTTCTATAAAAGGTTTTTTGTATAGGCGAACAACTATCTCACCGGCTAATATTTATTAAGCTAAGGTTAACACAGGCCCCCGTTTCTCGGGCATTAGAGCATATGTGCGCTCGTGCAAACTGATGAAAGGAACGGGGGTTTGACGAATTAAATTTCGAAAAAAAGATTTCATATAAAAACTTCTTAAACCCATTTATTTCCTTTTTCTTTGAAATTAACACCAAATTATATTGAATTAAACCGATGCGGATGCAAAAACTGTACGTACTAATTATACTAATTTTAAGTTCCGCCAAGCTGAGCGCTCAGTTTGAAACCGACTACAAACCCATCACCTCCAGCGGGCAGTTGCCCAAAGATTTTGTAACTCTTAGTGCCCAAAAGTATAAGGACGCCAAAAACAAAATCTCGTCAGAAGATAAAGCGAACGTTCGTAAGGAAAAAGAGAAGTTTTTATTAAAAACAAATTTTGCAGTTGATGACATTCTTTTAAGCGGAAAGGTTCTTTATAACGACCCGCTTTCAGAATACGTAAACAGGGTAGCCGACAATGCCCTTTCGAGCGACCAGGGTACCAGGAGGGAACTGCGCTTTTACGTATACAAAACCACAGCGGTAAATGCATTCTCAACCAACCAGGGCGTTGTTTTGGTTACTACAGGTTTGCTTGCCCAGCTAGAAAATGAAGCGCAGCTGGCATTTATTATTTGCCATGAAACCATACACTATAAAGAAAAGCATGCCATTAGGCAATATCTTGAAGAGGATAAAATTCAAACAGGTAAGGGGGCTTATTCGCAATTAGACCGTGAGGAGAGAATAGTGGCCCGTTGTGCTTTTTCAAAAGAAGAAGAGAAAGAATCTGACGAAAAGGGGCTTGACCTCTTTTTAAAATCAAATTATAGTACAAAGCACTTAATTGGCGTTTATGATGTACTAAAATACGCCTATCTGCCCTTTGATGATATTACTTTCGACAAATCTTTTTTGGAAACTGCAGACATGAAATTTCCGGACGATTACTACAAAAAGCACACACTGGAAATAGATACCAAAGACATTTTGGACGACGACAGCCGTAGTACACACCCAAGTGTACGTAGCCGTAGGGAAAAAACAGAAGAAGGAATTAAAGGAGCGGATAATAATGGCAAAAGCGATTACGTTGTGGGCGAAAAAGATTTTAAATACGTGCGCGAATTATCGCGTTTTGAGCTTTCGCGTTTGTACACCCTGCACGACCACTATGAATCAGGATTATACAATTCTTATATGTTGCTTAAAAAATACCCCAATAACCTTTACCTCAAAAAAAATATAGGGTTTTGCCTTGCAGGTCTTGCGCAATACTCAAACAGCAACAGGTTTCGTGAGGTTCATTACAATTCCGATAGCGTAGAGGGTAAAGCCCAGGCTTTATTCTTTTTAATGTTCAAACTTGATTCTATGCAATCGGGAGCATTAAACGTGGTTGCCCTTGCCTACGCTACTAAGCTTAAAACCGAATACCCAAATGATGGAGATATAAGCGAGTTGTATAACAACCTGTTGCACTCCTTGGTAAAAACCAATAAACTAGGCTACTCGTATTTCAGTGCTAACCACTATACACCACATGTGGTCGCACCAAAAGATACAGCTAAAATCGTAGCGGTTGATATATCAAACCAACTGCCAAAAGATACGGCAAAAGTTATTGTTGTTGACATAAAACCCGAACCGACTAATGAAGAAGGCGAAAAATCAAAATACGAAAAACTACGTGAAAAACATACTGAGGTTGTAAAGCAGGAAGAAGAAAATCCCGCCTTTACGAAATATGCGTTTGTTGGATTTATGGATAAGTCGTGGTTCAAAAACGACTTCCAGCGTATGGAAGATACCACATGGCAAAAAAAGAAAACAGTTGAAATTGAAACTAGAAATGTTTACAGCCGGAGGCCATATTACGATAAACGGATTTACGCATTGGGTCTTGATAAAATTGTAATTGTCGACCCCGATTATGCCCGCATTAACGCCAGAAAAAAAGAGAAGTATAAATACATTGAAAGTGAGGGTGGGCAGGTAGATTTTGCTGAAAGATTAAGGCTGAATGCAAAAAAGGCCAAGTTGGGCGCCGAAGTGCTGAACACCAAAAACCTTGATGCCGGTGAGGCAGAAAAGCTGAATGATGTGGCACTTATGACAGATTATATTTCGGAAAGGTTAAGCCATGAAAAGGATGTTGACATGCCATTTGCTGAGCGCGAGCGAATTAAAGCATTAGCAAAAAAATATAATACGGACTATTTTATGTGGACCGGTGCCATTTCGCTGACTGACCGCAACCGTTGGAATGTACTCCTTATACTTTACTCGGCCATCTTCCCTCCTATTTTACCGTTTACGCTGGCACCTATGATTAACGGTGGCCAGTTTACTATTTATTATGCCCTTGTTTACGATGTAAATACGGACGAAATAAAAATGTCCACTTATAGGGAGATAAAAAATCGCACCCGGGGGTATATCCTAAATTCGCACATATACGATGTGTTGAACCAGGTAAAAAGCAAACCCTCTAAGGCCACAGCTAAAAATGAATCTAATAATCTGAGTGATTAATAATTAAACAACCAAGCAATACCAGAGCAGTGTTGTACAAACCGATTATACTCATGAAACATATTTTACTTTACATACTTCTTTTTACCGGATTGGCTGGGTTTTGCCAGGTACCAGGGTACATGGGACTTAAGTTTTCGGTAAATTACGATGCCGGATTAATGCACCCGATTATTGTTGGCAGAACAGGTACATTGCCCATGCTGTACCACAACGTATCGGTTGATTACGTGGTAACTCGAAGTGTTTCGATAGGCGTTAAGTATTGCTTTATGACTTACAATGCTCCTGCGGAAGTTGGTCAGTTTGAGGGGTCAGATTTTAATAATCAAGACTATAAAGGCCGGTACACACAACACACTGTGGCCTTTATGGTAAAGCGCTTTTTCAGAAATCGTGGATTCATAGCCCCGGTAGGGAGATATATGTCATTTGGGCTTTATTATCAATATGCAACAGATAGAAGTGCTACAACATTTGTAAATGGGAATAACGCGGTATACGATCACTCCCCGGCGCCAACAGGATTTAAGGGGACCGCTAACTATGGCGGATTTATACTTGGTGTTGGAAGAAATTTTATAGTTGCCAACCGGATGATTATCGACTTCGGAGGAAATATAAATGTGCCACTTAGCTATATTATTGGGCCCGAATTAAGCACCGAAAAGGGAACCGTATTTCGGGATGTTGTACTTAGAAATTTGTTGCAGGTTCATTTAGGTCTTGGTGTTTTGGCATTTTAATTCATTAATACTCCATCATGAAAAAATACATTCCGGTTTTGGCCATTTTGCTTTCCCTTTCATCATGCATTAAGGTAGAGGTTGCAAACTTGTGTGCTAATGCGCCTGCCGCGCCAACACTTGCAAATACAAAAATCACCCTCGCTTCGGGCGCAAATCTCACCGTTAATGTGGTATCGCCAAATTCAGCATGCACATATACCTGGATCAATCCAAGTGGAGTAATATTTACGGGGTCAAGTTTGCACGTGTATTATAGCTATTACACCCCATTATATGGTAATTGGGGTGTAGTAGCCAATAGAACCGGCGATTGCGTTAGCGACACCACAAAATTTAGCGTTAGCCTTCCTTTGCCAAGTTGTGGAATTGGGATTGATTCCTTTGAGATAGCAGGAGCGGCCGCACATAAATTGACTTTTACTCCCAATAACACCTATTATAACTACGGCTACTATCAAGTTATCTTTTCCGACGGAACAGGCGGCACTCTCAATATTTATTTTGCTACATTCCCTACAACAGGTGTGTATAGCATCACCTCAAACTCATATTATAGTTTGTCTTCCAGCCAATGTACGATGAGTTATACCGGAGGGTATGGATATGCATCTACAGCAGGCAATGTTACTGTAAACGCTACCGGTTCGGTTATAACTATGGGTTTCTGCAATGTCTCTTTCCTTAACCAATATAATAGCCTGTACACTTCAGGTAGCGGATATTTAATAGGTGGTTAAGCATAGGATGGGGTTTGTAAAGTTTTAAATTCGTTTATGAAACAGCAACCCGTTCTTGTATTCAGTTTACTTATATTGTTCCATTTCGGCGCCTTCTGTCAAAATAAAAACGTGCTTTATGAAGGTCCTCCGGTTTTTCATGGTGCCCAAATTGTAGGCAATTACCCCAATACCCCGTTCCTTTTTACCGTGCCTGCTACCGGAGCACGGCCTATTACATTCACCGCTAAAAATTTGCCGGCCGGTTTATTGCTGGATCCATCAACCGGTATTATTACAGGTAGTGTCTCGTCTCCTGGCGAGTATAAATTAAAAGTGACTGTAACGAATGCCAAAGGAAACTCGGAAGAAGATCTGAAAATAGTAATTGGAGAAACACTTTGCTTAACACCGGCTATGGGTTGGAATAGCTGGAACGTTTTTACCAAAACCCTGAATGAAAAAATGGTGATGGACATGGCTGATGCTATGGTAAGCACCGGCATGCGCGATTTAGGTTACCAATACATCAACATGGATGACTTCTGGCATGCAGATACCCGCGACAGTATAGGAAGGCCCGTACCCGATGCTAAAAAATTTCCTCATGGCATGAAGTACCTTTCAAACTATGTGCACTCAAAAGGATTGAAGCTAGGTATCTATTCGTGCGCAGGCAACATGACTTGCGGAAGAAGATTTGGCGGTTACACTTACGAGGAGATTGATGCCAAAACATATGCTGAGTGGGGCATTGATTTATTGAAGTACGATTATTGTTACACTCCGCCAACAACAAAAACTGCTGTTGAGCGCTACTCGAAAATGGGAACCGCACTAAAACATTCAGGCCGATCGATCGTGTTTAGTATTTGCGAATGGGGATTTCGTCATCCCTGGAAATGGGGACAGCAAGTGGGTGGCCAATATTGGAGAGTAAGTCCGGATATTATGGACTCGTGGAAGTTTCCAAGCATCTGGGTTTTTAGTATGAAAGCAATTTTAAACCGCGAAGAAAAACTTTGGAAATATGCAGGGCCAGGGCATTGGAACGACCCCGATATGCTGATAGTAGGTAATTACGGCAAAGGCTTAGCCACAGGTGGTAATGGATTATACAAAGGTATGACCGATGTTGAATATCAAACTCACTTTAGCCTGTGGTGCATGTTTGCAGCCCCTTTATTAGCAAGCAATGACCTGAGAAGTATGAATGAGGCCACCGCTGCAATTCTCACTAATCCTGAAATGCTGGCCTTAGATCAGGATCCTCTGGGTGAACAGGCCAAACCGGTTTATAAAATGGGTTGTATACGTGTTTACCTTAAGCAATTAAGTGATGGCTCTGTGGCCGTTGCCGTTTTGAATACTTCGGCTGGTGAAAAGAAGTTTGACCTAAGGGCTTCAATGTTAGATATCCAAAGCGTATGGAGAGTTCGTGATCTTTGGAAACATGAAGAGGCCGGTGCATTTAAAGATAAATGGGCACTCACCGTACAACCGCACCAAACAATTGTATTAAAGCTGAGTAGATAAAAGTGTCTTGCGCTAAACTTGCTGTGTGTTAATTTTAATTGGGCTACTCAGTGTTTTATGAATGGGGCATTTATCGGCAATTACCAGAAGCTTAGCGCGCTCTTCATCTGTCAGGTCTCCGATAAATTTTATTTCGCGGGTAATGTTGGTTATGTTCTTTTCTTCGTCACGCTCAAGGCTAAGGTCAACTTTTACTTCTTCCAGTTTCATTTGCTTTTTATCGGCATACATGCGCAACGTTGCACAAGTACATGCACCAAGTGATGCCAACAACAATTGATGCGGATTGGGCCCCTCATTCTTACCCCCATTGTCCTCTCCTTCATCCGCTATAACTACATTCTTCCCTGCGGTAATAGTTACCTTGTAATGGTCGAGACCGATATAAGCGTTAGCTGTTGTTGCCATGTTGTTTAATTTAAAGTATGTTGGAATGAAACAAAAAGAAATCGCTGTGAATATATATCATCACAGCGACCTCTTCATTTTTACCCACATTTAAAACATAAAACCCACTTTAAAGTTCTTAGGCTTATGCCTGTTTAATTAACTGCACTTCTATTTGCAGTTTAATTTCTTCGCTCAATAAAACACCACCGGTTTCAAGCGGGGCATTAAAGTTTAAGCCAAAATCAGTACGGTTTATTTTTCCTGTAATTTCAAAACCAGCCTTAGTATTGTTATAAGGGTCTTTTGCTTCACCCGAAAAGTCGACATCCAGTTTTACCGCTTTGGTTACATCGCGTATAGTTAAGTCGCCACTCAAAACATACTTACTGCCACTTGCCTTTTCAAACGCGGTGCTTGCAAATTTCAACTGAGGAAATTTAGCGGCATCAAAAAAGTCTGCCGATTGTAAGTGTCCATCGCGTTGCGATTGCCCGGTATTTACAGATGCGGCTTCAGCCGTAAAACTGATGTTTGCATTTACAAAATCGTCCGAGGTACTTTCAACGCTGCCTTCAAATTTGTCGAATTTGCCTGCTACATTGGTTATCATCAAATGCTTTACCTTAAATCCAATTTCTGAGTGAGCTGCATCAATTGCCCATTTGGTTGTTGCTTGTGTTGACATTGTTTTTGTTTTTTAAGATTATTAAATTAGTTTTTATTATCAATCATCGGAACATCTATAATCAGCAGTTCCGCATCGCTGTTTACTTTAATATCGGCCTTATCCAATTCCCACAACCCAATAGCATCGCGCTTTTTCAGGGTTTCGCCCGCTACTTCTACTTCGCCGGTTACCACCATCAGGTAAATGCCGTTACCTTTTAATTTAGGAGTGTATTCAATTTCCTGCCCGGCAGTAAAATCACCGAGGTTAAACCATACATCCTGGTTAACCCACATGCTTCCCTCTGTTTTATCAGGGGCGACCAACACCTGGAATTTTCCTTTCCTGTCTTCGGGCGAAAAGGTCTTTTGGTCGTAGCGCGGTTCAATATTCCTTAGCTTAGGGAACACCCATATTTGAAAAAGGTTTAAGAATTCGCTGGCCGATGCATTGAACTCTGAATGCAGTATTCCTTTACCGGCACTCATAATCTGCACATCGCCTGCTTTAATAATCCCTTCGTTACCCATACTATCGGCATGCTTAATTGCACCCGACAAAGGAATGGTTACAATTTCCATGTTATCATGCGGGTGTTTGCCAAAGCCCATGCCCGGAGCAATACTATCGTCATTTAAAACTCTTAGTTCGCCAAAGTGCACTTTGCTCATATCGTGGTATGCGGCAAAACTGAAAGAGTGATGGGCTTTCAACCATCCGTGATCTGCGTAGCCTCTATCTTCGGCTTTGTGAATGACCT
Organism: uncultured Bacteroidota bacterium; assembly: GCA_903861145.1. Classification (GTDB taxonomy): domain Bacteria; phylum Bacteroidota; class Bacteroidia; order Chitinophagales; family LD1; genus Bog-950. Next base: position 860 of record CAIOTH010000070.1, on the reverse strand, counting down.
TTTTCATAATGAATCCTTTTTTTGATTTCGATAACAAAGGTAAATACAATTATTGTATCTACAACTATTTGAAGCTAATTTTGTATCCTTTTAACTTTTCACCTTGCTTTTCATTGATTTTTAAGGGATTACTTTTTGCCTTTAGCCGGCTCCTCGCGTAACTTATCCAAAATGCGGTTTAATTCACGCGCGTCGGCGTTACCCAGGTTTTTAACCGAATGCATCCATTCCTGGCAGCCGTTATCTATAGCAGTTAAGGCACCCAAACCAACCTCTGTAATGATAATATCTACCTGCCTGCGGTTATCCGCGCATATCTCTCTCTTTACCAGGCTTTTCTGCCGTAATTTCTCCACCAACCGCGTTGCATTACTTGCCTTATCCAGCATCCTATCCGATATTTCACTCAGCATCATTGGCTTCGGATACGAACCTCTTAAAATACGCAATACGTTAAACTGTTCAGGGGTTACTCCATATTCCTTAAGGCGGGCTGCATTTAAATTATATAGCCAACTGCTTGTATAAAGTAAATTAACCACGGCCTTCTCAAACTCATCCGTAAACTTCTTTTGTTGCTTTATTTCCTCCTCAATATCCATACTGCAAAGATAGCTATAATTATTGTAGATACAAATGTTACAATTGCAAGCTATACCGCATTAGTTAAGTCAGCTCTATTAATCTTTATATGGGCTTATCTGCCCGGCCAACCTAAACAAAGTAGCTTCATCATTTAAGCGCGCAGTAAACATAACCCCAACAGGCAAACCATCGGCACTGGTATGCAATGGCATCGTCATGGCGGGCTGGCCGGTTACATTCGCCAAAGGCGCATAGGGAATCCAACTAAAAATTTT
>CAIOTH010000069.1 GCA_903861145.1 uncultured Bacteroidota bacterium | reverse complement strand
GTGGTCCCGCCTGGGCTCGAACCAGGGACCCTCTGATTATGAGTCAGATGCTCTAACCAGCTGAGCTACAAGACCGAGGTTAGATTGGAGGTGCGAATTTAATTAAACTGAGCAAATTTTGAAATGAAAGTGTGATTTTGGGGTAGTTAAGGTTGGGTATTGCAAAAAGTGCGAGGAAGCAAAGTTTGCGTTGTAACGCGCAGCGTCCCCATTCCGGCCCTGCGGAATGGGACGCTGCGGGGAGGAATATTAATAATATCATGCGCAAAGCACTAAAAAGGTCGAGAAATTAAAATAGCTTGTGTGGGTCAATATGAATGCAAAAAACAATATTGTATTACTTTTTATATGCTGTATTTATAGTTGCCACAGCCAGGAATGGGTAACAGTAAAGTTAGATAGCTTTGTATCTATATCATTTCCACATAAGCCTCAAGAAACTGGTAATGCTGCAATTAACAAGGTATTAGTAGATGATGTTGAAGGCTTATACAGTGTTGGTTATATTGTTGTAGGCTTTATTCCCGAAGGGCCTGCAGGGTTGGATTCAATATACGAGCGTATGCGTCAGACCATTGTTATCTCCAAGACAGTTACAGATGTATCCGTAAAAACTCTTCGTATAAATGGACTAATTGCTCGTGAATTTAATTATAAGGGGAAAGAAGGTAATGGCACGCCTGTAATAGTAAAAACATTGGGGTTATTTATAAATGAGAAAATATACCAATGCACATATTCAACTGTTGATACAGTTAAATATGCTGTTCCTTTGAAGCGGTTTCTTCAATCCTTCACCCTTAGTAAAGATGAAACTTATACTCAATTTACGACTAAGTAATCTACTCAGACTTCAACACCATGCGGGATTGCCTTTATAATCCTCAAAAACCTGCATAACGTTTTGGAAGAGCTTTCTAAACAGCTTTTTTCCATCAGGGTTCATATCATAAACTTATCCCCACCCCTTGCCGCATTAAGGAAACTGGTTTAGTTTTGTAACATAATACGAAATGGTAAAATTGAATTGTTTAAGATTTAGCTAATAAGGAGTTTGAATACGGCATTACACTCTGCAAGGGTTTGACATTGTCTCGCCGCAGGGTCCCCAATCCGCAGAGCCGGAAAGGGAGACCCTGCTGAAACGTGAAAAAGGTTATAAAGGGTTACAAAAGGTTACATTTTCCGGAACAGTTTGAGTTTCGGGTTGAAATGCCAAAAGCTGCAAGGGCAAAAAGTTGACAAAAGTTGACAAAACCCGACAAATTCTACAACATATTGTAGGGTGATGGTTATTGCTGCGCCGAATGGAAATTAAAAAAGGGAAAAATGAGTTTTGCGCAATTTTAATGCAATTTGATTGCAAGTGGTTTGTAAGATTTTTGCGGCGCGTGCGGCTTAGGAAATGGTCAACAGCCACACACCCCGCGTACCTCTCAAGAGGGGAAGAAAAATGTCTATTATTGCGCAGCTTAGTTAATGTACCATGCCACCTTTTAAAAAGTTATTATTCCTTCCCCGCAGTGTCTCCCTTTCCGGCTCTGCGGAATGGGGACGCTGCGTGATTTAACGCCAATGTATATAATAGAGAATTACCTATTGCACATGCGCAATTATGCCTTACTCAAATCCACATCGTTTAAAGCAACAAAATGCGTTATATGGTTATAAATACCAATTTGGCCTGTTGAATAAAAATTTGCTGAGCTATGTTTGTAGTTTTCAGGTACATCGGCTAAGCTCCATTTGCCTCTACACGGGTTAGCATGTATGTAATTTAACTTTTGGTATAGAAATTCCGGACTTCTACATTCTTTGCAGTCGAAGGAAGCTATAAAAGGCTGGTGTTTTTTTCCGCGCTTTCTGTCTGCATTATTTACCCCGGATTCAAGTAGGTGTAATACCGTGCTATTACCTGCCTGCTCCAAAATATCTACTAAACCGTAAGCGATAAAGCGTTTGCCATTACCTACCCGAGTATTGATACTTTGGGAATGCTGTTTAAAAGCAATAATGGCATGAATGTGATTGGGCATTATTACATAGCCAATAATGTGGTTGCCATTTTCAACTAAAACATCAAACCATTTGTATACCAGCGCATACCCATTGGTTATGTCAAAAAGTGACAGCCATTTATGGCAGGTAAAAGTGATGAAATATACTCCGTTATGAAAATACTGTTGCAGCCTTACAGTCATATAACAAGTATAGTTTTTTTAAAGGTAATACAAAAGAGAGGAGGTGCTGAAATTTGTGCTATAACGCGCAGCGTCCCCATTCCGCAGAGCCGGAAAGGGAGATACTGCGGGGAAGGGAACATAAATATAGCCCCGCTGAATGCACCGGTGTAGAAATAAAGACTGTTGCTGGTAACCCAGACAAAGAGCATATTTCAACCAGCTATGTAGAGCGCCAAAACCTAACAATGAGAATGCACATGAGAAGATTCACACGTTTAACCAATGCATTCAGCAAGAAGATTGAAAACCATTGCTACGCCATTGCATTGCACTTTGTTTATTATAACTTCGCTAAGATTCACAAGACATTAAGAGTAACACCAGCGATGCAAGCGGGTTTAATGGATAAATGGATGGAAATATCAGATATTTTTAGATTAGCAGACAAATACAAGATATGAAATATTACTTTGCTGTGTTAAGGAAGTATGCCGTTTTTAACGGGCGCTCAAGAAGAAAAGAGTTTTGGTATTTCATCCTGTTTAATTTTATTGCCATTCTTATTGTGGATATAATTGGTATAATATTAAAGTTACCAATAGATAGACGCGATTATCGTATTTCGGTTGACATATATAATGTAATAATTGTGCTGCCGTTAATTGGCTTATGGATAAGACGAATGCATGACGTTAATTAAGAGTGGTTGGTATGCACTTATACCAATTTACAATTTACTATTGGCACTTGAAGCCGGTTCGCATGGATCCAACGAATATGGGCCAGACCCAAAAGGTGAGTATTATTAAAGATTAAATTCAAACTGAGACTCTACCTAATTTAGGATGCAAGTTTATTGCAAGTAGGTTGTTTTCGGCAAACACTGAAATTGGCTATCATTGCCCCGCTTAGTTAATGCATATGCAGCCTTTTAAAAACCTGATTTTTGACTTAGGGGAAGTTATTATTGATATTGACTACCTGCAAACTATTGCCGCTTTTCAAAAACTGGCGCTTGTTGATTTTAGCGAAGTGGTTTCATACGCATCGCAAAGCCACATTTTTGATTTGTACGAAAAAGGCCAAATTTCAACACCTTATTTTCGCAATGAGCTAAAGCAATTTCTGCGCCCGGGCACTACCGACCTTGAAATTGAAAACGCATGGAACGCCATTTTTTTTGATTTCCCGCAGGCTAAAGTAGATCTGCTAAAACAACTTAAATCGCGCTATAAAACTTTTGCCCTTAGTAACATTAACGAAATTCACGTGAACACAATTAACCGGGTGGCGAACGAGAAATTTGGAGCAGCCGATTTTGGAAGCTTTTTTAATGCAGCTTATTACAGCAACGAAATTGGATTTAGAAAACCCGAAACAGAGATATATAAGTTGTTACTTGAAAAAGAAAGCCTGGAACCGTGCGAAACTTTTTTTGTGGATGATAAACTTGAAAACGTGGAAGCCGCCAAGGCACTGGGCATACACGCATACCAATTAAAAGACCGCAATAAACTGACGGAGCTTTTAACTGAACTAAATATTATATGAGTTATCATAAGCGCTTCTTTACTTTTTTTCTTTTGTTAGTCGGCCTGTTTTGTGTTGCCGGCAACAGCTATGTTTACCTGGGTGCTGATACCACGAAAAAACTATTCTACGCGAGTAATAACGAAATCTATTCGCCCGATAAAAACGACCTCCTCTACTTTCAAAAGGGCAATATATTTTACAGCGGTGCTACCGAGGACCGCAGCAATATCTTTCTGCTTAGCAGCTCGATGGATTTTAACAGCAATGACCTGGAGGCGCTATACGAAAAAGATAACCGGTACCCAACCTACTCATTTAGCGAGAACAAACTTTACCTGGGCAAAACGGAATCTTCGGAGTTTAAAGCCCGCAATGAACTGGTACATGTGCAGCGCGCCAAAAAATGGTTGGCATTCTACTCTACTTATAACGATTCGCTGATTGGCTTTTACGCGGCCGACTCATTGCCTTCTTCTGCTGCAATTATAGTGGCCTACACACTTGCCCGAAAGCTAAACCTGGAAAACAAGATTAAGGCAAAGCAAAACATTTTGCCCTTTGATGATGCTCCTTTTGCTACCATAAAACCCATTATAGGCAACCAAACCGTTAACGAATGGATTTGGGATGGCAAATTATTGCGACCCCGTTGGAACATTGACCAGCGCCTTGTATGGACCTTTGATGGCCAGACTGCCAAGCCCCTTTACGGTAACAACGTTTACGACCAATACACGTGGGATGGCGAAAACTTTAAACCCAGTTGGCGCAGCGATAACAGTAAAGAGTGGAGTTGGGACGGCAGCCAGATAAAGCCAGTTTGGGGTAACGACCCGGCCAATGTATATGTTATCGAAAGCGGCGTAGTGAGGCCCTCAACCGGTGGCCATCCTGAAAAGGAGTGGAGGATGGAGGGAAATATACCCGTTCCGGTTTTAATACTGATATTGAGCGGCACGGCACGTCCATATTAATTATTTGCTCATAATCGTTTGATTTTAAAATAATTATGCTGTATTCCATATCCTTAACAGCCCGTTTCGTTAGAATGATTAATTTCGTGATTCATTAAAATGGACTTTATGAAAAAAGTGTTTTTTTATACGTTGTTGATGTCGGGCATTGCCTTCACATCATGCAATCAAAAAGCCGCTGCTCCTAAAAGCGATGATAAGATGTCGACCGAATCAAAAGGAGTTAATATCAAACTAAGCGAACTGGCCACCAATAAAGATTTAAACTGCGATATGCCTTTATCAGAAGGTGCTATTGCCGACACTGCCACCTACCAGGGTAAAATATATGGCTTCTGCTCAACCGAGTGCAAAGCTGATTTTATGAAAGACCCTGAAGCACATTTAGCTAAAAAATAATACTGTAACATGCCATCAAGTAAAATAACCGGGGTAGGAATGTACGTTCCCGAAAACGTAGTTACCAATAATGACCTCTCGAAAATAATGGATACCACCGATGAGTGGATCATGGAGCGCACAGGTATAAAAGAACGCCGCTTTTTCGAAGAAGGTAAAGACACCGTTTCGAGCATGGCTGTTGAGGCCACCAAAGTTGCTTTAGAACGTGCCGGCAAAAAAGCCGAAGATGTTGACCTTATTGTTTTTGCTACTCTTAGTTCTGACTATAACTTCCCCGGATCCGGTGTGTTGTTGCAGCGCAAATTGCCATTCCGCAATATTGGCGCCCTCGATATCCGCACCCAGTGCTCGGGCTTTTTATATGCCCTTTCGGTTGCCGACCAATTTATAAAAACCGGGATGTATAAAACCATACTGGTTGTTGGCTCCGAAGTGCAATCAAACGTTTTTGAATTGACCGACCGCGGTAGAAACATGTCGGTGATTTTCGGTGATGGTGCCGGTGCCCTGGTACTTGAAGCCACTAATGAGCCTAACAAAGGTATACTCACTACCAAACTACACAGCGACGGCAAATTTGCCGAAGAGCTTTATCTTGAACATCCCGGTAGCCGCCGCAAAGTGCGGTTTACGCCCGACATGATGGAGAAAGGCGAACTACTACCTTACATGAACGGTAAACTGGTATTTATGAATGCCCTGAAGTATTTCCCCGAAGTAGTGCGGGAGGCGCTTGCTGAGTGTAACCTTAAAGAAACCGACCTCGACCTTTTAATCCCTCACCAGGCCAACGCCCGCATTACCCAGGCAGTTCAAAAAGAAATGAATTTGCCGGATGAAAAGATTGTATCGAACATAGATAAATACGGTAACACAACGGCTGCCTCAGTGCCCATAGCCCTTTGCGAAGCCTGGGAGCAGGGCCGTATAAAAGAAGGCGACCTGGTTGCGCTTGCCGCCTTCGGCAGTGGTTTCCTTTGGGCCAGTGCTTTGATACGCTGGTAAAATCACACAAATAAAAAAGGCGCAATGAAATTGACATCATTGCGCCTTTTAATATATAAAAAATTATTAATTTATTTTTCTTCCCTTGGCAACATGCTGCTTCAGGCTGGTGTTGTTTATCTTGTGCAAATCAACCATTAAAAACGCATAGTGGCTATCGGGGTCAGTATAATACTCTTCGCCGCTGTAATGCACTAAACCCATACCGTTATTCCATTCCTTGGCCAGCAATACAAACTTATCGCCCTTTTTAGGGTTCACGCCAAAACTTAGGTAATGGTCATCGCCCACTTCAAAGCTCACAAACATTTTGCTCTCTTTTGGCATATCGGTCATTATACCCGGTGTTCCGGCGCGTATCAAAATCTCATCCACCTTCTTTCCATCCACCATCTTAATTTTGCCGTGGATAATTTCCGAAGTTCCCTTGCTTAACTCACGGCGTAGTATAACATCATGCGATAGGTAAAACTGAACGCCCTTCAACTGGTCCACCGTCCAATTGTGCTCGGTTTTCATAGCATCGGTATACGGCACAAGGTTTTTGCACGACCCTAAGGCACAGGCAATGGCAATAAACAAAATCAACTTTTTCATATTGGTATTTTTATAGGGTTCTTGCTATAACGTTTATAATAACCCTTCGATGTGCAAAGGAGGGCAAAGTTTAAATACGCCCCGGCAATTTTAAGGTTTTTTCTGAATGAACTGTTTAAACTTGTAAAGGCGGTTCTTAATACCTTTGAGGCAAGGCGTTACGCAATCCTGTTGCCATCTTTATCAAATACCTGCATATTCTCCTCGCGCCGGTTCGATTTAATGGTAAGCCTCTCAAATATCCCGTTTACAATCGATAGCAGGATACTAAATACCAGCGCCCACCAAAAGCTATCCACCGTAAAACCGGGTTTCAATATCCAGGCGGCAATTTCAATTATTAAGGCATTTATAACCAGCAAAAACAAGCCCAACGAAAAAATGGTAGCAGGGATAGTTAAAAAAATGGGTAAAGGCTTTACCGATACATTCAATAATGACAATACAGCGGCGAGCAATACCGCTTGCCAAAAATCAACCAGGTGCACACCGGGCAGCATATAGGCAACAATCACCACCGCAATGGCATTTAAAAAAAGTTTGATAATGAAGTTCATAGATTAGTTTTGAGGCTCAAAAATAGAATTTTCAAAAATGATTCAGTGCATAATTCACCGCCATTTTAAATTGCCTTTTAGTTTAACTGCGCTTGCCTTTGCTTTTATATTAACAGCATGCCAGTCAAACAGTTCAACAAATAGCACGTCAAATGGGGCAAATATCCCGCCATTAATTTATACCAAGCATGCCAAATGTCGCATGGCCTGCCGCCATATAAACGAGGAGGAGATAAAGGAAATAATTACCGAAAATCACATTAACGAACGCAAAAGCAATGGCGGTGGCAAACCCTGCCCCACCTTTGCTTACGAGGGCTATTCAAACGAGCACCAGCACCTGCGGATAGTAATTGCAAAATGCGAGAACACCTGGAAAGTAGTAACCTGTATTGATTTGAGCAATGAATTTGAATGCGATTGCCACTAGTGTATATCCGATAAACTTACCCTTGCCACATTCTTTAACTGAACCTCAATGCCGTTGCGCTTCGCGTTTTCACAAAACTCACTAATCGTTTCAAGCACATCATGGTCAATTGTTTTGGTATTGGTGCCATCAATCACCACACACGAATAATGCGGCACTGCATTTAATAATTCCCTTATAGGGGATTTATCTAAAAACGAAACATTGGCATGCAGTTTAATAGTATGGGTGGTAATACCCAACCTCGTTTCTTTCGAACTATCAAAATCAACCTTGTATTTATTTCGAATGGCAAGAAATATTGATTTAAAATCGTAGTCCGCTTTGTAGTTTTTATAGAAAATGAAAAGGATAGATAATATTAGCCCGATAGTAACACCAATTAAAAGATCGGTAAAAAGAATTACGACAATTGTAATTACAAACGGTAGAAACTGCTTGGGGTTCAGCTTGAACATGCTTCGGTATAATTTCGGCCGCGTAAGTTTAAAACCCGTTACCACCAATATCGAAGCAAGTGCGGCCAGCGGTATTTGGTTAATTACAAACGGAATCAGCATGACTGCTCCAATCATAAAAATCCCATGCGTAAACGCCGACATTTTTGTCCGTCCTCCCGCATCAATATTAGCCGAGCTGCGCACAATAACCGCAGTAATAGGCAAAGCCCCTGCAAAGCCGCAAAGTATATTGCCTGCTCCTTGCGCCATTAATTCTCTGTTAGTAGGTGTAGTTCGGTGCCAGGGGTCAAGCTTATCAATGGCTTCAACACTTAGTAAGGTTTCAAGGCTGGCCAGTGTGCCAATTACCAAAGCCCATTTAATAGCATCGGTATGCTTTGCAAACACAGTAAAGTCTGGCAATTGAAATGAGCTAAAAAGATGCTGCGGAATTTTAACCAGCTGCGTTTCATTAAGCGCAATGCCCGGTATAAAGTGCTTAAAGAAAATCTGTAACGCAATACTGCTACCTACCACAAACAATGGCACCGGTATAAACCTCACCTTATCAAATGCCGGCTTTTCCCACAAATAATAAGCGCCTAACGATAACAATGTAATAATCAAAGCCCCGCTCGATAAGCTACTGTAAAGCTCCTCAATATTGCTAAACAAGTGGGTGCTGCTTACCAGGTTAATAAACTCCTTCGACCAAAAATCGGGGTGCCCATAGCCAATAGCCACTGGCAATTGCTTTGAAATGAGTATTACACCAATAGCCGCCAGCATCCCTTTTATTACCGATGCCGGAAAGTAGTTGGCAATAGAACCAAGCCTTAATAAGCCCAGCAATAACTGAAAGATACCGGCCCCAACTACAATAGCCATAAACATAGGGTAGTTGTTGTAGCTTAACAGTATGCCGCCCACAACCGTCGTTAACCCCGCAGCAGGCCCTGAAACACTGAGCGGCGAACCACTGAGCAGCGAAACAATTAAACCGCCTATAATGCCCGATAAAATACCCGTATACAAAGGTGCCCCTGAGGCCAGCGCAATCCCCAAACACAACGGTAGGGCAACCAAAAAAACGGATAAACCTGCTGATAGGTCGTGCTTCAAAAAAAGCAGCCCGTAATATTTAAATTTTCTTTTACTTAAAATCACAACTCGAAGGTAGTATTATGCAACAACGCATAGAATGACTTTTGTCAGTACCGCAGGTGCAAAAAAAATGCCGCTTTGATTGCAAAGCGGCATTTTAAAGTTATTTGAGGGCAGGATTAGTTCTGCGGGGTAGTTATTGGCACTACCTGCATAGCTGGTTGCTTCTTATCATTCAAAATCTTGAATTCTGTTCTTCTGTTTTTCGCACGTCCCTCCGGGTTATCCGAACCATCAGGGTTGGTGTTTGGTGCTACAGGCATTGTTTTGCCGTAACCTTTGGCAACAATTCTGTCCTTGGCTATTCCCTTCTCATTGGTCAAATAGTTCGTGCAACTTTCAGCACGCTTCTGGCTTAATTCTTCATTATACTTATCAGCCCCTTTACTATCTGTATGCGCACTCAACTCAATGGTAATAGTTGGGTTCTCTTTCAAAATATCATACAGGGTATCCAATACAGTTTTGGAAGCAGCTTGCAAATCAGCTTTGTCATACTCGTAATAAATGTTGCTCAACGAGTACGCTTTGTTCATCACCATCTTCTTCATGCTAACGGTATAGCTGGCAGTATCGCTTTTGTCTTTACCCAAAGTACTGTAAAGTTGAGTGCCGGTAAAGTAACCATCGTGCGTAGCACTAATTTTGTAATTCTTGTCAGGCTCTAAATCAAAAAAGTAGTTGCCATCTTTCGAGTTCATTGATTTAATAACTGCACCGGTGTTAGCGTCAATCAGGTTAACCACAACATTGCTTACAACGTTATTACTATCAGGGTCAACCAGTTTACCTTTTATGGCCAAAAATATTCGGTAACGGTAAGCCTGGTAAATATCATCACAACAGGTTTCGCTCTTCAATCCGTAACCACCGGGGCGGTTCGATACCACAAAGCCAATTCCGTCTTTCTCATTCCATGTATAATACATATCATCAACACTACTATTAACCGGCATGCCAAGGTTTTCGGGTTCGCCCCATTTGCCGCCTGCAAGTTTTGCTTTGAATACATCCGCACCACCAATATTCACGTGCCCATCCGAACTGAAGTAAAGCGTGTTGGTAGCAGCATCGTAGCTTGGAGTCAACTCATTTCCGTCAGTGTTAATATTGCCACCCACTTCGCGGGCCTTTTCAAAATTTCCGTTGCCATTTTGTTTGGCATAAAATATATCCGTTCCACGGTCCTTGTTGCGATCCGAAACGAAATAAAGCACGTTTTCGCCTGCTTCGTTTTTCCCTAAGCAAGGTTCAGTATTGGTGGCTCCGGGTGCATTTACGTTTTCATCAAGCATAATACCCGCTACCCAGCCGGTATCGCCTAACAGGCTTTTGTAAATGTTACATTTAATAGCCTGGTTGTCATCTTGCAAACACTGGGTGTAATACATCGTTTTTCCGTCGGCTGCAAATGTTGGGTTACCTATGTGCGAATCAAGTCCGTTAACTGCACCACGCAATAGTTCTTTATTCGTCCATGTAGAATCGCTGTTCTTTTTTGCTGTATAAATTCTCGAGAAGGTCGCAAACTTCTCTCTCTTACCGGTCAGGATAACCTTGTCTGAAATTACCGCCGAAAAATATAAAGTCTTTGGGTCCTTCAATACCGGCGCATAGTCAGTAAACGGTTGATTTACGTTGGTATCAAGGTGTACTACCTTAATATCTTTAAACGTTTTGTCATCGCGCCATTTAATACCCAAGTCGCAGCCCTGCGATTCAAGGTCAGCCTTTTTTCTTATTGCGGCTAGTTCCTGTGTGCTTTTGTAAGTCTGGTTAAATTGCTCAAATAACAATTTTGCCTTTTCATAATTACCCAACATCTTTTCGGTTAAAGCATACTTGTAAAGTGCCATCCAATTAGTGTGTTTAGCACTATCCATGTCTACTATCATTTTGTAATACTTATTGGCAGTGCGGTAGTCCCTCAAAGTAAAATTGCCATCGGCTAACTGCTGGTATAAACCTGTTTCTTTCGGATTTTTTGCAATGGCAACCTCATAATAATGCAGGCCATTGTATAAACTGCCCTGTGCAAAAAGCTTATCGCCAAAGTTCTTATCGGCTTTCCATCCTGCATTTTGAGGGTCAGGAAGCTCCTTTAATTTTTCAAGCTTTTTAGGTTTGGGTGCCTTTCCTTTCACAGAATCTACCGCCTGGCTAACCTTAGTTGAATCTATTGCCTGCGCCTTTAACTGATTTACAGATGCCAGTTGAAAGATTAAAAGCGTTGCAACAGAAAGTAAAAATTTCAATTTCATATCAGGAGTTGTGGTTATTTCAAAAACGAATATTTGTCAATAGAGGTGAAAATAAAAAATGTTTTTTTTCATGTAACGATTGTCATATTTAATAGGCCGTATTAATAGGGCTATTAAAAGCGCGGACAAATCAATGCACTCTTATAGTTGTAATTTTTACGCTTGCCGGTATACGATAACGATAGTTCCAAAGCACCAATAGCACTACCTGCATTTTTTAATTGCGATAAAGTAGCATCGTAGCTTATACCCAATTTAAATCCTTTAAACTCAACTGCCAGGTATGGTATAACGCAATCGCCGTTGGCACCGCCGGCTTTTAAGGTGTTAATACGGTTGTACAAACCAAGTGTCAGGTTTACATCATCCGTTAAATCAATGCCAAAACCAAGCCCGGTGTTTAACTGGTTGTCAACTCCCTGGCGCATAAACATTAAAGCCGGTAGCAAGTGGTATTTTTTTACAATGCTGATATCTGCACCGGCATGTACATTCCAACGTATATAAAGGTCGTTTTTCTGGTTGGCAAGTATATCATACTTAGGCTGGCTAAGGTTAAATAACGAGCCGCCTGCATACATGCCAAAGCCATCGCTTATTTTGCCGTACCACATAAGTCCGGCATTAATATTAGGATAGGTAACATGCGTTTTGCCTATGCTTTCATTATTGCTGAGCGAGCTTGTAAAAACGTTATCGGTAAACTGGCTGGCAAACTGAAAGCCGGCCGTATTTATGCTGGTATTGGTAAAGCCCAATTGAAGCCCTGCAGATAAGTGGTGGTTTTTCTTTTTACCCAAAGTTTTAATATACGACGCTGATGCGCAAACCATAACTGTACTAAAGGTATTTGCACCTGCCTGATCGTTGGCTAAAAACAAGCCTACACCCACTACATCGTCTTTTACTTTAATAGGCACATCGCCTCCAATGGCAGTAGTCATATACGGCGAAGCGCCAAAACCGCCACCCGTGGCACTAAACCATTGGTTTCTGTAATTCACACCTACGCGGTATGGGCCTGAGGTAAAGCCGGTTAAAGCCGGGTTTAGCAGCATAGGCGCATTAAAAAACTGCGAGTAGTGAATGTCTTGCGCAAATAAAGATACGGCTATTGTAAAGCTTAAAACGAGGGTGTAAACTTTCTTCATATACTTGATTTTAAAGTCTTCTTCTTAATTAAAAATTGAAATTACCTAACCAGTGCTAAATTACCCGATACCGTTTTTACTTCACCGGTTTCGTTAATCTTTATACTGGCGGTATAAATGTAATTGCCCATTAACTGCTTTTTGCCCTGGTAAGTTCCATCCCAGGCATAGGTATTTGCACCATAGTAGCTACGCATAGTTCCATCGCGCTGGCTATCATAAACAATCTCTCCCCAACGGTCATATATTCTCATGGCTTGTACGGTTACAAATGTACCAAAGTCAATAACGTGGAAAGTTGAGTTTAATGGGTCATTGCTTCCCGGGTCAAAAACGTTAGGGAATGTAAACAACGTGGTTACAATAACAGCGTTAATAAGGGCATGTGGTTCATTGCCATCATCCTTCCAGTTGGGCTTGGTTCTTGATGAAAGCGGCGAGCCTGTTGCTGTGGTTGTGTTGGCCAGGTCAGTCCACTGTGGTAGGTCCTGCCACCTGCCAATTGAGCTCCACTGTCCGTCGGCACTTGGGTCATAGTAAATGGTCAAATCAGCCGGCGAGGTTGAACCTATTTGTTTAATTAGGTGAAAATATTTACCGTTTACCAAAGTAACATTGCCTGCTTTGGTTGCCGTGTCATAATTTTCGCTGGTAGGGTTATCATAAGCTAAACGCACATTAAAGGTCTGCGGATTCACATCCGAAGGTGCCATTTCAATGGGGCGGTAAACTATATTGCCATTATCGTTCCAACCGGTAGGGAAAAGATAAGTATTGGTGGTATTTGCTGCCCTGGTTAATCTTCCCGGCCCTGTGCTACTCACAAAACCAACGCCTCTTACAATGGCTGCGGGGTCAGCGTTTAAAATATTCATTTTGTAATCGCCGGTTGCTAGTTCACAGTCATTCAGGCTGTCAATGTTATTAACGTTGGCATCAATAGTTTGTGTTTTTACCGAGCCTGGTGTGTTAAGTGTAAGATTATAAAAGGTTGAAGCCGAGCTTCCGGTAATGCTTTGAGAACTTCCGTCTAATACTACATTACTTTGGTCGGCAGTAAAAGTGCTGTTATTTATCCAGTCACCCGATACATAATAAACACCTGTTGCTGCACCGCCGCCGGTAGCCGTTCCGCCATTTTTAAAATAGCCATTAACTGTGGTATAACCTGCGTTGCTAAAAAGCCCGTTGGCATTTTCAACGGCTCCTTCAACATACAGAACGCCTCCGCCGGTTACTGCAACCTGGGTGCCACCGTTGTAAAGTAGCTGTGCCTGTAGCGATACTGAAGCCACTACCAGCCCGGCACAAAACAAAATAGATTTACCTCTTAACATATGGAAGGTATTTTTGTAGTTATTAAACATAATCATTTTTCAGTCAATATATCAGCTTCTTCAATTCTTCAAATTTCATTATTCAGATACTATAATACAACGTTGACTTTCCGGGTCCGAAGCCGGGTTACAATAAGCCGCTGCGTTATTACCATCTGCCCAGGTTACCTGCCAGTCAAGCCTGATAGTTACCGGTACGTTAGGGGTAACAGTCATAGGTGTAACTAAACTCACGTTCCAACTGGTGGTAGTATATTGATCGCCAATAACATCGTCATACATCGACATACCCAGCGATGCGCCACCGGTTACAACCGCTGCGGCGGTAATGTTGTAAACTCTTACCCCAACATAATTAGGAACCCGGTTCGTTACCAGGCAATAACCTGCCGCAGATGCATGAATGTAAACCGTGGATTTATTAGGAGTAAACGTTAATGTCGTACCAGCCATAGCAGAATAGGTAGCTGAAGAGGTGGTAATATTGGTAGTTCCACAAACCGAGGCCCTCATCGGTGTGATGTTGGTGGTAAGTGTACCCCCGCCATCAGTAATGCTCAAAACCCCTGTGCTAGCGCTATAAGTAAATGCAGTATTGTACGAATTGGCAGATGGCACTCCGGTAGGGCCGGTTACTCCATTAGTTCCGGTTGGCCCGGTTACGCCGTTCGTTCCACTGGCTCCTGCAACTCCTTGCACACCCGTAGCACCTGTGGGCCCCGTAGGTCCCAACGAGCCTGTACCTCCCGGTCCGATTGGTCCGGTTGGGCCTGTAGCTCCGTTAGCACCGGGGGCACCTGCCGCTCCCTGTGCACCATTTGCACCTGCCGGTCCTGCCGCTCCGGGTGCTCCTGGCGCACCTGCTGCGCCGGCTGGCCCAGCAGCGCCTGCCGCTCCGTCAGCCCCCGATGGGCCCGTTGCTCCTGCTACACCATTGGTTCCGGCAGCGCCGGTAATACCTTGCGCACCGGTAGGCCCCGCCGGCCCTGCCTGGCATAACGAAACCCAGGCCGAAGTAATTGAATTATAATAATAAAAGCATCCAAGGTCGGTATCATAAACCAACAAGCTCTGTGCCGGGTTGGTTATAGCTGTGCGCTGCGCCGTAGTTAAGCGTGGCACTAAAACCCCTTTATTGGTCGAGGTAACATCCAAAACTGCAGTTGCGTTTGGCGTGGTAGTACCTATACCAACGTTATTATTTTGAGCCAATAAACCTGTAAAAGGAAATAACGCAAGAAGCAGAACAAAGTAGACTTTTTTCATGGTGCTTTTTTATGTTTCAATAAAACGGACAGCCAAAATAAACGGATTTTCTATATTTTGTTAGTAATTAGTGCAGAAAAGCACATTTCCACATTTTTTAGTGGACTAAAGGCTTACCAGCTGCTCTTTTGCCAAGTAATTTTGCCACCAAATCACC
>CAIOTH010000068.1 GCA_903861145.1 uncultured Bacteroidota bacterium | reverse complement strand
TTCAGCTTTGGGCTTGTATTGGATTGCACCGGTATACATAGTTTACTATCGCATAGAACCGCAAGCCTGGGTTATTGGTGCTGCGGTAACTTTAAATGTAATGGGCACTCTACTACACTTTGGTAGCGATGCGCAAAAGCACTACACCCTGATTAATAAGCGGGGCCTCATTACCGATGGGTTTTTTGCGCGTTGCCGAAATACCAATTACCTGGGCGAGTTAATGATATACTGCGGGTTTGCGGTTCTTACCGTTTCGTGGATTGGGTTCATTGGTATAACTCTGTTTTTTGTTGCTGTGTTTATACCGAACATGCTTAAAAAAGACAAATCCCTATCGCGCTATCCTGAGTTTGCTGAATACAAGAGGAGGTCCGGCTTGTTTATTCCAAAGCTGTGGTGATGTCTTTTGTGAAAGCGCTGAATTTTAAGGAGTTTGAGTCAAAATGGATGGGCCCGTTTAAAACTCAGGACCAATAAATGCGATGCGCAAAGGAATGTTGTAGCAAAACTATATTTGAGGCCGCATGGCTGTTTTTGCAACCAGCAATTTGCCCAATCTTATAAACGGCAACTCTATTAAATGATGCAATATATAAGCTATCAGAATTGAAAAAGCGGTTGTAAAAACAACAGCAAAGGTAAGTATAAACGGTGTGTTGGTAATGCCGTAGCAGTTTAAATAGTAAATCGCCATAGGCGTGAAGATTACAAGGATGATAGTGTGGCACAAATAAATGCCGTAAGAGGATTTTCCAATAATGCGCATTAAAGGCACATTGAGTATTTTACGGAGACGGTGAGAATACATGGCACAAATAATAATTATCACCGAGCCAAGTCCTACCATAAAAAGAATTGAATTTGCGCTGAACAAGATATTCTGGAGAACGGACGCTGTTCCAAAATATGGCGCAACAGAATAGCGGTAAGAATACAAAAACAAACCCACAAACAGCAAAATGAATTTCGCGGCTTTTCCCCGTGCCGAAATAAATTGGCGCACCTGCGGCAAAAAATTGGCGAGTAAAACACCCATACCGAAATGCATAATGAAAGAGGGGGGCGAAAAGAATAACAACACGAGCATGACGAAGATTATGAGCCATAACGGTCGCCACTTTACCAACAATACCATGAATGGCACTATCAGCGATAAAATCAACTCGATTTGTAATGACCATGCTTGGGGAACGTACTTATCGCCGCAATCACCTCCGAAAATATTGACGAAGAAGGGTTGTTCATATAAGAGACTTAGCTGCATCAAAAAACCTTTCCAGGAAAACGTGTTTCCCCACCACCAAATTGTCCAAACTCTTTCGGGGATTGTCTTGTAACCGTGATAGATTTGGGTTCCGGTTATCGCGGTTAATACGAGTACCACCCAAAACATGGGGTATAGCCTGAAAATACGGGATATGAGAAAGTGACCGAATTTAAAGTTTTTGAAATCATCCGCCCCATCCTTTAAGTATTTATAAGAAAGAACGAACCCACTTAATACGAAAAAAAATACTACCGCCGCTTCACCGTCGTAAAATACGTGCAACATGGTATTTGCAAGCGGCGTTGTATCGCCAAAATGAAAGTAGTCTTTGTTGATATGGCTGCATATAACAGTAACTGCAGCAATACCTCGAAGGCTATCAAGACTCTCAATACGGCTTTTATCTTCCTGCATAATTGCTCACATTGCCCAATCTTCCCTATCCAAACTTCTGAATTGAATAGCTTCGGCAAGATGTTCGGTTTTAATTTCTTCGCTTCCGGCAAGGTCGGCTATCGTACGACTTACTTTAATAATACGGTCGTATGCACGAGCGC
Source organism: uncultured Bacteroidota bacterium (assembly GCA_903861145.1). GTDB lineage: Bacteria > Bacteroidota > Bacteroidia > Chitinophagales > LD1 > Bog-950. The sequence continues at coordinate 27,883 of CAIOTH010000068.1, read as the reverse complement.
TTAGGTTTAGTTTTGTCATTGCGCGGTTAAGTAGGTTTTTGCCGGTGTCGCCAATTACACAAATTTCCTGCACCATATTGGCTTCCATTTGGGCGTTGCTATGTACGTGCTCGTTACCTTCAAATCTTTTGCTTTGTATTTCGCGGGCTAAAATTACGCGCTCGCGTATTTTGCTGCTTTCTTCACTTTTGCGCTCACTGCTAAGTTCGTTAAACGACACCGGTGTTACCTCAACATGCAAATCAATCCGGTCCATTAATGGCCCCGATATCTTGTTCAGATATTTTTGAACTACTCCCGGTGCACAAACGCACTCCTTTTCCGGGTGATTATAGAAGCCACAGGGACATACATGCGTTGCCCTTTTGGAATATGACTGTAACCTATCGTATACCATTGAAATCCATTGTATTAGATGAAACCTCCTCAATCGGACTGCATATTAAGAAAAAAAGGCTTGACCTCAAACTGCTACAAAAGGACGTTGCGTTGACTCAACCTAATACTGTAAGTGAATCGAATGCACCTCCTGATAACACGAACAAAGCAGATGCAAGTGCAGCTATAAATGTAGTACCGCAGGCACCAATGTCTGATATTGATGGAAATAACTATCCTACTGTTCAAATTGGAACACAAATATGGATGATGGAAAATCTTAAAACATCACATTTTAGAGATGGCTCGGTTATTCCAGAAATTGAGGATAAGTTCGCATGGAGAAATATTCTGGCCACGAATGCACAATCTCCAGCATGGTGTTGTTATGATAGAGATGTTTCTATGAATTCCACTTATGGCAAGCTTTATAACTGGTATGCCGTTACAAATTCTCATCAATTATGTCCAGTCGGATGGCACGTCCCCACTAAATCCGATTGGATAGTATTATCGAATTATTTGGGAGGAGATGAGACATCCGCCAACCATTTGCGTGGGCAAATACTTTGGCCAAATGGAAACAATGACAATTCTTCGGGGTTTAATGCTTTGCCAAGTGGCTGCCGCGATGGAAATGGTGTCTTTGACTACTTTGGAAGAGCTGCTTACTTCTGGTCTTCGACACCTGATGAAAATACTGGTGCATGGTCTGTTATTCTGGGCTTTAAGCTTATACAGAATGATGATAGCAAGGAACATGCCTTTTCAGTGCGATTAATAAAGGATTGATAACTTATGGCATCTTGTGTCGCTAAACCACCATTTCTATTTTTTCAACCTAGGGATATAACTTTACGCTGAATCCGATACCATCTCCTTACTTTTAGTGCTTCGGCAGGAGTTATTTTAATACAATTTAGTTTATGGACATTGAATATTTTGGGACACAAGTAACATCAGAGGATATTGCAGGTGGTTCTTTTTATCTTTCAAATCTGCTCTGTCATCTGAAGCTTTGCCAGGTCAAACCTCTTCTCCTTCAGCCTTGATAATATTTGCTGATAAACAGTATCGCTCATTTTGGGAATCCTTGATAAAATCCACAAGTATTTTCTGTTAGGATGACTGACCACAGCATAGCTATAATCATCTGCCAAATCAATAATCCAGTATTTGGCTCTGAACAGGAAAAAGAACTTCACCTTCAGCTTTGCATTGCCCGAATTCTTCTCAACAAAAGCTTTCCCCTTGATGTAAGACTGCTTTCCATTAATGCTGTCCCTGTTACATCTATTCTCAACAATTAAATAGCCTTTGTCGGTCATTGTATATTCAGCGATGGTGCAGTGACAACCTTTCTGGAATATCTGGGGGAATGATGCAATTTCATACCATTTGCCAGCATACTTTTTAACGTCAACATGTGGGACGGTTTGCAATTCGGGAAGCTGTGCCATAGCATTAAATTTAGCTGAAATAATAAGGCAAAGAACTAATAGATAGGGTTTCATTTTGCGGCTTGGATTGTAGTTGTCAAAGATGCGTATTAAATATCTGCAAAGAGGTATTCTGCCTTTTTTGTTAATCTACAATACAATACGGTATTTTACATGTAAACCATTTTGCTATGTTACCGTAACATAGTATTAGGATGAAATATTTTAAGTCAGAGATAACATATGAGTTAGATTCAGGAATGGAAGAAGCTGTGCAATCCTCTCAAACATTATATTGTTGCACTTCTTCTGATTTTCCCAAAAGCGAAGAATTACGTGAACTGTTTTACAGTTTAGATGGGCATGGAAAAAAATATCAAAGCGCTACTTGGAAACAAGTAAGAGGAGAAGATATTCCTACTGATGAAATACACCTTCTTTAAAATCCTTGGTCGGTCAAGGTAGTAGTTGCATCCTTTTCTCATTTATTTACAAAACCAAATCGGTCTTTTCTTTACAATTCTGCTTCATATTCCACCATACCAATATCAGAGCAATCGAAGCCAATCTGTTTAAGTTCCTTTTCTTGCTCGGATGACAGAGAGCCATATATCAGTGATTTGCCTTTAACCAGTCCATAGGTTCGGATTGGGGGTTGGGACGAATATGTTTTATGCAACTGTTCTGCGTCATGTTCCTCCAGGATAAGGTCAACGGTTATGCTCTTACCGTATTTCAAATACGCTGGTGTTGTCGGGATGAAATGAATGGTCAATGCCTTATTGCCAACCCTATTTATGCTGTATAAATACTCACGTGAGAATTTTCTATTGCCTTTGCGAAGTATTAGTTCCTGTTCGACTTTTTCTTTCAGTTCGGGGTTGGCGGTGCAATGCTCCCAAATCACAGCCAACTTTTTACTATCCAGTTCCTTCAAATTCATTTTGCTCTCGGTTATATTTAGCACGTAAATTAATCAAGAATGTGAATTTGTGATTGCTTTAGCTGGGTAAGGTTATAACTTATGATTTATCCTATCTTTGAGTGAGAGAGGCTGACGAATAAGTTCCAGGTAAGTTAGTCTAAAGAACATGCTCAAAGTAAAAAAATAACTTACTAAAATACTTAGATGATTGGCTCTCAATGTATTAGAGATACGGTAGAATCGAGACCCATTTTTATTACATTATGACCACCTGCGGCTGCAATTTCGAGTGCGCGTTTAATATTTTCCTGTCCCTTTACATCCGAAAAATCAAAAGGATTTTTTTCAAGGTTATCATTAAACTCGGCGCGTGTATCTACTACTGTAGGTGCAATTTGCTTTTGGCCGCTTAAAAACTCTACAACCTCCAATAAATTCTCTACCCCAATAACATCAATCTGGTTAACAATGGCAGCCTCGCGTGCATTTTGTTTAGGTAGAATAAACCCTTTAAACTTTTCCTTGCGCGCTTGTATAGCAATAGGTAAGGCACCTTTAATTGGAAGGATAGAGCCATCCAATGATAGCTCGCCCATTATGATGTACTTGTCTAATTCTTCATTGGCAATCTGCCCATCGGCGGCAAGTGCTCCAATAGCCATTGGTAAATCGTAAGCCGTACCTTCCTTTCTAATATCCGCAGGGGAAAGATTAATTATCATCTTTCTCCTGGGCATATGGTATCCTATCTGTCTAACCGCCGTTCCTATCCTGAACATCGATTCTTTAACCGCACTATCAGGTAGCCCTACAGTAAAATACTCAGGCACGCCACCCTCAACGCTCACCTCAACGGTAATAGTTACTGCATCAACTCCGTAAACCGCACTTCCAAAAGTTTTTACCAGCATACTAATTAATCACAAACCGGTTTGTATATAACTGTTGGCCATTACCGGTAATGCGCAGCAAATATATGCCTGCATTTTTATTGAAGGGAATTTGTTGAGCATCCTGATGCATATTTGTGCTCACTATCATCCTGCCGGTAAGGTCATATATTTCAATGGCTCCGTTTTGCGGCAATTCGGTACACACAACTTCAACACTTTGCCCATGGGCAATAACGGCATAACTATTTTCGTTTATTGAAGTAACGGCCGTGTTACAAACTGTTGTAAAGCTGAAAAGAGGATTAATAACGTTGCCCTGCGAGTGGTCATTACTCAGATTTATTAGTAAATCGTAATTCGTGCAGGGGGTTAAAGATGTCATTCGCAATTCAACATTAGTAGTATCACCAGCGGGAATGTTATAAGTGCTGTCATACACATTATTACCGGTACCTTGCTGAAGCTGTATTTGCACTTTAATATTACCAGTATCGTTAGGCGAAAAATTGATGTAAAGATTGGCGAAGTAGGCACCTGCAGTATCATTGTAACTATTAATTACGGGTGGGAAAACCTGGCTAAAACCTTTAAGGCAAAAAATCAGTGAAAACAGAATTACGGGGTAAATGTGTTTTTGCATTCGTAAGATTTTATTCGAATGTAATTGATTTTGAAAAATTAACCCTATAAAATTGCTTACAAACGGGCAATTTGTCATTTTCACTACTTATAGATTTTATATGGCTAAGCGTGCACAAACATTAAAGGAAGAAGTAGCCAACGCGCTAACTCATGCGCTGGGTGTGGTGTTTTGCCTGGTAGGCGTGCCGGTTATGGTTTTGTATGCATGGCAAACAAGTAATGTGGCAACAGTATGGGCGGTGGCCATATTTGGTTTCGGTATGCTAATGGTTTATTTGTCATCAACACTATATCATTACGCAAAAAACACAGAGATCAAGCGCAGATTGCGAATTTGGGACCACATCAGCATCTTCTTGCTTATTGCAGGTACATATACTCCCATGGTTGTAAAATACACCGACACTAAAACCTCGTTTATATTTCTCAGTATAATGTGGGGTATCGTCGCACTGGGTAGTTTTATGAAGATATTTTACACCGGTAAATACAACATATTATCTGTTCTACTTTACGTGGCAATGGGTTGGATGGCCATCTTTATAATAAAACCAATGGTGGCCAATATTCCATTCCAGGTGCTTTATTTGCTGGCTGCCGGTGGGGCGGCATATATGTTGGGGGTAGTGTTTTATTTATGGCATAAATTGCAGTACCACCATGCTATATGGCATGTATTTGTACTTACCGGTACGGTAATACATTTCTTCGCTGTCTATAATAGTATCCCTATTAACATTAAATTATAGGTAGCGTACCTTGCATTTTTTCACGCGAAACATATCTTCGCACTTTCGGTAAAACGAGTTGTAAAAACAGTGGCAAGAAAACAACATACAATAATGGCCTTTAGCAAACGCATTTTGTGCTTGCTAATGGTGTCGTTTTTGTCAAACTGTTTTGATTTTCAGCTATTTGCGGCTCCTAACGAAGGAACGACTGAAAGCGTAAAGCCAAGTGAAGAGGATATTCTGTGTGCTAATGCCGAGTTCATTAACCAAATGACCGCCCAGCAAATTCAGGCTTATTACAGTCGCAGGCATAAAATTGATGGCTTTAATGGTTGTGTTTTGGTAGCAAAAGATGGCAAACCGCTATACTCCGGCGCTTATGGCTACGCTAATATTGCAGGGCACGATACACTTTCAACCGAAACCTCATTCCAGCTTGCCTCAGTAACTAAAACGTTTACCTCGGCAGGCATTTTGAAATTGGTTGACAACGGCCAGCTTTCGTTAGATGACTCTATACAAAAGTTCTTTCCTGAGTTTCCTTATCATGGCATTACAGTAAAACTTTTATTAAGCCATCGCACAGGTTTGCCCGATTATATTTTATGGGACCAGCATTTTATAGGCGAGGGGGTTCAATATCTTACTAACCAAAGTATGCTCGATTTGCTGATAACAAAGCATCCGCAGGTTCGTGCAAAACCCGATAGGCTTTTTATTTATTGCAATACTAATTATGCTTTGCTGGCACTTATTATCGAAAAAGTAAGTGGCATATCTTACAAAGAGTATATGCAGCAGAATATCTTTAACCCGCTGGGTATGTGCAACACATTTATCTGCACCTTGCAGGATACCGCTTCTATTCATTGCGGAGCTACTTGTTATGAGGCAAGGCGCTGGAGAGAATGGAAATGGGCATTCAGCGATGGTGTGGTAGGAGATAAGGGCATCTATTCATCGGTTGAAGACATGCTTAAATGGGACAATGCCTTGAAAGAAGGCAAAGTGCTTAGCGCTGAAATGCTCGAAGATGCCTACAAACCTCATAACATTGACCGCTACTCGTTTGCCAAAGACCGCAGAAGAAACTATGGTTATGGATGGAGAATGATTAAGCAGCCTGATGGCAGTAACCTTATTTATCACAACGGCAACTGGCACGGTTGCAACAATGTTTTCTGCCGGAATCTAAAGCAAGGCTACACCGTTATTGTATTAGGCAATAAAGAAAACGGGGCCAACTACCTTACCCAACCCGTTTGGGATATTATAGCCCGCGTTAAGAACGACCAAAACGTGGCAGCTTCTGAGCAAGAGCAATAGCCGCTGCCTAGCTGGCAATTAAACTTTAGGATAATCTTCTGTAATCATTTCTTTCGCTTTTTTAATAGCTTCCTGTGGTAGAGGACAAGCCTTGCGTGAAAGCGAATCAATATGCACACCGGTTAAAAAAGTAATAGCGGCAACCTCTTTAGTTTCTTCATTCAGCATTTCGTGAAAGAACTTAATCTTCTTTTCTCCTACCTCTATCACACCCGTTCTAACCGAAACCAGTGTGCCGGCAAGCAACTCCCTCTTATATATAAGGCGTTGTTCGGCAGCAACCATGCCTTTGTTTTCCTTTTTCATGTAAGCACTGGTTACACCCATTAGCCCTGCCAAATTCCAGGTAGCCTCGTCAAACTTGCCCACGTACCACATTACGTTCATGTGTCCCATGTGGTCGCAATGCCAGGGGTAAACAATTCCTTTGTAGGTTATTATCAGCTCACTCATTACTTGTTCAATTAAGTCAAACAAAAGTATCGTATTAGCCGGCTTCATATATACCCTGTGTATAAAAAGCAGCCTTCAAAAATATTGAAGGCTGCCTGCAATTATGCCGATACACCATTTGGGCAAGGCATTTGGGTTTTAACTGCTTCGCCTTGTGTTTGGGTATCTGGTTTCATGTTCTTTAAAGTCCTCATCAGCGCGCTTAAAACCACAGCACCAATTTTGATGAAGACTGGAGTTAACACCATCATACTTCATCTTTTTTTGTTTAATAAATTATATCCGCCAGTAACTAAAGCCGGCGTTTCTCAGCATTTCTTGCTTTTGCCTTTCTATCTCACGCACTTGTTTGAATGAAAAGAGCGATACCATTACATCCCATACCCTTTCAACTCGCTCGAGCGAAAGGCTTATCCGCAGTTCAAACTGTCGTTGTTGTGTAGTTATGCTTATCATTTCTTTAGGTTTTAATCTTGTTTACAATCCAATTCATTTGCCTTGTTTTACCGGTAAGGCAATAAAAAACCCGGTCTGTTTTACACGGACCGGGCTTATTTGTTTGCTGATAAATTGCTTCATCGCACACACTTATGCCGGGTCCGGTATTTTGTAAAACGCGCATCTACGCCGTCTTGCTCAGCCATATAGGCCGGGCAATTGCCACTGATGGTATTAAACGATATATGCTTTAGCCAAATCATTTTATGTTTCGTTTTAACTGGTTAATAAATTACGCTCAACAAGCGGGCAACAAAAAAGCCCGGTTAAAATGCCGGGCTTTTGTTTATGGTTAATTGCTGTTTTACCAGCAAATTATTTTAAGCAAAAGTCCCGAAACACACAGTCAGCGTCACTCGGTTGTAGCCTTGTAAACGATATTTGATATGTGTGTTTGCTGGTCATTTTATTTGGTCTTTGTTCCGTTTTGTTGGCACAAAGATACGGACATGTATTTTATTTCTCCAAACTTTTCGCAATAAAAAATAAAATCATCTGCTGAAACGTTGTACTGTCAATGCTTTCAGCGGTCAATTTATAATCAGTCTAAAAAAGGATTATGTGTCGCGCCGTTTAATGCCGCGTTTTTAAACTTGCCTCACATATTTCTGTTGATATAATTATGGTTATCAAAGCATCGCGTTTGTGTTTACCCCCAACATTTTAAGCTAATTTTCCACCGTGAAGAAATTGTGGTTTTTACCGGTATTGATTTTGGCAGTAGCAGCAGCCTTTTACTTTGAAAGCAAAGGTAAATCGCATCCTGTTGCCATTGCCAAACCTGTTGCACTGGCGCCTGTTGATACGCCATCAAAAAAGATGCAGCAGCTCTATTACATGCTCGATACCCTCTTTACCACCCGCAGCATTCAAAATGGCTTTAGTGGTAGCGTCTTAGTATCAGTTAGCGGCCAACCGGTATACGAAAAGTGCTTTGGCTATTGCGACTACCGCAATAAAGACCTGATGCACGATACCGCCTCCTTTCAATTAGCCTCAGTATCGAAGAACTTCACCGCCACCGCCATTTTATGGTGTGTGGAGCACAAGCTGCTTTCTTTGGACGATACCCTTCAAAAATTCTTCCCCAAGCTTCCTTACAAAGGCATAACGGTGCAACAACTACTTTGCCACCGGTCGGGCTTGCCTAACTACCTTTACTTCTGCACGGCAAAGGTGGTGGACCAAACCAAGTATCTCACCAATCAAAACGTTATCGACGTAATGATTAAAACCCATCCCCCGGCCGCTGCAAAGCCCAACAAGAAGTTCGAATACTGCAATACCAACTATCTGCTCTTAGCCTCAATAGTCGAGCTGGTAAGCGGCAAAAAGTTTAAAGACTTTATGCATGATAACTTCTTCGCCCCCCTCGGCATGACCCACACTTTCATTTACGACTTTACCGATAGCACCGACCGCAAAATCGCTATCAGCTACGATTACAAATGGAAGATACAGGCCGATGATTGTTTCGATGGCTCGGTAGGCGATAAGGGCGTTTACTCCACAGTAGCCGATATGTTTAAATGGGACCAGGCTTTTTACCAGGGCAAACTCTTATCGCAGGATATGATGAAAGAGGCTTACTCTCCCCGCAGTTTCGAGCACCCCGGTGTGCGTAACTACGGTTATGGCTGGCGCTTAATGAAACAACCCGATGGGCACTACCTCGTTTATCACAACGGCTGGTGGCACGGCAACAACACCGTATTCTACCGTAACACGCAGGATACCACTACCGTCATCATCCTCTCCAACCACTTTAACCGCGCTGTATATAACATACAACCGGTATGGAACATCCTCTACGGCTTTAAGAAAGATACGCTTGGCTTTGGCGAGGAATAAGGAGATTAGTCCCCATAAATACAAAAGCCACTTAAATTTAAGTGGCTTTTGTATTTAATATTAAAATAAATTATTATACATCTATTCTGGCAAACTTCGCATGGCTTTCAATAAACTCTCTGCGTGGTGGCACTTCATCGCCCATCAGCATACTGAAAATAGAATCCGCAGTTGCTGCGCTTTCAATAGTAACCTGGCGCAGCGTTCTTGTATTTGGGTTCATGGTAGTTTCCCATAATTGTTCGGCATTCATTTCACCCAAACCTTTATAGCGCTGTGTGTTTACGGTGCTTTCGTTACCGCCTTTGGCTAATTCTTTAATAGCCGATTCACGCTGCACTTCATTCCAGCAGTAAATACCTTCCTTGCCTTTCTTCACTAAATAAAGTGGAGGCGAGGCGATATAAATATGTCCACGCTCAACCAACTCCTTCATGTAACGGAAGAAGAATGTTAGAATCAAAGTAGTGATGTGCGATCCATCAACGTCGGCATCACACATAATAACTATTTTGCTGTAACGAAGGCGGGTTATATCCAACGCTTTGCTGTCTTCCAGGGTGCCTATCTTAACGCCCAAGGCAGTAAACATATTCCTGATTTCCTCGTTCTCGTAAATCTTGTGCTCCATGGCCTTCTCCACGTTCAAAATCTTTCCGCGCAAAGGCAGAATAGCCTGAAACTGGCGGTCGCGGCCCTGTTTGGCAGTACCACCTGCCGAGTCACCTTCCACTAAAAATATCTCGCTCTCATCCCTGTTCTTGCTGGCGCAATCTGCCAGTTTACCGGGCAAACCGCTACCACTCAAAGCACCTTTACGTTGCACCATTTCGCGCGCTTTGCGTGCTGCGTGGCGTGCGGTTGCGGCAAGTGTAACCTTATCAAAAATTATTTTAGCCTGGCGTGGATTTTCTTCTAAGTAATGCTCAAGCACCTCACCAAAAATCTGTTCAACCGCACCGGCCACTTCGTTATTACCCAACTTGGTTTTTGTCTGCCCTTCAAACTGTGGCTCAGGCACCTTAACCGAAACTATACCGGTCAATCCCTCTCTAAAGTCATCGCCGCTAATTTCAATCTTCAGCTTCTCAAACATTTTGTTCTTCTCACCAAAACTTTTAAAAGTTCTGGTAAGTGCACGTCTAAAACCTGCAACGTGTGTTCCGCCTTCAATCGTGTTAATGTTGTTTACGTAGCTGTGCACGTTTTCGGTGTAGCTGGTATTATATTGAAGAGCCACTTCAACCATAATATTATCACGGTTGCCTTCAACCCAAATTGGTTCAGGTATCAATGGTTCGCGGGTGCTGTCCAAATATTTTACAAACTCAATCAGGCCACCCTCACTATAAAAATGCTCATGGTGAAAATTACCTTCGGCATTCTTATCTCTCTCATCAATAATATCAAGGTGTATGCCCTTGTTCAAAAATGCCAACTCGCGCAAACGTGCGGCAAGCGTATCAAAATTGTAAGTGGTAGTTGTAAAAATGGTAGCATCAGGTTTAAACGTGATAATAGTACCACGGTAGTCCGATATGCCCGTTTCTCTAACCGGTGCCAAGGGCTTGCCTTCGCTGTAATCCTGCTCGTACGATTTCCCGTTTCTGAAAACCTCAGCTTTCAAAGCAATACTCAATGCATTAACGCACGAAACACCCACACCGTGCAAACCGCCCGAAACCTTGTAGCTGTCCTTATCAAACTTACCACCGGCATGCAACACGGTCATAACAACCTGTAGGGCGCTAACGCCTTCCTTCTCGTGCATGTCAACCGGTATACCCCGGCCATCATCCTTTACCGAAATCGAATCATCCGGATGTATCGTTACATAAATGTTTTTGCAATGGCCGGCCAGTGCCTCATCAATCGAGTTATCTACCACCTCATAAACCAGGTGATGTAAACCCTTCATGCCCGTATCGCCAATGTACATCGCGGGCCTTTTACGCACCGCTTCCAAACCTTCTAATACCTGTATACTACTGGCAGAATAATCTGCCTTATCCCTGGTTTCTTCCATAATTATTTCCTCAGTTGCGCCGCTCATAGTTTTGTTTTAAAAAATAGATTCACGAAGGTAATCAAAATATGCCTCTAAACCGTGTTTTAAGCCTTTATTTTTCCCCTGTTTTACCCAAATTGTTGAAAAGTGATGTCCAAGCCATTTTCACACCTTAAAGCCCAAATTTTCTTAAAAATAAAAACCCGTATTTTTCCTTTTCCAAATCATGGCCGAATGTTGAGTTGGCTACCTCGCTGTTTTCCGGCTTTGGTTTCCCCTTTAGGGGACGGAAGGGGCTTGGCTGTTCCGCCTTTAACTCTCCCCCTAATTTAGGAGGTGTTTCATCCCGCAGCTTTGTGCGGGAAGCCGCCCTGGAGGTGGTTAGGCTGTTTGGCACCCCTCCGCCAACCCGAAAATAGCCTCAAAACATCTTTCGGTATACAATTCACCCATATTAAGCCCATAACCCACTGATAACCAATAATAGCACCAAACAAAATTCTGTATACTTTAGTATACTTTTACGAAAATAGTAATCTATAAAACTATGATTATCATCTACATATAAACCAAAATTTGACAAATTTCGAGCACTTTTTAAGTGTGTATACTTTTTTGTATTTTGTTATATGTTGTAACTACTTATTTCAATGGTCATAACCTTTCAGTTTCAACCTCCAAACCAAAACACGCCAACAGAAAAGTGTAACCTTTTGTAACCTTTTTTTAAACTGGCTCCGCCCCCAGCTCCAAAACTTACAATTCTCCGCCTCAAAAACAACTATTGCCCACTAAACAAACAACGCAATATCCACCATTCTCTATTGCCTTTTGTATCTCCCAACGGCCTCCCCGAAATTCCGTATTTCAATTCGAAACTCGAGACTTGAAACTCGAAACTACACCACCACAAAACTACTCGCCAGACCCCAAAACTTTCCCGTAAGATATAGGCAGGGTGAGCATAACTCAACCAACTATAACCCTCACCCTATTATCCCTATCTTCAATCCCCCAAAACCACATCATTAATTATAGTATGAAAAGAATTTTGTGCGCCCTCATCCTACACCTCCTGGTTTACCACCTCGCCACAGCCGTCACCGACACCCTGCGCTATCGCGATATTATTTTTAAGCAGGTTAAAATAGATAGCCTGGTATACAGCACCCAAAACGGCGCGCCATTATACATGGACGTTTACCAACCCGCCGGCGATACCGCCCACCACCGGCCGCTTATAATACTGGCGCACGGAGGCTCATTTATGCACGGCAACCGCCGCAGCGATTGCCTGCCCGCCATGTGCCGCGACCTTGCCCTGCGCGGCTATGTAGTTGCCAGTATCGAATATCGCCTCACTAACCTGCTGGGCATGGCAACAAAACACAACGCTTATAATTCAATTATAAAAGCGGTAGCCGACGGCCGCAACTGCGTGCGCTGGTTTATAAACAATGCCGCCCGCGGCAATACCTTCGGCATAAACCCCGATAACATTTTTTTTGGCGGAAGCTCGGCCGGTGCCATATTAGCCGAGCACCTTGCTTACCTGGATGGCGTTGCTAAATGCTCGCCCGCGCTTTGTAACGCCTGTAAAACCTGTTTAGCCGATACCGATGCCCTGCCCCCGCACGCCATACGCGGTTGCATAAGCCTGGCCGGTGCCGTGCTCGATACCAACCTTATTTGCACCGGTGGCCCCGCCCTCCTCCACATACAAGGCGACGTCGACCATGTAGTACCCTTTCTATACAAACGCCCCATCAGCGGCCTCGCGCCGTTTAGGCTGGCGGGCTTGGGTGCATGCCGCAACCGCTACCAAACACAACAACTCCATTTTACCGAGTACGTATTTAAAAACGGCGGCCACACCCCCTGGGACCGCGACCCCACCGCACTTAAAATAGTGGTGGAGCAGATGGTTGGGTTTGTGGGGAGGGAGATGAAATAATGCTATTGCTTTACAAGAGGTTGTTAGGGCAAGCTATAGACTTGGTTTATTGTAGAAAGAAGTTAGGCGGAGCCTTCCTTTGACCAGTAGGAATGCCGAGAAAAGCAAATTAATTATCTTTGTTACTATGGCAGTAAATAATTTACTCGATACTAGTACGGTAAGTCTAAGTGACATTATTGGCAATGGCAAGATATATAAAGTCCCTTCTTATCAGCGGGATTATTCATGGAAACTTGATCATTGGGAAGATCTTTGGGCCGATATTCAAGCTATTTTGGACGGCGAAAGGGTTCACTATATGGGCTCGATAGTCTTACAAAATAAAGGAGAGAAAAACTATAGTGTTATAGATGGCCAGCAAAGATTAGCAACATTGACGCTAATTGTATTGGCTATTATTAAAGTAATTCAAAACTTGGCCGATAGAAACATCGATAAAGCTAACAACGAGGAACGAATTAAACTTCTTAAAACAAAGTTTCTAGGGGATAGAGATCCAGGCTCTTTGACCTATTCGGCAAAGTTGGAATTAAATGAGAATAATAATAATTTTTTTCAATCTCATTTGTTGGTATTTCGCCCTCCGATTAACGAAAAGACTCTGAGAGATTCCGATAAATTATTGTGGGAGGCTTATAAATTTTTTTTACTAAGGTTGACAGAATATTTTGCGACCACAGAAAACGGAGAGCAAATCACAAACTTTTTGAATAAGCAAATTGCTGAAAAGCTTAAATTCATTCAAATCGTTGTTGATGATGAACTGAGTGCATATACGGTCTTCGAAACCTTAAATTATAGAGGGGAAAGATTGACTGTTTCAGATTTATTGAAAAACTTTTTATTCTCCTTGGCGACTCAGTCGGATCTAGTGCACATTAAAGATAAATGGAAGAGGACGGTAGACACAATCGGACTTGACATGTTCCCGGTATTTCTTAGGCATTATTGGATATCTAAAAATAGACTTACTTCAGAAAAGCATTTGTTTAAATCTCTGAAAGAGACCGTCCAAAATTCACCGCAGGTAATAGAATTATTGGATGAGCTTGAACGGAATGCCCAATTATATAATGCGTTGACAAGTTCGAGCGATAAGATATGGATAGGTCAGCGAGAGATAATAAAGAGGATAAAGGAAATGGAATTGTTTAAGGAAAAGCAAGCTCTACCTATTCTTTTGACTTCGTATAATAATTTAAGCACTGAGGAGTTTGCAAAAGTATTAAGAGTTATAACTGTTATAACATTTAGGTACACAATTATAGGTGGACTTCACACTAATTTGAAAGAAGAAGTTTATAATAAGGCGGCTATAAAAATTACTAATAAAGAGTTAACAACCGCATCTTCTATAGCAAAAGAAGTCAAGGCACTATATACTAGCGATAAGGATTTTAAGAATGATTTTTCCACGACAATAATTAGTACAAAAAGACAAAAAAGATTGATTCGATATATCCTTTTCGAGATCGAAAATCAGCTGAGTCATTTGGACTCTAGTTTCGAAGATAATCCTGCTACAATTGAACATATTTTACCTGAAAATGCAGGAGAGGAATGGGCCGCTAGCTTTCCGCCGTCTATTCAAGATTCATTTGTTTATAGATTAGGAAATTATGCTCTTCTGGAGGATGATAAAAACCGAGAATGTGCTACCAAAAGTTTTAATGCTTAAAAGGCAATTTATTTGACGAGTCAATATATAATGACCAAGCAAGTAACAGCAAATGAGTGGACTCCGAGCACTTTGGATATTAGGCAAAATAAGTTTGCTGACTACGCAAGTTCGATTTGGAGGTTGCCTTATTTTGATCAACAATAATATTCTAGTTGTCCAGTTGTTCTAAGTGTTCCGCCTCGGATCACTTAGAAATTTAAATGAAAAGTTTGAGTCTCCCGACTCAAACAACCCACAATTCGGGCAACATTAAATATTAGTACAAATCAAATACAATAAACTCACACCACCTATAACGGAAAACCGCTGTTTAATTGAAATGCTTATCCTTGTGAAGTGAAATCTAAAGGCAAAAAATCAGGAAAAAGGGATTCTACCCTACGGGAAGAAATTCTTGATTCAATGCGCTACTCTTTCAAAATAGAAGGCATTCATATTTCCGAGGAAAATGCTCGCGCTATTTTGAAAAAAGTTGAACTTAACTTGGGCAAATAGTTATTAATGCAAATTAAAAGTAACCCCAACCCGTGCCCAGGTTTTACCCCAGCCAAACTCGCCGTTAATTGCAATTTTTGGGGTAAAGAAATAATGCATACCAAACTGAGGGCCTATAAAAAACAAGGCATCGGTAGCTATTTTATTATGGCCGTTAACATCGGTATAAGTTGGGTGCAAGGCAAAACCGGTGCCCAAATTTAAACCGGCATATACATCAATCTTATCAGTAATCAACTGTTCGCTCTTACCCATCTGGTCGGCAATCAACTGGTAAAAGTGAAAATTAGCTATAGCCCCCAAGCCCAAATTAAACTCCGAGTAAAAAGTAGTATAGGCATAAGGCACTCCCACAATAGTATAATTCATGCTTCTGCTACCCCGTCCTCCAAGCTCAGCAACAAAACCAACACCCACATACTTGTGCACAGCAAACTCACCCTCCACCCCCGCCTCGGCAGTAGTAGGATATATAAACGAATTAAAATTGTAACCCACCGGTATATGAAACAAATCGGCGCCACCTATAAAACCGGTAATCTGCCTGCTGTTTTCATTAAATGCCTGCGCATTAACCCTAAACCCCGGTGCCAGGCTTACCAAAACAATTGCGAGTGTAAATATCTTTTTCATGAGTCGTGATTTTATAAATACGAAATAAACACATTAAGCCCACATCACCTATAACCTAAAATCATTGTTTAACGAAAAAGCGTTTTAACTAATCTAGGTAGTGTATTTCTCTCTGAATCGGAGAAATGGCTTTTCAAAAAAAGTATAGCTTAATGCCGATACAAATACTATTGCCGGTAAAATCACAGCAAATCCTATTAACCACATCGAAGCAAATGAGCGCGGCCCCGGGTTAAAAATATTTAAGCGCATTATAATCACGCACAGCGCCAGTATCATAGGCCAATGTAACCAATACATCGAGTAGCTAAACTCTCCAAGTTTTGCAAAAAAGGATTCAACAGGCCTAAGCAAAGCATACTTATTTAGCGATAGGTACAACACTATTATGCCGGCATAGAATAACGCCTCTACATCCAAAAACACTATCCAGGCTGCGCCCTTGCCGTGCTCGTTGTCTACCCCAAAATAACCGCCGGCCATAACAAAAAAATGAAAGACTACCAAAAGGCCTGCTACCACGCCCGCCAAAAGAAAAAGCCGTAATTTTTCAAGCTCCGGCCTGGAAAAAAATGATGACAATCTGTTTGCATATAACTTAGCAGCTATTACGCCCAATAAAAACTGGTCAAGCCGGCCAAAAATCGAGTAGTAAGCAAAATCCCTCATGTTACCGGTATTAATATAAAGCATGCCTCTCAGCAAAATCATCAATACAATCAGGCCAACTATATTAAGTGTTCCACCCTTCCTTTCAATTATCTTATGGAAAACCGGAAATATGAGGTAAAATTGAAACTCAACTATAATGGTCCAGCCAACACCCGGAACACTAAGCGGATTAAAAACAAAAATTGTATTCAAAAGAACCTCCACCGGATTCAAATGGTCTTTTGCAACATAAATAAGAATCCAAAAAATCGCCAGTGGAAAAATGCGAAAAAACCGGTTGCGCAAAAATTTAAAGTAGCTTATCTCTTTACCCGAATTTATATATTGAAAGATAAAGCCGCTAAGCACAATAAATAACGAAACACCGGTGTGCCCCTCTTCAAGAACGCTTAAAGAAAAATGATGAGGCAGAACCTCATGCGGAATAGTACCGTAATGGAAATAATGCCAGAATATTACCAGCGTAGCAGCCACAAAACGTAAAATATCTACTCGTTCAAGGTAAATATTATTCGATGACTGCATATTTATTGTATAAGTATAATTAAATCATGTCCGCTATCAACAAAGATAAAAGAATAAGCAAATTGGTTAACAGCAACTTAAAATATTGCTCAATCTCTTTACGCAGCCAATAAAGTGCGTTGCTTTCTTTGGCTATCATAAACTTGAGTAAAAACAAAAGCCCCGAAAAACTAAGTTTTCGGGGCTTTTGAAAAAAGGGATTAACTGGTTTAGCGTATTATCGTCACACTTCCCGGTATAGTTTTAACCGTTCCATCAAAATAAGTAACCTTCAATTGGTAAACGTAAGTATCCTGTGGTGCCGGTTTGCCTTTTATATTACCATCCCATCCGTCGGTACCGCCTACACCATTACTTTGGTTGGCGTTGTAAAAAATCCTTTCGCCCCAACGGTCAAAAATGGCAACCTCAACCGTGTTCGCCCCCAATATCGCAAACTGGAAACGGTCGTTCAAGCCATCACCATTAGGTGTAAATGCAGTAGGTATAAAGGTAATTGGTTGGGTAGTTACGTTTATGGTTAACGTATCAGATGCAATACAACTATCGGCCGTCATTATACTAACGGTAAACGTAGTAGTAAACGGAGGCCTTACATAAGGCGTAGCGCAATTGGTAGTATCGCTGCAACTTCCATAAGTAAATATACCTGCCGAGTCATCTGTTAGCGGGCTCCATATATAACGTATTACCGGGCTGCTTGATGTAGGCGTTGCAACCAACTGCGTTTGTTGGTTGGTTAAAATTGAAAGCTCAGTAGCATTTAACTTAACCGAAAACTGCGCCGGCGAACTAACTACAAACGATGAAGTGGCCTCGCAGTTATTGGCATCAAGCACCAGCACCGAGTAACTGCCCGGGCTTAAGTTGCTGAATGTATCAGTAGTTTGCTGAACCCCATTTACCAAATACGTAAACGGACCAACACCACCTCTAACAATAGCCACCACGCTACCACTTGCCGTATTAAAGCACTTGGCACCATTAATATTTGCCGAAACAATCAATGTATCAGTAGCCATCAACGATTGTGTAATGCCCGCGCTGCATCCTAAAGCGTCAGTAACTGTAAGTGTGTAATTTCCTGCGCTAAGGTTATTAATAGCTGCTGTAGTGCTACTGTTGCTCCATGCATAAGTAAATGGCGCCTGGCCACCGGTAATAACTGCAATAATGGTTCCGGTATTGGTGCCGCGGCAGGTAGGGCTTACCGCTGCAAGGTTTGGTGTTAGCGGGAAAGCCGCACCGGTTAAAGTAATGCTATCGTGTAACACACAACCATTGGCATCCTGCGCCGCAACAACATAAACACCACCGCCAACACCACTCAGGTTTTGCGACGATGAACCGTTGTTCCAGGCATAACCATAAGCAGGGGTACCGCCGCTCACATTAAATGTAACCGCGCCACTCGATGTTTGTCCGCACGTAACATTGGTGCCCGATATGGTAGCTGTAAGCTGGGTAGGCTGCGTAAGCGCCTGGCTTAAAGTGGCAACACAACCACTGGCATCATCAACCGTAAGCGAATAAGTGCCTGGTTGCAGGCCAAAAATATTTTGGAACGCAGATTGATTGCTCCAGCTAAAAGTATAAGGCGGTGTTCCGCCACTGGCTGCTGTTTCAATACTACCGGTCGAGTCGTTAAAGCAATGCAGGTTATGGTACGAAGCCACATTTACAAACAAAGCCAGCGGCTGCAAAACCGTGGTGCCCGAATAGCTGTTACAGCCCTTGGCATCAACCACAGTTACGTTGTAAGTGCCGGCAGCAAGCGCTGTTACATCTTGCGTAGAATCATTATTGCTCCAATGGAAAGTATACGGCGATGTGCCACCCGTTACTCCAATGTAAATTGCACCTGTAGCTGAATCATGGCACGATACATTGATTAAAGTATCAATTTGCACTTGCAACAGGTTAGGCTGGGTAATTTGCACCAACACAAAATCGGTACAACCATTGGCATCCTTAATAGTGCCTACATAATTACCTGCCGGAAGACCGCTAAATGTTGCTGTAGATTGGAAAGTAACCCCGTTTATGGAATATGATAAAGGTGCAACCCCACCGGTAAGGTCAAGCGTTGCAGTTCCGTCGTTTCCGCCAAAGCAGCTAACATTTGTTTTGTTAACCAGGCTGGCAGCAACTGTATAAGCCGAGTTAAGCGTTACGTTGGCCGATGAAGTGCAGAAATTGGCATCGGTAACCAGTATAGTATAAGTACCCGCCGATTGCGCGAAGAACGAATTACCTTGTTGGTTAGCCCCACCGTTAATAGAGTATTGATAAGGTGCCGTTCCGCCTACAGCATAAACCACAATCGAACCGTTATTTACGTTCGAACAACTTGCACTAAACGCCGAATCAGTTTGCGTAAGCACAGCCGGTTGCTGAATTACAATCGGGTTCGAACCATAAACTGCCGCGCAGTTATTGGCATCCTTAACATACAGGTTATAATTACCTGCAGCCAACCCGCTAAATATATTGCCCGATTGGTACGAAGTACCTCCATTATCCGAGAATGAGTAAGGCTGTGTTCCACCGGTTACCGATACTGTAATACTACCGTTGTTTCCACCGTTACACGATACATTAGTTGGGGTAGCAAGATTAATAGTTGCCGAAGGATGAATAGTGATGACAACCACGTTCGTCCAAACATAACAAGGGCCCGATTGCACCTGCAACTGGTAATAAGTTGTTGTATTGATAGTGCCAATTGTTGCGCCCGGTAAAGTAGCTGCTGTAGCACCGTTAACTGCAGCCCAACCCGTTGCCGGATTTTGAGATGACCCTGTTGCGCCCAGTGGATTTGTTGTTGACGAAAACCATTGATAAGTATAACTGCCATCGCCACCGCTAATGCCGCCCGATGTTAAGTCGGCAGGTAAGTTGCCGCCGCACAAAGTTTGATCCGAACTTGCTGTCGGTGTAGAAAAAGCAGTAAAGCCCGGAACATAAATATTAGCCGATTGGTTATAAACAATGCCATTTGAACCCGTGTTGCTGCTAACATTTCCATCAGTACCTAAACCGGCCGAACCTGCATTCGCCGTCATAGCCCCAGCTGCAAAAGTATTATTGGCGCATGGGTTATAAACCAGCTTAATAATACCACCGCCACCAGCGCCACCACCACTTGCGTAATGGTTACATGAGCCATCAGATAATAACGGGCTTCCCGAGTTTCCCCCATTTCCTCCGTTAGCCTGCAAAGTTCCTGTAAGGTTCAAAATACCGGTCGACTGTAATTTAATACCACCTCCCGATCCACCACCTGCACCACCACCTGCACCACCCGGCCAGCCCCAGGTATAATAAGTACATGCGCCACAAAGCGATGCATCGCGGCATGTATTTGAACCACCACCGTCATTATTACTGCACGCATCGCAGTTCCAGTCGTTACCGCCACCACGCACGCCGCCATTACCACCATTACCACCGGTACTTCCATTAGCTGTTATTAATCCGGCCACAGTCAGGTTGCCCGATGCATTTAAATTTACAGTACCGCCGCCATTACCGCCACCGTTACCGGTGGTGCCTCCGGCGTATCCGCCGCCGCCGCCGCCTGCACCTCCGCCACCCGAACCTGTCGGAAGGTCAGTAGCATTTGCAGTGGTGCTATACGTTGCACGCGCATTATTGGTTACCGCACCGTTTCCGGCAGTCGGCGATGAGCCGCATTGGGTATTACCTGGTTCATTCTCTATTCTTCCTGCGCCACCTGCCGCGCCCGCGCCCCCGGCACCACCAAACGATCCACCCGATCCACCCGATCCACCGCCGCCGCCTGCGCGTACAGCGTCGTTACCTCCAATACAAATAGTACCACAACTAATGCTACAGCCGCCACTTGATGCGCCGCCGCTAAAACCAACATTACCGCCACCGGTTCCGCTTCCCGCGGTACCGCCGCCGCCGCCACTGGCCTGGCTTCCGCCACCGGCACCACCGTTGCTGCTGCCTGCACTTCCGCCGCCGCCACCTAAACCGCCGGCGCCATTGGCATTAATCGTTCCGTTAATCGTTATGTTATTGGCATTAACGGTAAACGGGCAATTAGTACTATAAATTATAGTTAAAGTAACCCCTGCCGAAACCGTAAAGTCACCGGTTACATTATATGTACCGGCGCTAAGCGTGGTGTTGCTGGTAATATTGTAGTTGCCTGAAATCGGGTGGACTGTACATTGTGCATTTCCTTCAAAAAATGCCAGCATCAGCACAGCAGCAAAAAGTGTAATTTTATTAATCATAATAGAAAATATTGGCTTTTCGATTCAATAGTTTATGGGCCTTGTTGGCATGTTTTAGGTAATAACCAACGGGTAAATATATTCAGAACCGTGGAATAAAGAAATGACAGAAATACCGCTATCTGCCCGTCGTTATAAAAGCCATTGACTGTCCGAGCGGCTTAAAAAAATTAATGGCTGGGTTGATGAAACCGATTAATATAAAAACTGGTTACGGTGATTATGGCTGATTACCTAAACTCCGGCCAAAAAATGTTCGCTGAAACAAATGTTCGGCAACTTTCCGGGGTCGTGCTTCATTTATTCCAAACTATTGCCTTCAAATCTGCCAATTATCAAATCTCATTATTTAAAAGGCAATTTAACATTTTGTTAAAATCCGAACCTTTTCAACATCGGCAATTCATTTAGGGGCTTAATAATCTTTAGAAAAACAGCACGGGGGAAAGCCTTTTAATACAAAACCCATTTGGCTTACTTGGGTTAAAAATTGCTCAAAATCAATCTTTTAGCTCTTTTAACTGAAAAAAGGAACTCAAAATTTTTGAAATTGACTTATACATCTTATTTTGCCAACAAGTTTCTATTGTTTATAATTTTTTAGCGGTTGGTAGAAACGAAGGACACAAGCTTTATTTTGGATTTACTAAACATGTTTGCATGAGAAAATTTTTATCCCCTGTTGTCATCCTTTTGCGCCCTATACTTACCGTTTTTGTCGTTTTTCTTTTGGTTTCAAATCAATTGAATGCTCAATGTGGATTAAGTTCGTTTGTCGGTCCGGGAAGTCCCTATACGCCTAATGCAGGGTTTCAAAATACAACGGCGCTGGGTAGCGGTACTTATGATGACTTTAATGTTGTAAGTGGTAATATCTATTCTTTTGATTTAACCAGTACAACTGCTCCTGTTACCGGCAACTTATGGGATTTAACCCTGTCAAGCACCTCTGCAATTATTAACTATAATAACTCGCTTACCCCAATACCCAATTCCTGGAATTTGGGTATTGGCTGTCCTCAAACTTCACGCCCTGCTTCCATCGAATGGTTTGCGAATTATACAGGCACGGTTCGTGTCAATGTTAAGTCTTGGGATGCCGTAAATGGTTGCCATGATTACGTTGCAGGCCAGGGTTCAGCGGTTTTGAAATATAAGGAATGTGTGCCTACTCCCGATCCAGGCCCGGGTTTCAACAATTGGAACGTAGATGTTTTTGCTACCACCGATATCTCAATTCCTGCTGGTGTAGCCAACGCCCGTTATGGAACATATGTCGATAACCTTTCAGGTACTAACTTTGTAACTACCAATTACTGGGCTCAGGCGTCTAACCCATCAACCGCGGCTGGTTGGACCGGCTGCCAAATGCCTAATAACAATTTCGTTTTACGTGCACGCCGCACCTCGTTTCCTTGCGCCGGGTATAAATTTGTTGTCAATAAAGCGGTTAACAGCATTCTCATTTACTTGAATGGAACCCAAATTTATTCCGGTTCAAATATCAATGCTGCGGTTACTGTTGGCAATTGGGCCTTAACCAATACCGATGACGTCGAAATCAGGATAACCGATATTTGTGGTACAGCTGCCGGTGGGGTTGCCAATGTCAGCATCACGCCTATTGTTGCACCTGCCGTAATTGGCGGAACTATTGGCGGAGTGGCCAATAACTCAAACATTTGTCCGGGGGTGGCATTAGGTACTTTTACAAATGTTACTTCGGGCAGCGGTGGCGTGTCTACTTACAATAATTCAACGCCTATTATTTATCGTTGGGAACTTTCTACCAATGGTGGAACTTCTTTCTCACAGGTAGCAGGTGTTACAACCAGTTCATGGAACTCAAGCACAACAGTTCCTGCCGGCGCAACCTATGTAATCAAACGAATTGCGACCGACCAATGCGGTAACGAAAACCCTTCCAATACAATCACGGTTTTTGGGCGGCCGGCACCTAACGGGTCTATTAACCCCGCAACCCAAACTATTTGTTCGGGCGGCAGCGCAACTCTAACCTTTAATTTTAGCCCGGGTACTGCACCATTCAACATTTCGTATACCAACTCTATAAATACGGTTTCGCTTACCAATGTTGCCAATGGCGCAACGGCAGCGGTAAGCCCGCCTTATACGGTTACATACAGCTTTACATCAATAACCGATGCTTACGGGTGTACAACAACCAGCGGGTTTACTTCCGGCGCTTCGGTAGTGGTGGCAAATGCAATTAGCATCAATAACGTAAGCGTAAACGGCGTATCATGTAACGGTACCGGTAATGGTTCAATTATTATTAATGCAAGCGGTGGTTTGCCACCCTTACACTATTCAATCGATGGTGGAAATAATTATCAAACCTCCAATTCATTTAGCAACCTTACCGTTGGTAATTACAACGTAATTGTACAAGATAGCCTGGGTTGTAGCCATGCTTATAGCGGTAACCCAATAGTTATCAGTCAGCCAACTGCAGTATTGGAAACGCTTACTAAGATAGATGCCAGTTGTACCGGGGCATTTAACGGCAGCATTACAGTTACAGCCTCAGGCGGAGTGCCACCTTATACTTATGCTGTTAATGGCGGCCCTTCTCAGTCAAGTAACGTATTAAACGGCCTTCAGCCTGGCACTTACAACGTAGCCACTTACGATAGCCATGGTTGTTTTGATACCGCAAGTATTACTATTGGCTCTACATATGTAGTAACCCTCGATACGCTTTCTACCAGCGATATAACCTGCTTTGGCCAGGGTAATGGCAGTGTTGCTGTTCAGCTGGTTGGAGGTACTTCGCCGATTCAATATTCTATCAATGGGGTTACCTATCAAAACTCAGGTACATTTACGGGCTTGTCGGCTGGCAACTATATAGTTATTGGACGCGATTCAAGAGGTTGCAGCCAATCAACAACTGTTGCTATTACTGAGCCCGGCCAGCTTGTTGTTAGCATCGACTCGGTTACCAACGTTGTTTGTAATGGTAATGGTGGCGGGGCAATTTATACCAGTGTAAGCGGTGGTACCCCAAATTATTTTTACCATTGGAGCAATGCCAACGTGGCTACACCTAACGACTTAAACATACCCGGCGGAACCTATAACGTTACAGTTACCGACTCACGAAACTGTACTGCAACCAACGGAGCCATTATTGCTACCCCATCGGTATTATCACTCAATATTGCCCTCTTTAATAATCCATTCTGTCATAATGATTCAAGTGGTGCAATTTTGCTTACTGCTAATGGCGGTGTAGCTCCTTATGCATATGCATGGAGCAATAACTCAACCACTCAGGATATAGATAGCCTCCCTGCCGGAACCTACACCGTAACGGTAAGCGATGTAAACAACTGCCAGCAAACAATTAGCCAGGTTTTGGCTAATCCATTAGCACTTACTGCGGTAACAACCGCTACAAATGTTACCTGCGCCGGCGCTAATAACGGTTCAGGAGGAGTTACACCTAGCGGTGGTATTGCCCCTTATACCTACTTATGGTCTAATTTCCAGGTCAGCCAAACAATTACCGGTATTGCCGGCGGAGTTTATCACGTAATTATAACCGATCACAATGGATGTCAACTGCGCGACTCAGTACTTGTTAGCGAACCGGCCCCATTAATTTTTACTGATACTGTTATTAATATTTCTTGTTACAATGCTAATGATGGTGCTGTCAATACAACGGTTACCGGTGGCACGCTTCCATACACATTTGCCTGGAGCACCGGTGCTACCACGCAAAATTTGTCAAACCTGGCCTCCGGTATTGTAACCGGTACGGTAACCGATGCAAACCACTGTTCGGCTTCGCTATCAGCTAATATTATCAACCCACTTCGAATAAATCCGGTTTTTGCTATTAATAATGTTGCTTGCTTTGGCGATACAAGTGGTTCGCTTGGTTTAAGCGTATCTGGTGGCAGTCCGGGATATACTTATTCATGGAGTAACGGTGCCACAAGTGCCAACTTAACCAACCTGGTGCCCGGTACTTATTATGTTACTATTACCGATTCAAGGAGCTGCACTACCAATGATTCGGCAACTATTACCTCACCACAAGCCCTGTACACTTCCGGCATTTTAAAAAATGTTTCATGCCATGGGCTTTGTGATGGATACATTTACACCACTCCTTATGGTGGTACATTACCATACAGTTTCCAATGGTCTAACGGCCCTTCAACCGAAGATATTATCCAATTGTGTGGTGGTAGCTATTACCTTACCGTAACAGATGCCAAAGGTTGCCAGGTTGCATCTTTATATATCATACACGAACCGTCGCAACTTAGCGAAACCATCGCGACAACCAACAATACCTGTTATGGCGCATGCAACGGCTCGCTTGCGGCAACACCTATCGGCGGTACTAAACCATACCAGTATTTATGGAGTAACTTTGGAACCGACTCGATTATTACCGGCGCCTGCGCCGGCCGTTATACATTATTATTGACCGATTCTAACGGTTGCCATTTAAGTGATACGGCTTCACTATCCCAACCCCAACCTTTTGTGGTTACCGGCACTTTAACCAATGTTGCTTGTAGCGGCTTTAATACCGGTGCTATTAATCTTACAATAAGCGGTGGTACTTCTCCTTATACTTTTAGCTGGTCTAATTCAAGCACTACGCAAAATATAGCAAATCTTACAGCGGGTCCTTATAGTGTAACCGTAACCGATGCTCATGGTTGCACCCAAATGGCTTCATTCTACGTAGGTCAGCCCGATGGAATACATACCAACGTTTCTTTAAGCCAACCTCGTTGTGCACATGGCAACGATGGATTTATTTCGGTGGCAGTTACCGGTGGTATCCCTCCATACAGGTACAGTTGGAATACCACACCAGGCCAAATTGGGGCTACGGCCACAAACCTTGTTGCAGGTAATTACACGCTAACCATTACCGATTCTATCAGTTGCTCAGCAACAGTATCGGCTAACCTAAGCGATCCTACGGCTTTATCGGTTAGTACTCCCGGCCTTAATTCAAGATGTTATAATAACCCTAATGGTAGCGTAATTGCAGTTACAACAGGCGGGTTCCCTCCATACAATTACACGTTGAACGGAGTATTCCAAACCACTGATACTTTTATCGGCCTTGCTCCGGGCCATTATGTAATATTGGTTCAGGATGCTAATGGTTGCCAGGGTACAAGTTCATTTAATATAGCAGCTACCAGCCCGGTAACGGTTACCCTTTCGGTTTCCGACCAAAGGATTCTTACCGGCATGCAAACTCAATTGTCTGCCTCTGCGGTTTCCGACACAACTATTATACATTATATCTGGACCCCGATTGCAATTGACTCAATAGATGTGTTCAACTATAATAGCTGTAGTGATACTTCCGATTGCTCGGCACCTTATGTATCGCCGCCGTTCACTACAACCTTTACAGTTAGGGTAATGAACGCCGATTCATGTTTTGCATCCGATACGATCACCGTATACGTTGATAATGAACCGGGCTCATTCCTGCCAACTGCCTTTACGCCTAACGGCGACGGGCTAAATGACCGGTTCGCAGTTTCATTCCTGGGCGCAAGCAAAATTGAAATAACAATTTATGACCGTTGGGGCGAAAAGCTTTATTACAACGCAAATCAAACCAACAGCGTAAATGCACCTGATGGTTGGGACGGAAACGCACATGGCAAACCTGTCCCTACCGATACTTATGTATATCAGATAAATGTTACCTACTTTAATGGAGTAGTAAAAAATAAAGCCGGAACGGTAACATTGATTCGATAAAAGAACTTTTAAATATACCCCTGATCACCTCAGGGGTATTTTGACTTTAATAAGCACTAAGACACAGTAGTATATAACATTTTAATTTTTGTAAAATGAAAAAGCAGTTTCACCCTGACAACCGCGCTTTCATCGTTGTAAAGAGTTTTCTTTTAACGATGATTTTAAGTGTATGCATCGCAAACCAGTCGTTTTCTCAATGTGCCTGGTCTGGCGGTGATTTTCCAAGCAATACCATTAGCAATCCAACCTGTTCTGCACAGGTTACCGGAACGGGAAATAGCGATGGTGTCGGGCCCGGGGCTTACCGTTTTTGGAGTGCCACCTGGACCACAAATACCTGGTATCAATTCTCGCTTAACAATCCTTCGGGTAGAATAAATTGTGCGCAGGCCTGTTTCGCTACAAGCGGCACATATCCTACTTATCTAACAGGGTTTGTAAATGTTTTAGGCACTAACGGTTATTTGCAGGCACCGGCAACTTCTTTCTACGTTTTGGTTGAAACCGGGCGTAGTGCTGCCTGGGTCGGTACATCAGCTCAATTAACTTATCAAGCGGTGGTTCCCGCTGCAGCATCATGGGCTTCCGCACCGGCTACCGTTTGTATAAACACCGCAGCCACATATACAGCTAATGCCGAATCGTATACTACCGGCTATGTTTGGAATGTTACCGGTGTTGCCGCATCATATTCAACAAACACTGTATCTAATTCTCAAAGCATTAC
>CAIOTH010000067.1 GCA_903861145.1 uncultured Bacteroidota bacterium | reverse complement strand
TGGGTACAAGGCCAAAACCAGGGCGAAAATATTTTGGTAGATGGCAAAAACAAAAGTGTAATTTTTACAGGCGAGGATAAATTAGTTTTAAAGGGCCTCGCGTTTAATCCTCACGAAACTTTTCTTGTTAAGGTTGGCATTATATTAACCCAACAACCACTTAAAAACCAATTCTTCCACATCAGGCAATCGGCAGATTCACTGGGTACTCCTACAATTCCTTATGGCGATGTAACTTTCCTTATACCCGGTTGCAGTGGAGATACCAGCTGCACAAGCCCTGCGCCAAATTTTGCAAATACATCACTGGCCTCGCGGGTTAATGTATTCCCTAATCCTACTTCAGGTTTACTAACCATCCTTTACTCCGGCTTCGATGAAAACACCCTCAGCTACTCACTTACCAACCTCTGGGGACAAAAGTTATTTCAGCAAAACGGAACAAATGTTGTTTTAGGCGCAGAAAATAGCTTGGATATCTCGGGCTTAAGCGATGGTGTGTATATTTTAAAAATAACCGAAAGGGATAACAATTCAACCACCGTAAAAATTGTAAAGGACTAATTAAACCGGCTACCCGAAAGTGCTAAAAACGCGCATAAAACATTCTTACCTAATCGCTCTGTTCATACTTGGTAGCACAGCCATGAATGCGCAGTCGCCTAACTGGCAATGGGCAACTGGTCCTACCGGTCAAGGCGTTTCAAGCGCTGTATGCACCGATGCCAATAAAAACGTTTTTATAACCGGCCACTTTTTAGGCGCTTTAATTTGCGGAATTAATACACTCAACGATTCATTGGGCCCTAACCAGGATGTATTTATTGCAAAGTACGATGCTCATGGTAACGTAAAATGGGCAAGGAGCGGAAAAGGCTATGCCGACGCAAATGCAATATGCGCTGATGCAGATGGAAACGTTTATGTAGCCGGTAATTTCTATAATGACAGTATAACGTTCGGTAGTCAGGTGCTGACCAACCCAAATCAAGGACCGCAGAACAGCAACATCTTTTTCGTAAAATACGATTCGGTTGGCACCGTAGTGTGGGCCAAAAACCTCGGCATCATTAACAACGATTATGCTTTGGGAATTACTGCCGATGCCCATGGTTACATATACCTAACCGGCAACTATACCGGTGACAGCCTGACCTTAGACAATATAACCTTGCAGCATTTAGGAACCGGTGATGCCTTTATTGCAAAATTCGATACCGCTGGTATAGCGCATTGGGTAAAAAACATAGGTTCTCCCTACGTAGCGGGCTCCGCTTCCGTTAGCACCGACCCATTCGGCAATGTTTTTATGTCCGGTTACTTTTTAGGCAGTACCTTGTATTTGGGCAATACCAACACTTCTTTAACCAGTTCGTACGCCTATAATGTTTTCGTAACCAAATACGATTCCTCCGGCAATATGCGTTGGACGAATTATGCAGGCGGAAACATTGGCAACGGCCCAGGCGGTATAGCCGCGGATGGCGCGGGTAGTATTTTTACGACAGGCTATTTCAGCGATACAATCGCCTTTGGTGTAGATACTATTGCAGGCAACGGCTACCAAAACATTTTCCTCGCCAAATACGATAGTGCCGGAAGCTTGCAATGGGCAAGAGCAACCCGTGGCACCTATGTAGATCAGGCTAACGGAATTGCTGTCGATAAACATGGCAGCGCGCTAATAACCGGTTATTTTCAAAGCGACACAATTTCTTTCGACAACATTGAGCTATTCAACCCAATAGGCAGCCAGGCTACTTTTGTCGCGCAGTATAACACCAATGGCCAGGCACTATGGGCAATTGCCCCTACCGGAACCAGCAACAATACCGGCGCTGCGATTGCATATAACGATGAAGGCATTTTCATAACCGGCACTTTTCAAAGTTCCGATATTATATTTGGTAACGACACCTTGCTACCATCTCCCTCAGCTATATTTCTTGCCAAGCTCGATACATCCATACTAACAAACCTAACACCGGTTAGCCCGGTGGCAGATGGAATAATTGTTTACCCCAATCCATCCACCGGCAGTTTTTATTTTAAAGGAGTAGACGGCAAAAACAGAATAGAAGTTTATAACATCCAGGGAGAAACTGTTTCCTCTTCAATCGTAGAGAGCGATAACTACTCGCTCAGTCTAACCGGATATTCAAAGGGTTTGTATCTCTACCGAATAACTAACGAGGGAAGTGTTATTCAACAAGGCAAAATTGTATTGGAATAAGCCTCTAATACAAACTCACACCATCCATTTCCTTAGGTTGCTCAATACCCATAATCTTTAAAATCGTAGGTGCTAAATCGCCAAGCTTACCGGTATGCAATTGCGGGTGCAACGTTTTATCCACTAAAAAAATCGGAACCGGATTCATGGTATGACTAGTGTGCGGACTTCCATCATCGTTAATCATGTAATCAGCATTTCCATGGTCTGCTGTAATTAGCAGTGCGTAATCATGCTTCAAACCTGTATTTACTATGCGCTCAACGCAGTTGTTTACAGTTTCTGCCGCTTTAATTGCCGCCGAAAACACACCGCTGTGCCCCACCATGTCCGTATTGGCAAAATTAAGGCAAACAAAATCGGGTTGGTTCGCTTCAATCTCAGCAACTACCTTATCAGTTAAAGGTATCGCGCTCATCTCGGGTTGTAAGTCGTAAGTAGCTACTTTGGGCGATGGCTCCATTATTCGCTTCTCACCGGTAAACTCTTTCTCCCGTCCTCCGCTAAAAAAGAAAGTAACGTGCGGATATTTTTCGGTTTCCGCAGCACGTAATTGAGTTTTGCCTTTTAGCGATAATACCTCCCCTAACGTCATTTTCAAATCGTCATTACCAAAAATGTTGGCCACGTTTTTAAACGAATGGTCATACATAGTCATAGTTGTATAGTTCAGGTTCAACTTGTGCATTCCAAAATCCGGAAAATCAAGTTGCGTTAATGCCTTAGTAATTTCCCTGCACCGGTCGGTTCTAAAATTAAAGCACAGCACCGCATCTCCATCCTTAACCGGTACAAAGTGTTCTACCGCTATAATGGGTTTTATAAATTCATCAGTAACGTCACTATTATAACTTTCTTGTATTGCCTGTTGTAAATCGCTAACCTTTTTGCCTTCGCCTTTAGTAAGCATATCGTAAGCAAGTTTCACACGCTCCCAGCGGTTATCTCGGTCCATGGCATAATAACGGCCAATTACCGAAGCAATATTTCCTATCGAATGTTCTAAATGTTCACCTAACTCCTTTATAAATCCCTTACCACTCTTAGGGTCACAATCGCGCCCATCGGTAAAGGCATGTATCAAAACCTGGTCCTTATTCAACCCATTAGCTTTTGCTATATCGCACAACGCCTTTACATGGTTAATATGCGAATGCACACCACCATCCGAAACCAAACCCATTAAGTGCAAAGGCTTGTTGTTCTTTTTACAATAATCAAAAGAAGCAAGTAGCTTTTCATTTTTTGCCAGTTCGCCGGTTCTGATGGCCACATTAATGCGTTCCAGCTCCTGGTAAACTATCCTGCCCGCGCCAATATTCAGGTGGCCAACCTCACTATTGCCCATTTGGCCTTCGGGCAAACCAACCGCCTCGCCACAGGTTATCAACTCGTTGTTAGGATAGTTTTTATATAAACTGTCTATAAAAGGTGTTTTAGCCTGTGCAATAGCACTTCGCTTAGGGTCGGGGCCGTGTCCCCATCCGTCCATAATTATGAGGATAACTTTTTTATTCATCTGGCGCTAAAATAAGGGAGTTTGGTATCTTCATTGCTGAAATTAATCATTATTGTGTGTTATTACCGGCACACAAACTCTTTTGGAATGATTATTGTTACCATAGCTAAAAGTTTGCTTTAAATGAAACCTACTCGCATTTTTCCCCGGCTTTTGGCAGCAGTTCTGTGCCTGTCCATAAGCATTGCAACTTCTGCTCAGGGCTTCGATAACATCATTAATGCCTTCAAAAACGGCGACGCTTCGGCTGTTGCTAAAAATTTTGAAGGAAACGTTGAAATTACTATCAAAACGGGCACCACCTCATACAGTAAAAGCCAGGCCGAAATGGTGCTAAAGAGTTTTTTTGCAGCACACAAACCCAAATCGTTTACCGTAGCTCACGAGGGCACATCACCACAGGGTTCTAAATATTTTATTGGTAATCTTACCTCGGCCAGTGGAAATTACCGCACTTATGTTTATGCAAAAACGGTTAAAAACGAGTTGGTAATACAAGAGATACGGTTTGAAGAGCAATAGCACCTTCAAACTACTTTTGTGCAATAAAACACCTGGATGCGAAAACCAAAAAATACATTATTACGAGCTCTTCAACGGTCAACCGTTGCTAACATCAATCCCGAAAACCAAAAAATCACCACGCGGCGCGATTTTTTGACAACCACAACCAAAGCAGGCCTTTTAGTTGCAGCTTCGGCTTATATCCCGTTTCTTACCTCGTGCCAAAGCAAACACAACAAGCCTAAAATCGTAATTCTTGGTGCAGGAATCGCAGGCCTAACTGCAGCATATAACCTTAAAAAAGCAGGGCTAAGCAATACCGATGTGCAAATTTACGACTCGCTTAAAAGAGTAGGTGGTCGCATACATACCGATGCAACATTTATACCGGGCCTTACCATGGAAATTGGCGGTGAGTTTATAGATACCGACCATACCGAAATGCTGAACCTGGCAAAAGAATTTAAGCTCGATTTAAAGGATAATAAAACCGATAGTTTAAATAAAGATACCAGTGCCGAATGGTATTGCATTGCAGGTAAAAGATACACCGAAGAAGAGGTGATAAAAGAATTTAACCACTACGCTCCTCTTATTAAAAGTGACAGGGAAGCCGCAGGTGAAAAGTGGGATACACTGAATGCACTAAAGCTGGATAACATGTCGGTTGAAGAGTATTTTGACCGTATTAAACTAAGCGGCTGGTTACGTGAATTATTGAACGTAGCCTATCTTTCAGAATTGGGCCTGCCGCTCGCCGAGCAATCTGCAATTAATTTTATCGGCCTCATTAATTCTGACACCAAAAATGGTTTCAAAATTTTCGGTGATAGCGATGAGCGTTTCTCCATTAAGGGTGGCAACTCCAAAGTTATAGAGTCCCTTGCCGAAAATGTTTCGCCCGTTAACCTCGACCATCATTTAGAAGCCGTTAAATCTAAAGGCGATGGCTTTACATTAACCTTTAACGGGAATAAAGAGGTGTATGCCGATTTTGTAATTAATACAATACCATTTAAAGTGCTGCGCGAAGTAAAAATGGATATTGATATGCCCGCTAAAAAGAAAAAAGCGATTGATGAACTAGGCTATGGCAATAATGCCAAGTTATTTTTAGGCTTTAAGGAAAGGATTTGGCGCACCAAATATCAAAACCCCGGCTACAGCTTTAACGAAAACATCCACAACGGTTGGGATAATTCATGGATGCAAAATAATAATGAAGGCCCTGCTGGCTACACCATATACCTGGGCGGTGGGGAAGCCGTAACCCTGGCGGAAAATAAAAAGGACAAGAAGAAAATGGCCGAGAAATACCTCCCTATGCTTGACCATGTTTACCCCGGTTTGAAAGAGCAATGGAGTGGCGAAGCCGAAATAGCATGGTGGCCAGTGTCAAAGGCCATCAAAGGTTCTTACTCAGCTTACAAAGTTGGCCAGTACTCTTCTATTTCCGGCCACGAAATTGAGCCCGTTGGCAATATGCTGTTTGCCGGCGAACACTGCAGCACCGACTTTCAGGGTTTTATGAATGGCGGGGCCGAAACCGGTAAAAAAGCAGCCTCCGATTTAATCAAGTTGCTAAACGGATAATTACAAGAAAATCAAGCAATTTCAAATTACTGTTTGCTTTGTAGTTAAATACCAGTATATTTGCACCTCCAAATCGCGGGGTGGAGCAGTTGGTAGCTCGTTGGGCTCATAACCCAAAGGTCGTAGGTTCGAGTCCTACCCCCGCAAC
>CAIOTH010000066.1 GCA_903861145.1 uncultured Bacteroidota bacterium | reverse complement strand
GGTGCTTATTGGTATGGCGGTAGGTGCAGCTATTTCTTCAATTACAGAATATTATACAGGCCTAAGTGGCAAACCCGTTCGCGATATCGTTCAAAAATCGGCTACCGGTGCGGCAACCAACATCATTGCAGGTTTAGGTACAGGTATGCTTTCAACAGCTTTCCCTATCATTATTTTTGCTGCGGCAATTTGGGGTGCTTATTCATTGGCCGGTTTTTATGGGGTAGGTATCGCTGCTTCGGCTATGATGGCTACAACGGCTATGCAGTTGGCTATTGATGCTTTCGGACCAATATCTGATAACGCAGGTGGTATTGCCGAAATGAGTGAACTGCCAGCAAACGTTCGTGAGAAAACAGATATTCTTGATTCAGTAGGTAACACTACTGCTGCGGTGGGCAAAGGTTTTGCAATTGCTTCGGCAGCTTTAACTTCATTGGCCTTATTTGCAGCGTATGTTACTTTAACCGGCATCAACGGTATCAATATTTTTGATGCAAAGGTTTTAGCCGCTTTATTTATTGGTGGTATGATACCGGTGGTATTCTCTGCCCTTGCTATGAACAGCGTAGGTAAGGCAGCTATGGATATGGTGAATGAAGTTCGTCGCCAGTTCCGCGAAATACCTGGTATTTTGGAAGGAACCGGAAAGCCTGAATACGGCAAGTGCGTTGAAATTTCAACTAAAGCAGCTCTGCGCGAAATGTTATTGCCAGGTGTAATAACAATTGTTACTCCGGTGTTGGTAGGTGTAGGCATGGGTGCCGAGGCTTTAGGTGCCTATATGGCAGGTGTTACAGTATCGGGTGTGCTTTGGGCAATCTTCCAAAACAACGCCGGTGGCGCATGGGATAACGCGAAAAAATCTTTCGAAAAAGGTGTTGACATTGAAGTGAATGGTAAGGTTGAGAAATTCTACAAAAAATCTGAACCGCACAAAGCTGCTGTGGTAGGTGATACTGTAGGCGATCCTTTTAAAGATACTTCAGGCCCTTCAATGAATATCCTTATCAAATTGTCATCACTTGTTGGTTTGACTATCGCTCCGCTAATTGCAGTTCAACACACTACGCCAACAGGCCAGGTTGTTCCTACTGAGCAGAAGATTGAAGTGAAGAAAGAAGTAGTTAAGCCTACAGCTATGGTAGTTAACTACCAGGATTTTGTAGGTAAGGCAAAGTAATTTTTGATATATAATTTTGAAATGCCCGGTGAAAATTTCATCGGGCATTTTTATTTACTTTCGAATATGAACGCGCGTTTAAAAATTGTTGTCCTTTTTGCTGCTACCATAATGGCGCGCTCATCAGTCGCTCAACAAACCTATCCTGATAATATTTATGCGGACACCGCTTTTGCGCCATTCTATTATGGAGTAGCCTCGGGCGACCCACTGCAAGACAGGGTGATTATTTGGACCAGAATTTTTGTAAAAGATTCGAATGCTGCACCGGTTAACGTAAAGTGGCAGATAGCAAACGATAGCGCTTTTAAATCATTGGTAAATAGCGGAGAAACTGTTTGCAGTTCTAATCATGATTTTACCACTCATAATGATGCCACAGGTTTGCAGGCTGGGCATCATTATTTCTATCGGTTTATAACCAGCGATGGCAAATACTCTCAAATAGGGCGAGCAGAAACATTGCCCGCCGATACAACAAAGCATTTTAAACTGGCTTTGGTTTCGTGCAGTAGCGTATGGTCGGGGTACTTTAATGCTTATAGACGAATTGCAGAGCATGATGATATTGATTTTGTAGTGCATGTTGGTGATTACATTTATGATTTTGTGGACGAACAGGAACAGGTGCGCGTGCCTACCCCCTACCCCAAAGTGCCTGAAACTTTAAATGAGTGGCGTGAACGGCACAAATATTATTTGCTCGACCCAGACCTTCGCGCTGCCCGCCAATATAAAACCTGGTTTGCCGAGTGGGATAACCATGAGAGCCGGCGTTTAGGGCCTGATGGAAAAGTAACGAATGCCATTACTGCGTTTTACGAATACCTGCCAATCAGAATGCCCGATACAACACATCCCGAAAGGATTTACAAAACCTTTCACATGGGTAAACTGGCCGATTTGAACATGATTGATATGTACCTTTTTAGAGGGCAGGAGAATTACGCTCCGGGCAAAAAGAGTGTGTTGGGTAACCGCCAGGATGAGTGGTTTAAAAATGAATTGAAGCAATCAACCGCTACCTGGCATTTAATTGGCAACCAGGAAATGATGGGCAGCTGGATGAGCAAAGGGCTGCCAAAGGCATTTCATTTGCCAGGTAACGGGATTTTCTTTGACCCCGATGACTGGGATGGTTTTGTAGATGACAGAAACCGCCTGTATCATTTTATTGACAGCAACCATATCAACAATTTTGTTGCCCTTACCGGTGACTTGCACATGAGTTTTGTAGATGACCTTACCCGGGACCCGCAAAACAAAAAAACCTACAACCACCGTACCGGTAGGGGGGCAGTAGGAGTAGAAGTTTTAGGTACAAGTATTTCGCGCGGAGGGATGGCAGAAAAGGGCATACCGCGTGGGCTAATACCACTTATACAGAGTATTAGTATGGACGTAAATCCCCATCATTTGTGGTGCAATTTTTCCCAACATGGTTATGTAACTGTTGATGTTACGCCAGAAAGGTGTTTGGCCGAATTTTGGTTTTCAAAAATTTTAGAGCGAACGGATAAGGAAACTTTTGGGGCAGGTTATACGGTAAAGAGTGGGGTGAACCATTGGGAGAGGAAGGGGAATAAGAGGAGAAGGAAGTCGAGCTATCCTTAAAGAAATAGAGAAATTTACCACTAAGGACACAAAGAGCCACTAAGGAAATTACAAGTATTAAAAAGGCACAAAGTTTTTCTGTTTTCTTAGTGCAGCTCAGTGGTCTAAGTGCCTTAGTGGTTAATGTATTTGAATTTAGGAGCTGAAAAAATTAAATTTGGGCATGAAAATTTTGTTTTCGCTTTTATTGATTATGGGTGTTGCCGGTAACGTGTTTTCTCAAAAACCAACTACGGAGGCTTTGCCTTTGCCCTTGTATATCCGCATGATGGACTCGACTACTTCGATTGATGTGGTGTTTATGCTGGATAAGGGAGGAAGTATTTCGGTAGAGGGTAGAAATGCCAAACTGTTTAACTCGTTTTTTGAGAGAGAAGCTACGCCTAAACTTAACGCCCCGCAGGCCGGCACGGTTATGTGGCAGATTAATGGCAAGGAGTTTTTATCGGGTAATTTTTATTTGGGTGATAGCACCGGGTGTGTGGTTATTACTAAGAACGGAAAGGAATATGTGAATCGAATTAATAGCCAGGGAAATCATTTTTTTAAAGGGCAGGGGAAAAAGCAATAGTCCTGAATCTAAAATCTAATTAAGTATGCCAAGTTTTGATGTTATAAGTAAAGTAGACCCGCAGACAGTGGAGAATGCCATTAATGTGGCTAAAAAGGAAATTATTAACCGGTATGATTTTCATGGGTCGAAAACTGAGGTTGATTTTAATAAGAAGGATTTAACCATGCTTATTACTACCGAAAACGAAATGAGGATTAAAGCGGTGATTGACATTATTATTAACCGCGGGCTTAAACAGGGTATTGATGCCCGCAGCTATGATGTAAGCGAGCCATTTTATGCTTCGGGGGCTACGGTTAAGAAAAACGTTAAACTTAGAAATGGTTTGGATAAGGAAACCATGAAAAAGATTGTGAAAGCCATTAAAGACTCGGGCCTTAAAGTGCAGGCTTCGCAAATGGATAATATTATAAGGGTTACGGGTAAAAAAATTGATGATTTGCAAGGTGTAATGGCCATTTTACGCAATGGCGATTTCGGCTTTCCGTTGCAGTTTGATAATATGAAATCGTAAAAAACAGCCCGTGCCACTAAGACACAAAGGCACTAAGTTTTAAGAATAAGAAATTGCTTTCTATTTGTATTCTTTGTGTCTTAGTGCCTTTGTGGCAAATTTTTATTGGCAATTAAAAATACAACTATGGGATTTTTAGATGAGATGAAGAAAGTGATGGAGATTAAACAGAAGATGGACGAAATAAAAAAACGTCTTGAAACGATTGAGGTCTCCGTCGAAAATGATTACGTAAAAGTTACCGCCACGGGTAACCGTAAAATAAAGGATATCGTCATTTTAAAAACCGACGATACGGTTACGCTGGAAGGTAAACTACAAAGCGCCATTAACGAGGCACTTGAAAAGGCCGACAACGTTATGCAAAGCGAAATGATGGGTGCCACCAAAGGTATGATGCCCGACATGCCGGGATTGACATAAAGATTTTTATGGGTAAATTTGCTTCGTTACCGGCACAATACTATGAACACAAAAACTATTGATATAACAAACATTGGCCTTATGCTACTATCGTGCGCATTGGCTTATGTTATGCCGTTTGAGCTGTTTCTGTTTTCGTATGCAGTGCTTGGCCCGTTGCATTACCTTACCGAGATTACCTGGTTAAAACAGCGCGACTGCTTTACCACCGGTAAAAAGGATTATATTTTTTTGATTGTGCCATGCGTGATATTGACTTTTATAGTTTTAGTAGGCACCTATCATGACAAGCCGGTGGTTGATGGGCTTTACGAATTTTGTACTTCTCTCTTCGGCCTCAAATTTTTTGGTTCGGCCTATATCATGATTTTTGTGGCATTCTTTTCGGCGCTGGCATTTGTATTGTTTAAAGATGGGCTTTACAAACTCATCTTCATTTTGGTGACGCTTTTTCTTGGCATCATATTGAAAGACGTTCGTCCCATATTTATTTTTTTCGCAATCTTTCTCCCTACTTTAATTCATGTTTTTGTTTTTACCGGATTGTTCATTATTCTGGGTGCTTTAAAAAACCGAAGTATCACGGGCATTGTCTCAGCACTTGTCTTTGTATTGTGTGCGGTAATTTTCTTTATATGGAAGCCGATTTTCCATTTTTATGCAGCTACCGATTACGCTCAGCAAGCTGTTTATATGGGAGGTAACGGCTTTGCAACTGTAAATATGGCGATTATCAGTTTTCTTCAGAACGGACGAATTAGTATGGAAACCCTGTTTCAAAGCCAGGTAGGTTTAAGTGTTGGGCGCTTTATTGCTTTTGCCTATACCTATCACTACCTTAATTGGTTTTCGAAAACGGAGGTTATAAAATGGCATAA
The DNA here is from genome assembly GCA_903861145.1 of uncultured Bacteroidota bacterium. GTDB lineage: Bacteria > Bacteroidota > Bacteroidia > Chitinophagales > LD1 > Bog-950. The sequence goes on along the minus strand of CAIOTH010000066.1, from coordinate 8,130 downwards.
GGTGCCTGCCAAGTGGTTGGCGGCTGTTGTAGGCCTCTGGATATTTTCGGTAGTGCTTTATGTGTACGATTATAAAACAGGGTTAATGGCGCTTTACTTTTTAAGTATGCTACACGTTTTTTTAGAATTCCCTTTAAACTATCGCTCGGTTATAGGTATTGTTGAGGAATCACGGATTTTTGCCGGTTTCCAAAAGCCGAAGGTTGTTAAAACCAAGGCGGTAGCGGCCACTGCCCGTAAAAAATAAGCCACTTTTCTTGTCAGAATTTATCGTTTCGTTAACTTCATGCAAAACTAAGGTTAATGAAATGTTATGGCGTTGCGCTTTCGTGTCTTTTAATATTCACTTTTTCATGTAACAAAGGCAAGGTGCCTGGTGTTAAAACCTTTAGCAATGGCGCTGTTGATAGCCTAAAGATTAATCAAATAACTATACTGGCCAGCCATAACAGCTATCACCTTAAAACCGATTCAGTTGTATTTCGGTTTATGTTAATTTTAGATTCCGCCGGCGTATTGCCATCAGGTGATAAGCCATTTGAGTTAGACTATATCCATTTACCGCTAACCGAGCAATTGATTAACTATAATATTCGTGGCCTGGAACTGGATGTATGGAGTGACCCCACCGGTGACCGTTATTATTATCGTGGTGCCTATTCAATAATGAACCTGCCGTCGGCATCTAACGTTTCTCTGCTAGCCAATCCCGGTTTTAAAATTATACATATACCCGATTTTGATTTCAACCCTACCAATTACACTTTTGTTGATGCATTGGTTGAAATAAAAGCCTGGAGCGATGGACACCCCAACCACCTGCCATTATTTATAAACGTGGAGACAGAGACGCAGACTATTGGCGATATGGAGCCGCTACTTTCTAACCTTACCCGCTCAGCTCCATTTGACGCAGCGGCAGCAAACGCATTGGATGCCGAAGTGAAAACTGTTTTTGGTAATGATTTGGCAGACGTAATAACACCGGATAAAGTAAGAGGAAGCTACGCAACATTACAGCAAGCGGTAGTAGCAGGCAACTGGCCAAACCTTGGAGCCGCACGCGGAAAGGTGATGTTTATAATTGACCCTGATGGAAATTCGGGCAGCGTTTATATATCGGGACATCCTTCGCTGCAGGGCAGGGCTATGTTTGTCTATTCAAATCCAGGCGCTGCCGAAGCAGCATTTGTAAAATATAATGACCCGGTAGGAAGCTTTTCGCAAATACAGCAAGCTGTAAGCGCCGGATATATAGTGCGTACTATGAGTGATGATGCCACATTTGAGGCCAGGTCAGGCGACCACTCAAGAATGGATGCGGCCTTCGGTGGTTTCGCCCAAATAGTTTCAACCGATTATTACCGGCCCGATTACCGTGCAGGCACCCCCGGATGGAGTAGCTATCATGTAAGGTTACCCGGCGGCGGAGCAGGACGTGTTGATTCGATTTCGGCCGCAAGCCAGTTAGGATTGGGCCCTATAAAAGAATAACCTTAGCGTAACATTAAATCCACCATTTTTGAACAGCCATGAGCGCGATTAAAAGAAAAGTTAAGGTGGTGGTAATAAGTGATGTGCACCTCGGCTTTATTGGCTGTAAGGCTAAAGAATTGAATAAGTATTTAAAGTCGGTTGACCCTGAGATATTAATTATTAACGGCGACTTTATCGATATCTGGCAATTCAGGTCGTACTACTTTCCAAAATCGCACACCAAGGTATTGCAGCGGGTTTTTAAGTTTGTTTCGGAGGGGGTGAAGGTTTATTATTTAACCGGCAACCACGATGAAATGCTGCGTCGTTACTCGGGCCTTAACCTGGGCAACCTTGAGTTGGAAGATAAGCTGGTGCTTGATTTGGATGGAAAACTAAACTGGTTTTTTCACGGCGATATTTTTGACGTTACCATGCGAGGCTCAAAATGGCTTGCCAAATTAGGTACCACCGGGTATGAGCTACTGATTTTGATAAACAAGCTGGTAAACTTCTTTCTTGAATTTTTTGGCAGAGAAAAAAGTTCGTTTTCGCAACGCGTAAAAGCAGCTACCAAGCGCGGCATTAAAAAGTTTAATGATTACGAATTGACTGCGGCAGAGATTGCAATAGATAATGGCTATCAGTTTGTAATTAACGGCCATGTGCACATACCTGCTATTAAGCAGATTGATACTGACCGCGGCAGTGTTACCTATTTAAACAGCGGAGATTGGGTAGAGAATATGACTGCGCTTGAGTATAACGAAGGGGCCTGGAAACTGGTATGGTTTAAGGACCTGAAGTTGAACGAGGATTGGTTGAACGTGGAGATAGAGGACCTGCCGTGAATTTTTCGCGAATATATTTTTTGCGGAATTGGAAGTATTTGTTTGGCAGATAGCAACGGAATTTTATTTTTGAATAATTACCACCCCCCGCAAAGCACTAAATATTAAATATCAAATTTCGACCTGCATGAAAAAAGCCTTTACCCTCATCTCCATTTTATTGTTTGCCGCAAACTTACTTATTGCTCAAAATGCAAAAATAAAAGGCTTGATTGTTGATGCCGATACTAAAGACCCGAGGGCTGGGGCCACAGTAAAAGTTGATAAGAATAAGGGAATACTTAGCGATGCATCAGGCCACTTTTCTTTAACCCTGACCGCCGGCGATCATGACCTTGCGATTTCGTTTGTTGGGTACAAAACAGACAAAAGAAGTGTTACGGTTAAAGAGGGCGAAACACTTAACCTTGATGTCCAGTTATCCCCTTCGGTATTTCAAATGAATGAGGTAGTAACCGTAAGCCAGTATGGGAAAAATGCTCAGCAGGAAACTGTTTCAATGGATGTTATAACCCGGGAGCAAATACAAAATACCAACCCAACCGATATTGCGGACCTGGTAAGCAGGGCTCCTGGTGTCTTAGTTCAGGATGGACAAATTTCTATCAGAGGCCTTAGTTCATTTTCGTATGGGGTTGGTTCGCGAACAACATTATTGGTTGATGGCATGAATTTAACCAGCCCGGATTTGCAACAAACGCAAAACAATTTCGTGCCCATGGAAAATGTTAAGCAGGTAGAAATTGTAAAGGGAGCAGCATCTGTTATTTACGGTTCAAGTTCTTTAGATGGAGTTGTGAATGTTATAACCCAATGGCCTATAGACAATGACCCTAAAACCGAAGTTGAAACTAACGCCGGTGTTTATGATTTACCAAAAGATAAAAGGCAACAATGGTGGTCATCAGCTTTGCCTTTTTTCGGATCTGTGAATGTAAATCACCAGCGAAGATTTAAACACTTTCAATTTATATGCGGGGGCAATATTACCTATGCGAATAGCTACCTGCAACACAACAATGATTATAGGGTGCGGGCCTTTTTAAAGCTACGCTATATTCATCCAAAAATCGCAGGATTAAGCTTTGGTGTTAATGGCTCATTTATGCTCGAGCGAATCGACCAGTTTTTCATCTCGAAAAACCTTGACACCTCAGCTCTTATTCCGGCAGATTATTCCAGTAGCAATTATGAATTAACTACAATTGATCCGTTTCTGACATATGCTACTATCAAGGGCCATCAATATAAGTTGCAGATGCGCTATATGAACATTTTCAGAAAGGGTGGCGGAACAGACCCAAATGCGGTTAGCCATTACCTGGAAATAGACAATCAATACCAGTATCACTACCACAAAAACCTACTTGTTTTTACAGCCGGGGCTCCATTTAGTTGTGGCGTTGAGAGTAGCAATTTATATCCCGGCAGTCACTTTAATTTTGCTTCGGCAATATATGGTCAGGCTGAGGTGAATTATAAAATTCTTACGTTTCAGGCGGGGTTGCGATATGAGGTATCGGGTGTTGACACTTTTATCATAAAGTCCCGTCCGGTATTTCGTAGTGGTATCAATATTCAAGCTGCAAAGGCGACCTTTTTCCGCGCATCGTGGGGACAAGGATATCGTGTTCCGTCGGTTGCCGAAAAATACCTTGCACAGAATTTTACAAGTGGTATAGTTATTGTACCAAATGATACTTTAAAGGCAGAATCTGCATGGAGCCTTGAGCTTGGATTCGCACAGGGTGCTGTAGTTGGCAAAACGTGGAAACTACTCTTTGATGGTGCATTTTACTGGCAGCAATACAATAACTATATTGAATACATCATTGGCGAATATCCAAATGCCGACTCACATGGAACCCCCCTTTTGCCGCCTACATACGAATTTCCCGTCGCTGGCTCCGGTATGCTTTTGGGCCCAAAACCTTTCAATGTTGGCAAAGCCCGGATAGCAGGGTATGAAGTATCTTTTACCAGCGATGGAAAAATTGGCCCTGTTGGTGTTAGAATAGGAGCAAGCTATAATTACAATTTTCCAAATGACCTTAGTGCAGCTGCTTCAAAAGGTTACAACACAGCGGACTATTTGAGAGATATGTTTAAGTATAACTTCGAAAGAGTTCCTGCGACTGACAGTGCAAAACTTTTGCCCTTTGCCATTAGGCACTTAATGCATGCAGATATTGAACTGAGTTATTGGAAAGTATATGTAGGCACTTCATTAAGTTATTATAGTGTGCCCGAGGTTGTGCCCGACTTTTTCAAAGTAGTAGCTTTCTCCGTATTTGGAAATCAGGCTGCAGTGAACCAATATCTTGCTAAACACCAGCGCGGGGATTTTGTGGCCGATATAAGAACCGGTATAAAGATTAACGATCATTTCTCTATGGGCTTTATTATCAAAAACGTTGGAAACCTGTTTTATGAGTTACGGCCGGGTATTGCTTCGCCAATCAGAAATTATACTGTGCAATTCAGGTATAATTTTTAAACCTAAAAATTCAGGTGAGGCTCCTTCAAAGTCCGTTTTGCCCAGTTTTTATACCGTTGGCCTATAATTGGCCCGTTTAAGAAATTTTAGTAATTAAACGGCCCCGTTTTTAATAATAGCTCTCGCTTTCAGCGTTAATTTAAGAACCTTTGCCCATAAGGGTTTGCCCGCCAAAATTGACAAGGCTACAATTTGTGTTTAAAACAAACAGTACTGGCAAGGTGTTGGTAAGCGTAAATTGCAATGCCTTAAGTAATTAATTTGGTTACATGCAGAATTGGCTATTAAACATTTTGACAAATCTGATGTCATAAGTTGGTTTTGAGCGGCTTTGGTTAAGTGATTTTTAAATGATGATTGACTTTGAGGGTTAAAATTTGGGCACTTTTGGGAATTGGCTTTATGCTATCGCTAACCGCGTTTGCTCAGAACGTAAATGCTACCAAGATGCCACCTACCGACTCTTTAACAGTAGACTCTCTCACTTCAGGAAAAAGCAACTACGATAATAACCAGATGGACGTTACCGACCTGTTGCGCCTGGTATTTAAAAAGCCCAATTGGTTTAAGCGAAAAAACGAAAACTCGCCGGGCCCTTTTATCGTAGTTATTCCTTACCCCAGTTATACGATTGCCACGGGTGTTGAGGGTGTTGCCCCAATTAATATTTCGTTTTACACCAACCGCAAAGAGCGGACGCAACTTTCGTTTTTCAATAATAACTTTCAATACACGCAGTTTAAGCAGATTATTGCGCTTTCAATTTCGAACGTTTTTTTGGGGCATGATAAATGGGAACTAATAGGCGATTACCGGTTCTATAATTTCCCTACGTACACCTACGGACTTGGAAGCGAAACTACTTTGCTGAATGAGGACCGTATTAGTTATAACCAGGTAAGGTTTTATCAATTAGCCATGAGGGAAGTGGCACGCAACGTATCGGTGGGTATTGGTTACCACCTGGATTATCATTACGACATTTCGGATTTTAATGCGCAGAGCGGGATTGTTACTGATTTTCAACGGTACGGTTTTGCCACCAAAAGTTTGTCATCGGGGGCATCGGTTAATTTGCTGTACGATAGCCGCGACAACTCTAACTCGCCGGTTAAGGGATTTTATATCAGCGCGCAGTTTAGGGCAAACCTATCGGCACTGGGCAGTAACACCAACTATAACTCTATAACCATTGATTGCAGAAAATATATACGCTTCCAGACTAAATGGTATACCGAGCTTGCCCTTTGGGGATATGCATGGATTACCACCAATGGTACCCCGCCATACCTTGATTTACCGGCCACGGCGGCCGACATGTTTAATAATACCGGGCGAGGTTATGGGTTGGGCAGGTTCAGAGGAATGAACATGCTTTATTTTGAAACAGAGCTGCGCTTTTCGATTTTGCGCAGTGGGCTTTTGGGTGGGGTGGTATTTGCTAATGTTGAATCGCTATCAGACTGGCCAGGTAACGGCTTTACAACGTTTCAGCCGGGCATTGGGGCCGGTTTGCGGATTAAGTTGAATAAAAAAATAAAAACCAGTTCGGCGATAGATTATGGATTTGGCACCGGTGGCTCCCGGGGCTTCGCATTTAACCTGAACGAAGTTTATTAAGCTTGGTTTAACTTTTAAAGGCCTTTCGCAATTCCTCGCCAATCATATCAACTGCTTCGCGCCCCTCGGGTAATAGGCGGGGCATCATTACAACAAAGTCGTGTATCATATTATCATAGCACTTATGGCGAACGGGAACTCCTGAAGAGGCTAGTTTTTGAGCGTACAAATTACCTTCATCGCGCAATGGGTCGAAACCACAGGTAATTACAAGTGCTGCCGGCAAGTTATTAAGTTGTAGCTGGAGGGGTGAGGCATATTCGTTTAACTGTTTGCTGGCGCCTATATAAGCATCTCCATACTGTTTAACCAATTGGCTGGTTAGCATATATCCCTTTGCATTTTCGATCATAGATGGATGTTCGTTCGTGCCATCGGTAGCTGGATAAAGTAATGTTTGGTGCAGTAGTTTTGGCGTGCCTTTGTCGCGTGCCATCAGGCTTACGGTTGCAGCCAGGTTGCCACCGGCGCTTTCGCCGCCAACTGCTAACCGTGTTCCATCGCCACCAAAACTTGCTGCGTTTTTTGATACCCATAAAGTAGCCTCATAACAATCATTCATGCCCGCCGGAAAAGGATGCTCGGGCGACAACCGATATTCAACAGAAACTACGATGCATTCGCCCCTTGCTGCAATGGCTTTAGGAAAATTCAGGCGGGCATCGTAAGCGCCATGCGCAAAACCACCACCATGAAAATACATCCATACGGGCATAGGGCCGGTGGGCTTATCCGGTGTAAAAATTTTCAGTTTTATTTCATGTCCTTCAACCGACTGAAATGCCGCATCGGTTATGCTATAAAAATTGGGGGAGCGCAAGCCAAACCATTTATCGAAGAGACGCATAAATTTGTTTACCAGCCGCCTGCTTTTTTCAAGCGGAACATTAGGATTAAGGGGTTTTAAATTGATAAAGAAAAGTGCTACGCGTAGCGCGAAGGGTAATTTAGCCATAGGATAGTGAAGATAGCAGCTTTACTTATTGCACAAAAGCCTGCAACTACTAAAGCAACATCCGCTCGCCAACTGCAATCATTTTAAGTTCGCCGTTAATCTCATTTTCCTGCTCAAGTGTTTTTAAAATGCGGTAAGGTTCGCCAAGCGGCTCATCGGCAAGGTCGAAGGTGCCGTAGTGCATGGGCACAAATTTTTTTGCCTTTAAATCATGAAAGGCTTGTAGGGCAGCATGGGGGCCGGTGTGCACGTCTTTCATCATAAAAAGCGGGTAATAGGCACCCACACCTATCATAGCTATATCAATGTTCGGAAATAACTCGCCGGCTTGTTTAGGATAACCGCAAGCGCCCGAATCGCCTCCGAAATAAATATTGGCGCCTTCGGATTCTATCATAAAGGCTCCCCATAGAGTTTCGTTAATATCCCACAGGTAACGGTTGCTCCAGTGTTGCGTAGGTAAGAAAGTGATTTGTAAATTCTTATCACCCAAGTTATAGCGTTGATACCAGCCTGCCTCCTGAAATTTTAAACCGGGAATCCAACTTGCAACCAGCTTACCGGTGTTAAGCGAAGTAAGGAGGGTAAAATTATTTTTTTGAGCCAGTTTTGTGAGTGTAAGGTAATCGCAGTGGTCGCGATGGGCATGTGATAGCAGCACGTAATCAATACCGGTAAAATCTTCGATAGTACAAGGCATATCGCTGTACCTTTTTACAATGCCTGATATG
>CAIOTH010000065.1 GCA_903861145.1 uncultured Bacteroidota bacterium | reverse complement strand
GTTAATAAGCCTATTTATACGCCCGGTTTTTAAAATAACGCGTTTGGGGCTGAATGGTTTTGCCGAAATTTTTATATTTGCGCCCCGAACTACTCAATAATGCACCTGTAGCTTAACTGGATAGAGCATTTGACTACGGATCAGAAGGTTAGGGGTTCGACTCCCTTCAGGTGCACCATTAAAAGCAAAAGGGTTACATGAAAATGTAACCCTTTTGCTTTGTCCAAAGTGCTGATTCAAAAATCGCCGTTACGGCCAACCTCGAATTTAAAACCTTCCACGCATTACATCGCTGCCGGTGATAGGGTAGGTGTTTTTTGCGTTAGGGTGGTGGTGCTTCGTGTGGGTAAATTGATTTTGTTGTTGGTGCATTTTTGCGTTTCGGTGTGTTGCAGTTGGATTAGCATTTGCGCTTAAAATAGTTGCAAACAAGATTGCGAAGGTCATTGCTGTTGTTTTCATGTTTGTTTTTAATTTAAAACAAAGGTGAGGCGGACTGCACGCACTTACCAGCCACAGGTAACCAACGGTGGTATTGATGTAACCAACGGATGAAAACATGTATTTAACTGCACCCGGTTTTTTGCCGGCGTGGTAATTACGCGATAGGCAAACTGGTTTGTCGTGCTACTTTACAAATAGCGCGTTTGCAGTAATGCCATTTAGCCGGCACGCTATTATATAGCTACCTTTTGAGAGGCTTTGAATGTTTATTTGTCCAATGGTGTTATCGTCTAACCAGATTTTTTTCTGACCAATGACCATCTGGCCTAGCATATTATAAACTTCGGTTTCCACCTCGCCGCTTACTTCACCGGGGTATTTTATAAAGAGCAGGTCATTTGCCGGGTTAGGATAAATAAACAGATTAGCGTTGCCAGAACTGATTATCGGAATATCGTTAACCGTTGAGTCCATCGGATATAATCCGTCAAAACTTAAATCATCTACGTAAAGAACAGATCCACCGTGCGCCTGATTATAGCAAGGGCTTAAGGTAATAGTGGCGCTATCGGGTATTCTACTGGTATCATTATAGGTTATGGGGATTGAAAAGAGCGTGTAACCTGATATAACTGTATCTATTATTAGAGAACCGGTAGCAACCTGATGTGTTCCCTGGAACAAGCTTATCCGAATGAGCGCTGAGTCGTTGTTTTGCGGGGAAAACTTAGCGTAGCCAAAAAGGGTATGATATCTTCGGCTAACTGAAAAGCCTGGTATGGGGCCGTTTTGTACATTTTGAGAAGCCGCAAACAATGTAGCCTGCTGCGTACCTAACGGGAGCGAAAGATTTTGCAACTTAACCGCATAACTACCCGAAACCGCATCGGTGGTTTTTGAAACAGGGTAAACAGAACCAATGTTAATGGGTGCTTCGTTTTTATGGTTCCATCGCTCGGGCATATCATATTGTAATGAATCCCAATTCTCAAAGTCCGGATTCGGAATGTTTTGAGTAGTGCCTGAAAATGAAACATTGTCGACAGCAAGCCAACTAAGGCTGTTGGGATGGTTTGAATAATTGGTGCTTACAAACCCTATTCCTGCTGAATCGGGGTTTGCACCTGTTGAATAGGAAATTGGTAGTGACAGGCGGATGAAATTATTATTACTGTTTCCGGCAATGGGATAAAATTTTGAACAAAGAACCTGCCCATTCTTTTTAAACGAAATATACGCGTATGCTGTGTCGCCTGTTTGTATGTTATAATTGGCATAGAATATCATTGAATCGGGCCGGGCTGTGAAAGGGGTTCCGAAAATAGTGCCCTGCCCTTGTGGGAAGCCCTGCAAGGCGGCACCTATGGGTGAACCGGTAATTCCCTGTATCAATACGGCCTTTGACTGATCATATGACGTGATCTGAGTAGCTGCTCCATATATGTACCAACCTGATGGGAAAGGAAAACTATAATGGGTCCAGCGCTCAAAATCCCAATTGGGAATTTCGTTGGGACAGGTGCAAAAATCCGCCTGTGCAGAGTAGAAGGTGCCTTCTGCGTTTTGCGCCATTAGCCTATAAACATACTGTTGATTAGGAAGCAATGAAGAGAGTTGACTGGTTACCAGGTGCATTTGATTACCAATAATACCGGTAGGAGTAGCCAGTATAGAATCTGTAAAAACATTATTTAATCCGTATTGGAACCATACATTGGTTTGCACGGTATCAGAATTTACATAGCCGGATAAGAATGCGCTATCCAGGCCGATTTGCGATGGTGGTAGCAATTGAAACGTAACTACAGTGCCGGCAAAGAAGACACTTGTAATACTATAAAAAACGCCCAGGCTGGTTTGCGCTTTTACCCGGTAGTAATAATTATGGTATGGTTGAAGCGAGGTAAGATTGGCGGAAAGAAAGTGCGTTGATGTATCATTTACCGAGGAAGGGTTGGCTGCTATACTTTGGTTAAAAATAGGAGCATCTGCACTATACTCAAAAGTAAGTGAGGCCGGAAGCTCACTACCTGAAATTTGCCCGGCAAGAGTTGCCGAGGTTGCGTTTATATTAAATGCGGGAAGTGTTACTAGGTTATTGTAAGCCGTACCGGTGTAAAAGGTAAAGCCACCGCCATATACGTAAAGGCCATTGTATATACCTCGTAAACGGAAGTAGTAAAGTGTTAATGGCTGCAAATGTGTAATAGTTGCAGTTACGTTATGCAAAGCTGTATCGTTGATTATTGAGGGTGTTGTTATGACTGAATCTCCGTATGCAAGGCTTGTTCCATATTCAAATGATAAACTTGAAAGAGCAGGAAACCCCTCTACGATGCCTAGTAATTTAGCAGTGGTATCGTTAATATTTACATAACCGTTGGTGGTGAATTGCTGGTTAGTATTAGTAACAATAAAAGAAAGGGTATCGGCCTTTACGGTACCTACAAGCGTAGAAACAGTAAGGTGATAATAGTATTGCGTATTAGGATGAACGTTAAAAACGGGCAGAGATACCTGAACCGGAGTGTTGCTGGCTATTTCGGCTGTGCTCGACAGCGAAAAATGATGAAAACTACTATCGGTAGAATAAATAAATTGGTATTGGCAGGTATATCCATAAGTATTTATCAATCCTATTAATTGCACATTTGTGGTGTCCGTAAAGAAAGCCCCGGCAGTGTATGCGCTGGGCAAGGCTGAGCTTGTATAAATAAATTCGTTGCCACCATAGGCACCAATAATTCCCAAAGTATCATTGTAAAAACATACCGAGGTAAAGTTTACGTTAACCACATTGGGTACTGTATCATGCTGCCAGGTTTGTCCACCGTCAAGAGTGTGAAGCAAAGCGGAAGTATCGCCAACAATTTTCCCGTTACTGCTAGTAATAAAATAAATGCTGCGCAGGCGTGCTCCGGGCCCGTCAATTAAGGTAGTCCAACTGGTTCCACCATCGGAGGTTTGAATAATTGTTTCAATGCCATTGGTACCACCTACCACAAAGCCCGTTGAATTGCTGGTAAATGCAATGTCATTCCAATCTCGCATCAAAGGAGCCGAAACAGGGGTCCAACTATTTCCACCATTTACGGTTTGCAAGAAAACCCCGCTATCGCCTACCGCAAAACCATTTAGTGTATCTTTAAAATATACGCTCCTTAGCCATTGTCCCTGATGGTCGTACTGCACTGTCCAGGTGTTACCACCATTGATACTTTTCATAACAGTTTGCAAAGAGTTGGCTGTATCCGGTTCGCCTCCAACGGCAATTAAGGTATGATTGTTGAGATAAATTACTTTATTTAAATGCCTGGTTAAGGGGGCGTCAACGGTAATCCAATTATAGCCACCATCGGTGGTATAAACCATTTTAGAATTATACCCAACGCCAAAACCATTTAAGGTATCCTTAAACGCTATGGACTTGATCCAACTTGAAATAGTATCTGTTGGGTTCTCTTTCCACGTTAAACCACCGTCATCAGATCGGAAAAGAGCCTGTATGGAATCGTTATATGCATTTCCACCCGCGGCTATGAAAACACCGGGCTTAAGAATTTTTACCGAGGTTACATTTCGGACGTAAGGAACCGTGGAGTGGTACCATTGTTGCGCAAAAAGAGAGCACGTTAATGCCACCAGGGAAACAGCGAGTAAAACCTTTTTCATAATCCATTTATTATTCTCAAAAACATAATTGCGGACGTGGCGAGGGGTACGAATGCTTGTTTTAATCTAATAATCAATGCACAAATATTACAAGTCTTCAATTGTAAAGATAGTAATGATTTAAAAGTGATTGTTAATTCGAAAAGCAATTTTATTAGCGCATTGTTAGCTGCTGAGCCCCTATTACCTGATGCCGTTAAATACAACATTAACGTTGGGGTTTACCCGCGTAACCAGGATGCGCGAAACACGCTCTTTAAGGAAGACAATAATTTCTTCCTGGCTTTTAAAACGTTCTCCAATATCGACATATTTAGAAGCGAGGTATTTGTAGTTTTTAGTTACCAGCAGAAACCAAACTACAAAAAAGTCAACATCCTTAAATATTACGGCGTTGTTTTCTTTATACTTTTCAATGTTCTTTTGAAACTCAGTGGGCATTTCGGTCCAATGCATACTTGGGCGCAGGTGATGGCCGATGTGGTATCCATCGTTAAAACACAATTTATTGTAGTTGGTATTAATGCAGGTAATGCTGTTTTTGTAACTATTGGCGGGGTCATTAGCATCAATAAAAGCGTGCTGGCCCCAGTTACCGGCCATCATGCCAAAGCGTGCAATTAAAAACGGCAATAAAAATACAGTGAGTGTAGCCTGCCAGTAAAAGTGCCAAAGTATAATGCACATTACAAAAAAGCCGATTTCGCCCAGTATTATTTTCTTTAAAAACTTGTAACGGTTCTTTCTTTTGAAATAATAGCCGAGGTCGCTCATTCCGAAAAAGAAGAATAGCAAAAAGTATTTCATGAAATCCCAAAAGTTATCGCGCTGGTAATTCATAGTGCAGCTAAGGTCATCAATCAGGTTGCCTTCCGCATGGTGCATCATTATGTGGTGACCGAAATATGTTTCGGGTGTTTCGCCGTAAAAAGGGCCTAGAATCCAGGGTATGAGGTTATTTAGGAAGTCGTATTCTTGTTTAAAGAGTTTACGGTGCGAGGTGTTGTGCAACATTAAAATGAAGGGGCCCAAACCAGTGGCAATATTGAATAAGAGGAAAGGCACGGCAATCCACCATATAAAATGAAAGAAGAGGAATATGGAAACAGGGATTACAAACAACAAAATACGCAGGCAAAGTTTTATAAAAGGCAGGTCGCGTTCATCTCTTATCAGGCTTATGCACTTTCTTTCGAAAAAGTTGTAATCGGTTCTTTCAACAAATATCGGGTCGGTTATTACTAAATCCATGCTAATTACTTAAAGGTTATTCCTGCTTGCTGCAAGGCTTTAAACGGGCGGCAAATTAAGGCAAAAAACGGCAATGCCTGCATACCTAAAGCTAAATGGGTTTTGATGCCAACGGCTTATTAATATTTAACGATTACGAATGGGAGTAAATCTGTGGTTCAGATTTGGATGTTGCATTATTGTTCTATATTTAAACATCTGTTTTATAAAATAATTTGCACATGAAGAAATACAAGGAAGTAATCAGGTTTTTTGTGTTTTTGTTGCTTCTTGTATGTCTTGTTCCATTGTTGTATGGCTTAATTGTTATTATAATTGAAGGCAGAGCTGACAATTATGCCAATACCCAAATACAGGTTACTGAGCCAGCAGGATTATCCACTGAACAGCAATTGGCATTCCGGGATTCGGTCGGTTATTTGCGAAGAGCTTCGCGAAAGTATTACCTCGATTCGGTACAGTATAAACCACTTATTAAAGCCGATTATTATGGTAAGTATGGCACTTATTATTATTGCCATGAGCACGGCATAAAGTTTGATTTTGGACGGAAGACAGCGGTTAAACTGGTGGTTGCTATTTCGAGCGAAGATGCGCTAAGAAGTGCTGCCAACAATAACCGGGACTCAATATTCAGTAATGCCGTGGCAAGCGAGGGTGGAGATTTACAGAAGAAATATGATGCCGCGATTCGGGAAACGTTTCATGTTATTAGCAAAAGACTTAATCAGGTTAGTGCTCAGCCACCCAAAATGGCACTTAATCCGCAAACCAAATTGCTTACCATTGAGATAGATGGAGTTGATGACCCGGTGCGCGTTCACAAGCTTATAACCCAGGTGGGGCAAGTGGGGTTTTGGAATACTTATGAAACAAGTGAGGTCATTCATTATCTTGATGAGGCTAATAGCGTATTAAGAGATATAGCTATAGATGAAACCGCGCTACCGGCAAAAAAGGTTGATACAGAGACAACAGTGTCTAAAGACACAGATAGCTTTACCGATATTATAGGCAATAAAGCAGAGGCTGTTCGAGGTAAGGTTAAAAATCCCCTTTTTGAGTTGCTATATCCAAATATTAGTCAATACGGTCAATCGCAAACGTTAGGAGAGGGGCCCATGATTGGCCGCGCATTTGGAAAAGATACTGCAGGGATTAATCAATTGCTGGGAGTGAAGCAGGTACGGGCAATTTTTCCACCTGAGTTGAAATTACTATGGAGCGCGCACCCTGTTGCTACACATACAAATATATTTGGTTTGTATGCCATTAAAAGGGACCGCCTTTTGGAGCAGGCACCGATAACAGGAGAATGGATAACAGATGCTTACAAATCTTTTGATGGTTTTGGAACACCTGAAGTGGATTTTACAATGAATAGTTATGGGGCATCGGCCTGGGAGCGAATGACCGGGCAGGCAGCTTATGGCGAACTAAACGGCAAACGAATACACAGGTGTATAGCCATTGTAATAGATGATGTTGTTTTTTCGGCCCCAAGGGTAATGCAAAAAATTGCCGGTGGACGTTCGCAGATTACGGGAATAGAAGATATTGAAGAAGCCGATGATTTGGCTATTATTATTAAATCGGGTAAACTGCAGGCTAAAACCCGCATTATTGAAGAGCATACCTCGGATTCGTCTTCATTTATGGCTTGGTTGCAAAAGGGCTTGGTTTTTACCGGTATTATTGGCATTTTGATGTCGATAGGGGCAATTATTTATTACACGGTTAAGGATGAAGAGCCACGAGCCCAAACTGCTGCACATCCTTAATCATATATCACCTTATTAGTATGAAAACGGCCTCCAAAATTGGCCCAAGCTTATGGATTTTGGTGTTTGGAGCATCTTTAAGCCATAATCGGCTTTTTTATGGCATATATTGCCCTTAAAATACTCACCTTTCTTTTTTCCACTATTCTTCTATATTTGCGCGTCCGTTTTTAGACCTAAAATCAATTTTAAAATGCAAAACCTTAAAGGAGTAATTAAATTTTTTACTGTAATCCTTCTCTTTGCCTGTCTTTTTCAGTTGTCGTTCACCTTTGTGGCAAATGTTGTTGAAGGCCGTGCTGACAAGTATGCAGCCAGCCGCGTAAAAGTAACTGAACCAACCGGATTAACCCCAGCCCAATTAGTAGCTTTCAGAGACTCAGTTGATTACCTGGTTAAGGTATCGAAGCGTAATTACCTTGATTCTGTTTCGGGTTTGCCTGTATGGAACGTGCCTTTGGTTAAGGATATGTATACCTACAAATTCAGCCGCGACCACGCTTTGACTTTGGGACTTGACTTAAAAGGCGGTATGAGCCTTATTATGGAGATTGCGCAGGACGACGTTTTGCGTAAACTGTCTAACGATAGCCGTAACCCACAATTTGACGCAGCTATTAAGAGTGCTGTTAAATTGCAATCCTCATCGCAAGGCGATTTCCTGTCTCTCTTTAAGCAAGAGTTCGAAAAGCAAAATCCCAATGGCAAGTTAGCGGCTATTTTTGGCCAGGTAGAAGCTTACCAGGGCAAAATCAATGCAACATCTTCTAACGATGAGGTTATTACCCTTTTAAGAAAAGACTTTGATGCCGCGGTGCATGAAACCTTCCAGGTACTTAAAACGCGTATTGACCAGTTTGGTGTAACCTCGCCTAACATCTCGTTACAGGCTAATACAGGCCGTATCATACTGGAATTACCCGGTGTTGATGACCCTGTGCGTGTGCGCAAACTGTTACAACAAACGGCGCAGTTAGAGTTTTGGAATACTTATGAAACACCTGAGGTGCTTCATTATTTGGATGAGGCCAACACTTCACTAAGAGATTTATTATCTCGTGAAAAGTCGTTGAGCGATTCGCTTTCGGGAAAGGTTGATACTACTACCGTAGCTGCTACTCTTTTAGCCGAACCGGATAGCAATAGCTTAACCGGAACAGTAAACCCTAAGGACTCTGCCAGCAAAAAGGCGACAGCTAAAAAGGATACTTCTAAAAACACTAACCCATTATTCGAGGTGCTGTATCCTAATATTATTCAGGATGGGCAATCGCAAAAGGTGGGTGAAGGCCCAATGATTGGCCGTGCTTTTGGTAAGGATACCGCCCGTGTAAATGCCTTATTAAACCGCCAGGAAGTAAAGGCAGTTTTCCCTCGTGACCTGAAATTATTATGGAGTGCACACCCTGTTGCTAAGGGCAGCAACGTGTTTGGCTTATATGCTATTAAACAAAACCCGGCTTCGCTTGAGGCTCCTTTAAGTGGGGCTACCATTACTGACGCCTACAAGAGTTTTGACCAGTTTGGAACGCCGGAAGTGGATATTACCATGAACCCGCTGGGTGCTTCTACCTGGGAGAAGATGACCGATGCAGCGGTGCACGGACAGGTGAATGGTAAAGAAGTAAAGAAATGCATTGCCATCGTTTTGGATAACAGAGTATTCTCTTCACCACGTGTTCAACAAAAAATTTCAGGTGGACGCTCGCAAATTTCGGGTATTGAAGATATTGAAGAAGCGGATGACTTAGCTAACATCCTTAAATCGGGTAAGCTGGAGGCTAAAACCCAGGTTATTGAAGAGCAGGTAATCGGGCCATCATTAGGTAAAGAATCTATTAAGGCAGGTTTACTGTCGTTGATAGTTGGTGTTATCCTGGTGTTCCTGTTTATGGTTAGCTACTATAGCACATCGGGTATTATTGCCAACCTGGCCATGTTTATTAACTTGTTTATACAGATAAGCGTATTGATTGGTTTAGGTGCATCATTTACCCTACCAGCAATGGCAGGTATAGTATTAACACTTGCGATGGCGGTGGATGCCAACGTAATCATTAACGAGCGTGTACGTGAGGAAGTTGCCCGTGGCAAAGGCCTACGCCTTGCGGTTGATGAGGGTTACAAGCATTCGTATAGCGCGATTATTGACGGTAACCTTACTACCATGGCCATTGGCGTGGTGCTAATGATATTCGGTTTAGGCCCTATACAAGGTTTCGGCCGTGTGTTGGTGTTTGGTTTGATGATTTCGATTTACACTGCGGTGTTAGTGTCACGCATTTTCTTCGACTTTGCTTTTGACAGAAACATCAATGTGCACTTTGGCAACAAGTTTACCATGAACTTGCTAAAGGGAATCAACTTCGATTTTATTGGCAAACGCAAAATCACTTATGCTGCTTCTACTATCGTGTTTATTATCGCGCTTTCATCAATGGTTTTCTATGGCTTTGATTTAGGTGTTGACTTTAAAGGTGGCCGTAGCTATGTAGTGCAGTTTGATAAGGACGTTAAGACTGAAGATGTTGCCAAAGCGCTTGAAGCCAGGTTGCAAGGCGTACCAGTGGTTAAAACTTATGGTAGCAATAACCAGGTTAGTATTACTACTGCTTACTTAATTGATAAGGCCGGACCTGTTACTGATAGTATTGTTGAAGCTATTGTTTACGCAGGAGTTAAACCGTTCTTTGCCAACTACCCTAGCCTTGATGATTTTAGAGTTAAAAACGTAAAGAGCTCCATTAAAATTGAAGCAACTATAGCCGATGATATACGCAGAAGCTCGTACTTCTCGGTATTGTTTGGTGTGTTGTTTGTGTTCCTATATATCTTTATACGTTTTAAGCGCTTTGAATACGCAACCGGTGCGGTTGTGGCGCTGATACATGACCCTATTATTGTAATGGGCTTATTCTCGTTACTAAGAAGGGTAATGCCTTTCTCGCTGGAAATTGACCAAACAGTGGTTGCGGCCGTGTTAACCTTAATTGGTTACTCGGTTAACGATACTGTAGTGGTATTTGACCGGATTAGAGAGACCCTTGGCCTGCACCCAACACGCACACTGATTCAAAACGTGAACGATTCTATCAATCAAACATTAAGCAGAACTATCATGACGGTTGTAACCGTGTTCCTGGTAGCGTTGATATTGTTTGTATTTGGTGGTAGCCCGATACATGGGTTTGCATTCGCCCTAATTATAGGTTTGTTGATAGGCACTTATTCATCGGTGTTTGTAGCAGCACCTATTATGGTTGATTTAATGAACAGAAAGAAGAAAGCTTAATACAAGCATTCTTTAAATATTAAACAGAACCCTGGCTTTGGCCGGGGTTTTTGTTTTTTAAACGGACGGAACCCTTCCGTTCCCTAAAGGGGAAATCAAGGCAAAACGGCCAGCTTGAGCTGACTTCTGTTCGGCGGCTTTCATACAAGTAATATAAGTATTTGCTTTATTGATATCTGAAACCTTTAGTTGTATAAGCGCGTAAAATCAGGCAATCGGTCAAACAGCTAATGGTAGTTGTTTGAGCAGGAACCGGTTATTTTTTTAAACAGTTAAAATCATTTATTTATGGCAGCGCAGGAAGCCAACGACTATTACTACGACAAGGGGAGAAGTGATTATATGCGTAGCAGTTACGACCAGCCTTTTCCCAATCCGATGTTACTTGAACTTGATGAGTTTGAGTTAATTTGTAACCAGTCATATAACAAAGGTTATCATGACGAAAAGGAGGGCAAAAGTTACAATGCGCCGAGCTACGGTTTAAGTTAACGGCAACTAAATTTATTAAGCTACATAAAAACCTTCCGGGTGCATAACCCCGGAAGGTTTTGTATTTTATACCCGTAGTTGGCAGTTGACCGGTGCTTGCGGGTATCGGTTACCGAATTTAAACCTACCTTTACCCAATTAGATTTTGAACCAAGTGCTAAATCCTTAACAGGCCAGCCCTTTAAACCAATGTTATGAAAAGAATGATAGGGCTGTGTGTTGTTGTATTGTGCTTTGTAAGCACTTATGGTCAAAATACACTTAATTTTTGTGCCTCGGTAGAACAAAATGGATATTGCAACTTCAACAATATCAAATTCATTACTTCGCCGGATAGTACTAATGGCCGGGTATTTATGCAGGTAAAAGGTACCAATGCACCCATTGGTGCGGCAAAAGTTATTTTCAAAATTTACAAGATAGATGCGACCGGCAAAGAAAAATTTGAGAACATGCTAACTCAGGATATTAAGCCCGAGTGGTATTTCGCCTGGATGCCTTATGTATTTGCCTCACCTGGAAAATATTCGGTTAAGATATTTAACGAGAACGACCAGCAGATTTGTACTAATGGGTTCGAATTAATAGCATTTAAGTAGACCCTGCCCAGCGGTTACACTCCAGGCAAATACTACCCGTTATTTTTCTTGTAATCAGCCAAAAACTTCTCTAATCCAATATCGGTTAGCGGGTGGCTGAACAGGCCTAAAATAGACGATAACGGACAAGTAGCAATATCGGCACCGGCTTCAGCGCATTTTACAATATGCAGAGATGAGCGAATAGAGGCGGCAAGTACCTCGGTTTGGTATCCGTAAGTGTCATAAATGCGCACTATTTGTTCGATAAGCTGAACCCCATCCCAATTGCCATCATCAATACGACCGATAAATGGTGATACCATGCTGGCGCCGGCTTTTGCTGCAAGTAATGCCTGGCCGGCGCTGAATACTAATGTGCAATTGGTTTTAATACCGTTATCGGTAAACCATTTAATTGCCTTAATGCCATCTTTTATCATTGGCACCTTAACCACAATATTGGGATGAAGTGCGGCAAGTTTTTTGCCTTCTTCAACCATGCCATTATAATCTGTTGAAATTACCTCGGCACTTACAGGGCCGCTAACCATGTTGCAAATAGTAACGTAATGCTTTAAAATATTATCGGCACCTTTTATGCCTTCCTTTGCCATTAGCGATGGATTTGTGGTTACGCCATCTAAAATGCCAAGTGCTTCGGCTTCTTTTATTTGATCAAGGTTCGCGGTATCGATAAAGAATTTCATAGGGAGTTAAGATTTGGGTTAGGCTAAAATTATTGAGTGCAAATATGGCCTTGCGTAAAGCCATATTTTAAAATAGAAATAAACAGCGTGTGGATGAAGATGCTTTTAGCACGTAAAGTTTTTATATTGCCTGATATTCCTTTGGTATTAATCTATAACACATTACAATATGGTCTCTCTTTTTAAAGAGCGCAAAAGCAATATGCTGTTGATGGTTTTGGTGCTATCGTTATTCACCAAACTGTTTATGGATGGCTTTGTTGAAATGCACAAGTTTCCGGCGTACATAACCGGCGTTAGTTTGCACAAGCATTTTTTCCCTTACTCGAATGTTGACGATATTGAAATGGCAGGGGTTGCCAGAAATTTTTTGCTAGGGAAGGGCTTTGTTACCGATAAGTCCTTCGACAGGCCAAAGTTTCGCCATGAAACAGAGTGGCCAACGGCCTTCAGGCCTAAATTAAATGTGCTAGTGCACGTTATCGGTATTAAAATATATGCGGCATGTAATGCAGATTACAACATAACCGAGCCCGCACCCGAGATTTATTTTGAAGATTTTGCCACGTGTATTTTGATTTTGAAGAACATCTTTTTCATTGTCTCATTGTTTTATTTCTATAGGCTGGCGGGCTTGTTTTTAAATAATACAGCGGCGCTGATTGCAACCATATTATACTGTACTTATCCCTCGGTTATTTTGTATGTGGGTATGATTAATATTTTCGAATGTATTATTATGCCTTGCCTTGTTATTATTATCAGCATGCATTTATACAATCGGCGGCACGATAAAAAATTTAGTGCATGGCAGATGTTTTTTTTGACCGTAACCATACCCGTTATTTGTTTTTTGAAAATGCAGGTGTGCCTGATAATGATTTTATTTTATTGCGTTGCGCTGGTTGATGCAATGAAAAACCGGCAGCTTATATCGCGATATTTGTGGGCTTACAGGGCGGCCAACATCCTTATTGCCAACTTTGTAATTTACATCTGTGTCTCTAACTATATTACCTTTGGGAAGCCCATTATTTCAACGCAATCATCCATCAATCTATGGCATGGGCATAACCAATATGCTAAGGGAAGCTGGAACCCGGCGGTTTGGGACCAACACAGAGATGAATTGATGCCTATACTACAGAAGGACAGCGTTGTGCTGGCAAAAGATGAGTATACCGAGACCATGTATTATAAAAACCAGGCTATTACCTGGATAAAAACGCACCCTAAACAAGAGCTGGTTTTGGCCGTTAGAAAAGCAGCCATTTATTTTTTGCCTAACAATAGCAATTGCTGGAAGATAAATCCGATTACAGCACTTATGCATTTATGCTTTTTTGGGTTTATCTTTTTGTTTGCCCTAAGGCGTATAAAAGGCATTGAGTTTTATTACCTGCTGTGCCCGGTGGTAGCGATTTTTGCAGTAAACATTATATTTTTTGTTGAATACCGCTGGCGCTATATTGCCGACCCGTTTATGCTTTTACTGGCCTGCGTATTTGTTAACTATCTGCTTGAGCGCTTTACCAAAACAAAAGCAGTTACAGCCTGATTATTGGGCCAAAACATTGCTAAAATGGTGTGAATTGAGAGGAGGGGAAAAAAATAGGGCAAGTAACTCATATCGCACCGCTACAACCGTCTGCCTTTGCTCGGTTTCCCGCCTGGAGGATTAAACAGGAGCTGGTCGTATGAGGCTCGCCCCGCCGCAAATATAATGGCTTAATTGAAAAGTGAAAGCTTAATTCAACAATTAGCAGATAAACATTGCTGGGATTTCAATAAAGTCCGCAATCTAAATATCACATTATCTCATTGCTGAATTATCAAATTATCATAGCTTCGCCACGCAAATTTTTGAAAGTATGAGTAACAACACCCTTGAGTTTAACAGGAACGAAGATGCCATGAAGTTAATGCTTAGCGATTTGAAAAGATTGAGCGAGCAAATAAAGCTTGGCGGTGGTAAAAAAGCCATTGATAAGCACAAAGAGAAAGGTAAACTTACTGCCCGTGAAAGAATAGAATTGCTACTTGATAAAAACAAGCCGGTTTTAGAAGTTGGAGAACAGGCAGGTTATGGCATGTATGAAGAGCAGGGCGGTTGCCCATCGGGCGGTGTGGTGGTTGTTTTGGGTTATGTAAAAGGGCGTTTGTGCGTGGTTGTTGCCAACGATGCCACGGTTAAAGCCGGCGCTTGGTTTCCTATAACGGTTAAAAAGAACTTAAGGGCGCAGGAAATTTCGATAGAAAACCGATTGCCTATTATTTATTTAGTTGATAGTGCAGGCGCTTTTTTGCCAATGCAGGATGAGGTTTTTCCTGATAAGGAAGGTTTTGGACGGGTGTTCTATAATAACTCGATAATGAGTGCTATGGGTATACCGCAAATAGCCGCTATTATGGGCAGCTGTGTTGCGGGTGGGGCCTACCTGCCAATATTAAGCGATGAAGCGCTTATTGTAGAGAAGACGGGCTCAGTATTCCTTGCAGGTAGTTACCTGGTTAAATCGGCAGTGGGAGAGGACATTGATAACGAAACGCTGGGAGGCGCAACTACACATTGCGAAATATCGGGCGTTACCGATTATAAAATGAAGGATGATGATGAGTGCTTAAAAACCATTCGTAACCTGGTTGATAAATTTGGCAGGCCGGCCGATGCAGGGTTTGACCGTGTGGCACCGGCGAAACCGGCTTTTCCTGAAACTGATATTTATGGCCTGATACCTGAGACTATTACCAGCCAGTACGATATGTTGGAAGTAATTAAGCGTTTGGTGGATAATTCGGAAGTAGAACAGTATAAAGAGGAGTATGGTAAATCTATTATTTGCGGTTATGCCCGTGTTGATGGCTGGGCTGTTGGCATTGTTGCTAACCAGCGCAAAGTGGTAAAGAGCAAAAAGGGAGAAATGCAATTTGGCGGTGTTATTTACTCCGACTCGGCGGATAAGGCAGCGCGTTTTATTATGAACTGCAACCAGAAAAAAATACCATTGGTATTTTTACAGGATGTAACGGGCTTTATGGTTGGCAGCCGCAGCGAACAGGGCGGTATTATTAAGGATGGGGCCAAAATGGTAAATGCGGTATCAAACTCGGTAGTGCCTAAGTTTACTATAGTAGTAGGCAATAGTTATGGCGCAGGCAACTATGCTATGTGCGGCAAGGCTTACGACCCGCGCCTAATTTATGCATGGCCAACATCGCGTATATCAGTAATGGGCGGCGACCAGGCTGCTAAAACTTTGTTACAGATACAGGTGGCAACGCTTAAAGGAAAAGGCCAGGTAATTTTGCCGGAAGATGAAAAGAAACTGCTGGATGATATAAAAGCCAAGTACGTTAAAACACTGGATCCCAAATTTGCTGCTGCCCGCCTTTGGACTGATGGCATTATTGACCCTATAGATACACGCAAGGTAATTTCGATGGGCATTGAGGCAGCAAATCAATCGCCTATAACCAAGCAGTTTAGCGTTGGGGTTATTCAGACATAGAATTTGTTTAGCTTAGTTAAGATTACTAAATTTACATACTCCACGAAACCGCCACCCGTTACTTTTAATCTTGGCATAATTTTGAATAACTTTACGTACGTAAATTTGTAAAATGAAGAAGTCGTTTTTTGCCTTAATGGCAGTAGCCGGTATTTTTATTGCTTTGTCGTTTGCTATTAAGCCTCAGCCTGCTTCGTCAGAAGGGGGTATTAAATGGATGAGTTGGAAAGATATGCAGGAGGCCCAGAAGAAAGAGCACCGCAAGGTGTTTGTAGATGTTTATACCGGCTGGTGTTGCTGGTGCAAGCGCATGGATGCTTCCACCTTTAAGGATGCGTATATTGTTAAGTATGTGAACGATAACTTTTACGCGGTTAAGTTTGACGCAGAAACCAAAGAGAACATCAATTTTAAGGGTAAGGACTATAAGTACATAGCACAGGGCATGCAGGGCTATAATGAACTGGCCGCAGAGATATTGAATAATCAAATGAGCTATCCTACCTCGGTTTACTTTGATGAAAACATGGATGAGATTTTTCCTGTACCCGGTTACCAGGAAACGAATGTTTTTGAGCAGGTTTTAAGTTATGTAGCCAGTAATAAATACAAGACCGTGAAATTTGATGATTTTCAGAAAACGTTTTCACGTAATTCGGGCGGGCATTAAATTTAAGTTTGATAATAAAATGATCCCCCGGCCAATATAGCTTAACGCACAAGTGAACCAGTCTCCTTTTTTCAGCATCATTATACCTACATATAACCGCGCGCATCTTTTGGCAAAAGCTGTAAAGAGTGTTTTGGCGCAAACCTTTACCGATTGGGAGTTATTAATTGTTGATGATGGCTCTACCGATAACACGGTTGATGTAGTTAAGGGGTTTGACGACCCGCGCATAAGGTATATCTACCAGGCCAATGCCGAGCGTTGCGCTGCCCGAAATAATGGTATTAACCACGCAACAGGTAAATACATCTGTTTTTTAGATAGCGATGATTTTTACCTATCGCAAAGGTTGGTATCACTTTACGACGAACTGTTGAGGAGGCATTTTCCGGTGGAAATGTTTTATACTGGTTTAACCGTAGAGAAAACCGGTAAGAATGAATTACTGGTGGGCAACTATTATTACGGCGATAATATTTTCGAAGTAATAGTGGTGAACACTATACATAGCCAACAGGTTTGCATTAGTGCGCAAATAATGCACGAGTTTAAATACGACCCACAATTTACCATAGGAGAGGACATGGAATTATGGTTGCGCATAGCAGCAAAATACCCGGTCCATTACCTCGAAAAGCAATTTGATGTAGTTGTGTTGGAACATGATGAACGGTCGGTAAATATTTTGCGGTATAACACCGGTGCCGAGCAGTTAAGGCTATATCATTACATCTTCACCAATCAACACTCGGGTAAACGTATATCGGCTAAGGTAAAAGCTTATAAACTGGCCAGTAGTTTTCATGCTATAGCGCGCTACAATATCCTGAGGGGCAAGCGCCTTGAGGCCCTTGCTTCAACTTTAAGGGCAATTGTTGCGGACCCTCGATCAGACTGGGCAAAGTTGAGAGTTAATGTTTTCCTGAAGCTCATTACATTCTCATCCATGGGTCAGATTCAAAAGATCATGGACGTAGCATAGTGTCAGCGCCAATAATTACCTCAGTATTTTTATAACATCGCCAACGCGTATAGGGCGGTTTTCAATTTCCTTATTGTCGGCTTTTAGCTTATCAATAGTTTCGCCCTGGTAGTGTTTGGCAATGCTCCAAAGGGTATCACCCGGTTGCACTACGTGATAAATGCAATTACAGCTTTTATCAAGCTCTAGCTTAATTGAATTACTGTCCTGGGTAGTGGTATTAACGGCAGTATTGGCTTTAGAGGAGCTAACACTGTCAATCGTGCTATCTGTTTGTTCTGCAACTTCTACCGCCGGTGCCGATACTGCAGTACTTTTAGAAGTGTCGACTCTTGATCTATCGAGCATCTTGCTTGAAAATGCCTGGGCATAACCTGCGCTCTCGGCAGTTTTATAAGTTGTAATAACAATCTTTAAGTTTTCGCCGGTATAAAGCGCGCTGCTTTTAAGCTTATTCCATTTTTTAATCGAGGCTTCGGTAACGCCGTATTTAGAGGCAATTTTAGTTAGCGTTTCTTTAGACTTGACTTTGTAATAAATAGTTTTGGTTGATGCGGCAACCATAGGCAAAGGCATTTGAATGATTTGAGAAGAATCATTCATAATGTCGGCCTGCTTAGATTCGAACAGAGCAAAATAGTTGATTGGCAGGTTAACCCCGAAACCTTTATCGGTATAAGGAATAACCCCGGCCTTTACACTTGGATTGAGAAATTGAAGCTCATCCATTGGGATGCCCAAAATATCGGAGATATGCTTGAGGCTAACTTTGGCTGTAATTAAAACGGTATCTATAGCGTATAACTCGCGCTTGGGTTCTGATGATACCAGTTTGTAATCTTTGTAATAGTTCATTACATAAGCTACAGCTATATAGGTTGGCACATAGCTCCTGGTTTCGGCCGGCAAGTAGTTTAAAACTGCCCAAAAATTCTTAACACCACCGGCCCTGGCAATAGCTTTGTTCACAGTTCCGGGCCCAGAGTTATAGGCTGCTAAAACCAGCTGCCAATCGCCGTAAAAATCGTATAGCTTCTTCAGGTAATCAGCTGCTGCTTCAGTTGCTTTAATGGGGTCGCGCCTTTCGTCGATATATGAATTGATATTGAGGCCGAGTTGCGCACCTGTACCATACATTAATTGCCATAAACCTGTTGCACCGGCTTTTGAAACTGCTACCGGGTTGAATGCCGATTCAACAATGGTCAGGTACTTTAATTCAAGCGGAAGGCCTTTTTTGTCCAGTATTTCTTCGATAATGGGAAAATATATCTGTGAGTTCGCCAGGCAACTTGACATCAGGCCTCTTCTGCGATAGGCAAAAAAATCAATAAACTGCTTTACCGTGGTGTTATAGTTTAAGGGAATGAAGGAGGGTATTAGCCTCATTTTTTCCTTTACCTCATCTTCGGTAAACTTGGGTATTGCATCGTAAGGCAAGCCAATGCTGGCCAAAACGGCGGCGTCATCACCAAACAACTTATCGCGTTTAAAAGTATTAAGAGACATGCTATCGAGCCTGCAAATAACAGGGTCAATACAGCCTGCCTGGGTAGAATCGGTAAAATTGTAAAAGGAATATGCCGGAGTAATGAAAGCCGAAGCAATCAAAAAAACTGCGATAGTCCTGAATTTATTCATCACGGGCTAAGGGTTTTGACTGCTAAGATAACGATTTTGAGGCAAAGAAAATTTGAGTTGTTCCTAATAAACACGCAATGCACTTAAAAATAGGCAGTAGAAAAGTTAAAATCTGTAAAATAAAAAAGCGCCCCCGGTTACGGAGGCGCTTTTAAAAATTGTGCTAAACAGCAAATCTTAGTTATCCCACCAAACGTGGTCAGTTAACTGAAGTCCACGCGGAGTGGCTGAGTTTCTTTCAGTTTCAGTTTCAGCGTAGAAGAATCTGTGCGGAATTCCTGTAGTAGACGAACCAGCAGCTTGCACCAAAGTAGGGAAAGTTGTTCTTCTCCAATCTGCGAAGCATTCCGGATTAAGGAAAAGCGCAAGGTACTTTTGGTTGATGATTTTTTCAAGCGTAATAGTGCCAGCAGTTTCGCTTGCATAAGATGTTGTCCATCCCGCTGGTGCAGCTGCACCAGTTATTGCTTGAACAGATGCCAAAGCACCATTATTTGAAGCTGTTGCTGCGGTTGCCTTATCTGCATTACGCAAGGATACCTCGGCGTAAATAAAGTACAATTCGGCACCGGTAACCAACTGAGCCGGTGACGTAGTGCCACCATAAAAAGACCCTAATACGTTTTGAGTAGTATCAATATAAGCAGCTAAACGTGGGTCGCTGGTGTTAATCATAACTGTGCCCAGATTGCCTTGTGCAAACGTGATATCGCCCGCACGTTGTTGCATAAATTGGTACCAAGGACCCGCAGTATTATTTGCATTTCCGAAGGTAATGTATGCATCAGCAAAGGTGTTACTGGTAGCTCCCGTTGCTACACCAGCTAGCACTAATTCAGGCTGTACCTTAGCAAGGTCTCCGGCATTTCTTTTTGAGGTATGCAGATAAAACCTGGCCTTTAATGCATGCGCAAATGCAGTCCATTTGGTTACATCTCCACCATAAATGATGTCGTCAGCTCCCGGAACTAATTTGCCAGCAGGTAAGGCAAAAGCGGCTATACCATCATCGCAAAGCTGATGCATAGTAGTGTAAAGCGCTTGTTGATTATCAAAAGCGGGCTGTAAGTTAGCTACACCCTGAAAAGCCTTTGAAAACGGCATATCGCCCCAAACATCTGTGCTTGCACCTAAACTATAGGCCATTAAAATTTTGCCTACACCTACATAATAATTGTTACCGGCTTTTTGGGCGGTAATTATCATGTCGTTTAGGTTGGTCATACCTTGATAAAGGTTGCCCCATGGAGCGTCAAAATCTGCATTACCAACGGTATATGTAGTGTACAACTGCGCCTGGCGGTTTACCCCAACTGCCTGTTGTGTCCAGATAGCCGAGAAGCGACTCATATCGCTACCCATTGCATAACCAATCAGCAACTCAGAAGATAAGAACTGAGGTGCCGGAGGTGATGAAAGCGGTAAATTAGGATTGGTGTTAACCTGATCCAGTTTTTTGCATCCGGACATAAGCACTAGTCCGAGCATTATTAAGATTGAATATTTCGTTATATTTTTCATAGCTTATGTTTCTTTAATTAACAAATTAGAAATGTAACTTAAGCGAAACACCATAACTGCGGGTGTTAGGCAAGTTAAACCATTCAATACCTTGAATATTACCTGCTCCTGCCAATGCCTGATCCGGGTCAATACCTTTGTAAGGAGTAACCAGGAATAAGTTACGGGCAATAAACGATAAATCAATACCTCTAATTTTGCTGTTCTTAAACAAGCGCTTTTCGAAGCTATAAGCAATTGATAATTCTCTTAAGCGGAAGTAGCCTGCGTTTTCAACAAACTGCGAGCTGATAGGGCCGAAACCACCACCGTTGCCGGTATACCACTCTTCGCCGTAAGTAATACCGGTTGCAGGGTCAATTTGACCGAAAGGAACTGAAACCGAATTTTTCGAACCGCTTGTTACAACAGTTCCGTCAGGACCTAAGTGGCCCGGAACACCTGCAAATACATGGTTCTGATCGCGGTCCGCAGTTTCTGCAGCGCGGCCATAAGTTACTAAAGCACCTCTTGTTCCGTCGTATAATTGGCCACCGATTTTTACATCAAACAATAAGCTTAATGAGAATCCTTTGTAGCTAAATGTGTTTCTCCATCCTAAAGTTGATTTTGGATTTGCATTTCCGATAACGGTATCGCCTTTGTAACCAAGTGGCATACCATAGTTAGAGTTTGCAACACCACCAATAGCAGCACGGTCATCAATTACTACATTGCCGGATTTGTCGCGGTAGAAATCGCCACCCCAAATCATACCAAAAGGCTGACCAACTACCTGGTAAATTGCACCAGCACCAGCACCACCAAAGGCACCAACTGTTAGCTCATTTAAACCACTTGCAAGACTTAATACCTTGCTTATGTTTTTTGCCCAGTTAACGTTCATATCCCAACGGAAACCATTTGTTTTAACCGGAGTGATGTTTAATGTTAACTCAACACCCTGATTTTGTAAGCTACCACCGTTTAAGTTAACAAACTGATAACCTGAAGAACTTGCTACCGGTACTGGTAGAATTTCCTTAGTTGACTTCATGTAGTAGTACGTTGCATCAAATCCAAAGCCACCAAATATTTTAAGGTTTTGCATAAACCTTGTTTCTAAACCTGTCTCATAGGTTTGAGTAAGTTCAGATACCAGATTTGGATTGTTAAGTGTGGTGTTAAGTGTAAATCCTGCCAAACCATTGAAAGGGAATTTGGTTCCGTTTGTAAACCCATCTCCAATTGCCGGTTGACCGTAGTTTGGTTGTAAAGCATAAGCAGGACCAGCATTACCAACTTCAGCCCATGAGAAGCGAATCTTTCCATAAGGGAACCATTTGTTGGTAGCTAATTTAGCTGTTTCGGTAAATACCCATCCTAAACTAACTGATGGATAAAAGAAACTTCTGCTGGCAGGAGGAAGCGTTGAGCTCCACTCGTTACGCGCAGTAAAGGCAAAATAAATCTGGCTCTTCCAATCTAAGTTCAAGCCACCGTAAATAGCGGTTGATAATGTTTTGGTTACACCTTCAGATGAAGTAATGGTTTGTCCGTTTGATAAGTTGTAATAGTTAGGCAAAACCAATGCATCACCGTAAGAGAATAAATCCTGGAAGTAAGTAGAGTGAACGTTGTTACCCAAAAATACCGACCCGTTCAGATCCTTTGCAAGGTTACCGTGGGCGGTAGCAATTACGTCGGAGTTTATTATACGACTGAAGTACTGATCTTCTGCAACTGAACCTTCCGGTGTTGCGGCATCTTCGATAGCAGCATCTTGTTTACGACGGTCGCTGTAAAAGTCAACACCAACACGGCCTAAGAAATTTAACCATGGTGTGGCATCTGCATTCAGAGCAACATTGCCAAACATACGGCTAACGTTTGATTTGTAAATGTCCTGGTTAACAGTAAAGTAAGGATTGTTGAAAATTGAAATATTGCCGTTTGCATCTCTACCTAAGATATAGGTATATGAACGCTGGTGGCCATCTGGTGCGAGGTACATGTTTGGATTTGTGGTACCGCTTAAGCCATTTGTATTATCGAAACTGATAGGAGTACGGTAAGCACCATACATAACGCCCGATACATTATTTCCGGAAGCATCGCCGGTTGTAAGCGAATTAACATAGCTAACATTACCTGAAATGGTAACTTTTTCGCCTACTTTCATTTCACCACCTAAAGCAACAGTAGTTTTGGTAAGGTTGCTGCTAGGAATGATACCATTTTGGTAAAGGTTGGTTATTGAAAAACGGAAAGTTCCACGATCAGTTCCTCCTGATATAGAGAAGTTGTTATTGGTTGTTACACCAGTACGGAAGAAAGATTTTTCGTTTTCGTAAGGTTTGAAAGGAGATGCAGTTGAGGTATGGGCTGCAGGGTCGCTTTTGCCAACAATGCCACCATGTTTGTCATATCCTGCGCCGCTATCGTTAGGTGCACCTACGTAGTTTTGAACTCCGCTCCAGTAAAGAGAATCCTTATTAGCACCCCAAGAGTGGGTGTAGTAGTAAAAAGGATATCCTCCGCCGACTAAAGCGCTACCAGAACCTTGTATCCATTGATTTTGCTCTTCAGGCAACTTATTAACCTGGTCGAAAGTAACGGAAGTAGAAATATCTACGTTGTATGCTTTTTTGCCAGTAACGGAGCCCTTTTTGGTGGTAATCAAAATTACACCATTAGCACCGCTTACACCATAAAGTGCTGTAGCAGCACCACCTTTTAGTACCGATACATTTTCGATATCATCGGGGTTGATATCCATACCACGGTTCTGGTTAACGTCGCCGTTAATGTTGAACTGTTGCAGGTTAATGTTTTGTGTAGTTGATACCTGGCTATTATCGATAGGAATACCATCTACAACGAGTAGTGGTTGGTTATCGCCACTGTAAAGTGAGGTAGCGCCTCTTAAACGAAGGCTAACGGCCGCACCCGGTGCACCCGAAGAGGTAATTACCTGTAAACCGGCAATTTTACCGCTAAGACCGCTCAAGGCATCAGGGTTACCACCTTTAGTAAGGTCGTCGCCGCTAAGGTCTTGAACTTCGTAGCCCAGTGCTCGTCTTTCTTTTTTAATACCGATAGCGGTAACTACCAGTTCATCCAGTGATCTCGTATCCTCATCAAGGGTTACGCTAAAGTTACCACCGGCGATGGAAACTTCCTGAGATTTATACCCGATGTATTTTACTACAAGGGTTGTGGCACCTGCGGGCAGGTCTAAAGAGAATTTACCATCCACATCTGTTACGGTACCTACGGTGGTCCCCTTAACAGAAACAGCAGCTCCTGTAACAGACTCACCTTTGTTATCTTTTACAGTACCTTTGATTGTATTGGTGGTTTGCGCATTCAGCCATCCGAATGCAAAAACCAACAAAAATGCCAAGGCAGCATTCAGTACATGTTTTTTCATGTTGTTATTATTTGGTTAAGAAATAGATTATCGCAGATGCAAATTAAAGAGATTTTTAGAAAATTAGTATCCCTTAACATATTAATGTTGAAAAACACTTTTTTTACCTCACATAATCGTCGTTTTTTTACTGTTTTCTGCAAAAAACTGATTATAAGCTGCTTATTAGTTGTTTAAAACTTTAATCTGACAAGCGTATTTTTCGCAAAACAAATTTTATGCATCGCAATTTTAAGTGGATTTTAACCCTGTGCTTAGTGTGTTTTAATTGCATATTCAATTTTTTGACTGCACAGGGGCTTGATTTTTTGCCTCCGGTTTTAGCCGATTCCGGCGGTAAGGGAACCTTTATATTAAGCACAGCTGATTTTGGTAAAATTACCAACGGAGGTAATAACCAATTTGCCAATAGTGTGCAAATAATTGATGCCGCCAATCCATGGCCGCCAATATGGTTTACATCTGCAGCCCCTTGTGGATATAACCAAGTGCAGAATAATGTTGCCTTTAATTGGTTTATGGATGCTTCTGTACAGGATGGTTATATCTCGTTTTATAAGGAGCAATCGGTAATAAGCCGCGAAATGAATCACCCACACAAACAAGGCCTGGTTGCGGGTTATATTATTTGCGCCGGTAACCTTAGCGCCATTGATACATTTAGCAGCACAACGATGCCAATCAATTTTCACGCTTTTGCAGTAAACAGCAAACGCGAGAAGCTGGGCATGCTACAACTTGATACGGTTTTAAATATGGCCGAGGCTTGGAATAGCGCCACCGATACTATGGACCTTGCACTGCTAGATATTATTGAGGTAGTTGATTCGAACAACAAGGTTGTTTTTAAATGGAACCCGGTAGCAGCGCTTGGTGTAGGGGCGGTAGACCGTCAATATGCGCATGAACCCAGCGCTACAGTACCACCGGGTATTTTAGATTGGTCGCATGGGAATGCTTTAAGTTGGGATTATGATGGAAACATACTTTATAGTTTCAGGCATATTGGGGTGGGTAAAATATCGAGTGCAGACGGGCATGTGATGTGGCACCTAGAGGGCAAAAAGATGTATACCGATAAAAGGGGCGATACTATTGCCTTTTACCTGCAACATGATTTTAAGAAGGTGCGACAAATGAAAGATGCAGAGGTTTACAGTCTTTATTCAAACGGCGATAAAGGGCACCCGCAACCATATGTGTTGCAGTTTACTGTTAATAGTAAAAGTAAAACCAATGAAGTGGGGTTTGAGCGTAAGATATTTCCTCATAAAAAAATCAGGTCGAGCGGTTCGGGTAATTATGATGTGAACGCAAATGACAACTACCTGTTTAATTATGGTGTTACAGTTGGGGATACCCTGAATGATTTTCATGTATTTATGGAGGAGGGTGATGATAAAATGCAGGCTATTACCAATTATTATTTACCAAAGGATGTTTATAGTTACAAAGCGCATTGGCTTGATGGAACTTCAATACCGCGCCCGTCAATAAAAAATACAGACGGTGTATTAAGCGCCATTGGTAATGCTAATAACTGCATTTGGTATCAACTGGCCGGGGATAATAATACCGTTGCAGTAAAAGTTGGAGTTGGTGGCGAGTTTAAGCCATTGCGCAGCGGGGCATATTGCTTAGCCCGGGAATACGGTGTTGGTTATGCGGTTTCAAGACCCGTGATATTCCGTAAATAGAAATTACTTAATAAGTCTTGATGCGGCAAGGTATGCCTTATCGGGGTAGTAAATAAAAAGGCAGGTGCCATCTTTTATGGCATTGATGATTTGCTCATGCACCTCGAACGGAACAGCGGGACAGCCCCAGCTTTTTCCTAATCTGCCATATTGGTCAATAAATTCTTTACAAGCGTAGGTTGCTCCGTGCATTACAATGGCGCGCTCTTCGGCCCGGTCATTAAAGCCCGGTTCGAGGCCTATTAATTTAAGGCCAAGACCGTGAGAACCGGTATAGGCTTCCCTGGTAACATAAAAGCCAAGGCTACTTTGCAATGAAGATGGTTTATTTGAAAAGTAATGGGCAAATTCCTCGCCGGTATTTTTGCCATGGGCTACCAGTGTATTAAACAAAAGGGTGCCGGTTGCCAGGTTAATAACATATAATCGCTTATTATTAGACGACTGGGTGAAATCGCAGATGGAGATAATATCTTTGGAAACCTCACCTTTGGCTTTAAGTTTTGCCCAGCCTTTTAAGGCCAATTCAAATGCAGTTTGGCTTAGCCCAAGCTCTTTAAGGTGCAGATTTGTGTAAACCGGTAAGGTATTGTTTAAAAGCGATGAAAGCCCCTTAACGGGAGCTGTGCCATTGGTATTGATATCTGATTCGGTTGCTGAGGTGAGCAGTATAAACGCAGCAGCCAACACGATAAATAAACCTACTATGTAAGTATTTTTCCTTTTAGCTTGTTGCATGGGCTATTTTTGTAGCACGAAGATAACGATTTGAACAGCGCTAAAATTGTTATTAGGATGGATTTAACAGGGGTTGGTATATATTAAAATAGCGCAACTACGAGTTGCGCTATTAAATATTTTGGCTCAATAGCCCTTGTTGTGTGTATTAGTTATGCTTCGGCAACTACTGGAGCCGGAACTACGTGAACGAACCTTCTGTCGTTTTTGCCGTAAGTGAATTTTACTACACCGTCAACTACTGCAAAAAGTGTGTGGTCTTTACCAACTTCAACACCCTTACCAGCATGGTAGTTAGTACCGCGCTGACGAACTAAAATCTTACCGGGTGAAGCAACTTCGCCACCAAATAATTTAATACCAAGACGTTTACTGTGCGAATCGCGGCCGTTCTTTACTTTACCTTCGCCTTTTTTATGTGCCATGACTTAGAGATTTTCTGAGTTTGTGATTTGTTATTTAAAAATTATCCGATTGATTCAATCGCAATTTGAGTCAAATACTGACGGTGACCCTGGGTCTTTTCGTAAGTCTTTCTTCTCTTCTTTTTATAGATGATTACTTTGTCGTCTTTTAGGTGAGCCACTATTTTGGCATTTACTTTAACGCCGGCAACAATGGGTGT
The DNA here is from genome assembly GCA_903861145.1 of uncultured Bacteroidota bacterium. Taxonomy (GTDB): domain Bacteria; phylum Bacteroidota; class Bacteroidia; order Chitinophagales; family LD1; genus Bog-950. The sequence goes on along the minus strand of CAIOTH010000065.1, from coordinate 79,867 downwards.
GCCAACTTTTACAGCACCGTCGGCTTCAGTCAATAACACTCTATCGAATGATACTGCATCGCCTTCATTGCCCTCAAGGCGGTGAACGTATAATTTTTTACCGGCTTCTGCCTTAAACTGTTGTCCTGCTATTTCTACTATTGCGTACATATCTCTTATTAATTTGGGAGCGCAAATATAATGACTTGAAATTAAAAACCAAATAGGCAAAACGCTTATTTGGAACGATGTACCAACAAAGCAGTGTTTGTAATAGTGGACACCAGGAAGTAAAACCTCCAATTGCGTTATATTACCTTTGAATAACAACCCTTTTGGTTAACACCAGGTGATTAACAGGGTAGTTTACCTTCAAAAAATAAATTCCGTTCGGTAATGCGGTAACATCGAGCTCTGAATTTGATTTTAGCGCTTCCATTTTTAATACTTGTCCGAGCTCATTAAAAAGCTCGATTTCATAGTTAATGAAGTTGTTTCCCTCAATTTTTAAAAAGTTGGATGCCGGATTTGGTTGAATCACTATACCATTAGCGAAATCACCTTGAACTGCCCTAATAGCATCGGCGGTGTCGCAGGTTTGTACTTGAATTGAATCTGTAACATAGACTACGGTGCATCCAAAACTATCGGTTAAGGTGTAAGTAGGGTTATAGGTTCCGGGGTGGTGATAATTGTAGTCAGCATTAATAACCTCGTTTAGGCTTTCCGCAGGTTCGGGAGAAAAAATTGAGGAAGCCACGAATTGTGTACTTCCTAAAAAGCGAACGGTTAGCGGGGCGCAGCCCATAGTTGGCGAAACGGTAAAATGGCCTATGGGGCCTTTAACCTGTATGAGATTGGAGAGGACTAATATATCGGAACAACTTTTATGAAATGCAGTAAGAGTTACATTGTAGTCTCCCGGATAGATGTAAATATGAAATGGGTTTGCTGCGGTATCGGCAATACCATCGCCAAAATCCCAGTTAAAGCTTAAGCTATCGCCGAATGTTTGGTTAGTGAACTGAACAGGAAGCGGTGGGCATTGAGCGAAAGTACTGCTTGGTGTGAAAGACGGAATTGGTGGTGAAATTACGTGAATTGTAAGATACTGCGAGTCGGTATATAGGGAATTGGAAACCCTATGAAACACGTGGTAATATCCTGTATCGTAAAAAGTTGTAGAAGGATTTAGGGTTGTAGAAGTGCTTCCGTTGTCGAAATTCCAATAAAAAGAAATAGGGTAACCAGTTGACTGATCGGTAAATGCAACTACAAACGGGCTGCAACCGACTGTATCAGAAGCAATTAAATGACATGTTATCTGAGCATTGGCAGATAGCGTTAATGCCAGGTAAGAAACACTGAAAAGAAGTTTTTTCTTCACACCAACAAGTTACATTTAAATAAAGATAAGTAATTATTAATGTAAACTTGGTTCTTGCTAACCTTTTCCTGCCATTGCCCTCATTCGTTGCAATAAAGTTGGGTGCGAATAGTTAATAAAAACATAGGCCGGATATGGCTGAAGATTGCTTAGGTGGTTGATTGAAAGTTTCTTTAAAGCACTTATTAACGGTTCGGCATTATAAGTTTGTTTCGCATAAGCATCGGCTTCGTACTCATTTTTGCGGCTAAAAAGGTTCATTAACAGGCCGGTTATCATTGAAACAGGAGAGTAAAGCATTGAAAAAGTAATAAGTGATAAGTAAAAGCTATTTTGCTTAGCGCCCAGCACTTCGGCCATTAGCGGATTGCTTGCTAACCAGCCAAACAGAAAAAACATTATACCCATTTGCGCAATAGAAATGAGGATTGATTGCAGCACATGTTTCTTTTTGTAGTGGCCAACCTCGTGTGCAAGCACTGCGGTAATTTCGTCGGTGTTCATATCGTTTACCAGGTTATCGTAAAGCACTATGTTCTTTTTGCCCCCTAACCCGCTGAAAAAAGCGTTGGCCTTGGTTGAGCGTTTTGAGCCATCGAGAATAAAAATGTTAGTTAGGGGGAAACTTACTTTGGCTGCATATTTTTCGATAGAGGCCCGAAGTTCGCCATTTTCGAGCGGCGTAAGTTTATTGAAAATGGGTAGTAGTAACGATGTGTAAAACATAGCTACGAAAATTGAAATACCGGCAACTACCGCCCAGGCCGCCAACCAAAACATATCGCCTAACAAGCCAAACAGGAAAGTTAGCAAGGCAATAATTGCACCGCCAATAATAACACCCAGGGCGAGTTCTTTAATTTTATCGATTACAAAAAGTTTGGGTGTTACCTTATTGAAACCAAAATTTTCTTCTACCACGAAAGTTTGGTAAATATCGAAGGGCAAACCGATTACCGTTAGGGCTGCACCGATGATGCCGAAAAATATTAAGCTCTGTAACACAGGAGAGGAGGTGGCATTGCGTGCAATTCCGTCTATCCAGGCAAATCCTTTAAATTGAAGAAACATAATGGTTATGATTAACGATAGTGTTGATGAGAGCGCACCTATCTTAAAATTGGCGTAGGCGTAATCACGAGCATCGGTATATTTTTTGGGGTCGTAGAGGTCTTTAACTTCGGCGGGAAGCGGATTGTCCCATGTTTTTAAATTAAGCCAGGAAAGTACTTTGGAAAGAACAAATTCGAAAACTATAAAGGCGATAATAGCGTACAAAATAACCTGGGCCATGCTTGAAATTTTATGCGAAAATAATGAATACAATTTACTGTGAAGTTCACGAAGAACGCAAAGAAAAATGCAGCGTAATAACGTAAACTTCCTTTGTCATTCGTTATTAAGGATTTTAGGCTCGCCACTTTCTTTACTATGGATACTGGTATCAAAAAAATGGCGGTCTTCTTCGGTTTTTTCAAGTTCGGTTTCGGTTGGTTCGGGCAAATCGCGACGGCGTAAAATAAATGCAATGATTACACCACTGAAAGTACCGTACAAATGCGATTGCCAGGAAATGCCATGCTGTGGAATAAAGCCCCAAACCATACTGCCATATACCAAACCCACCAAAATAGCAATTGATACAGAGGTACGGTCTTTGCGGAAAATGCCTGATGCTACTAAAAATGCCGCAATACCATATATAATGCCGCTGATGCCAATATGCACACCGGTATCGGGAGCAAAAAGCCAAACGAGGATGCCGCTAAGGAGGTGAACAAAAACCAATACCATAAGCGCAGTGCGCGGATATGCATTAAGTAAAACGGTTAACAATACCAGCATGGGTAAGGTATTAGATGCCAGGTGGTCGAAACTGCCATGTATGAAAGGAGAGAAGATAATCCCTTTTAATCCTTCGATATGATGGGGCCAGTTGCCGTAACTGCTTAAATCGACCAGTAAATAATATTGCGCGATTTGCACTATCCATAATACTGATAGCAGCGCGAACACGATGAGGATATTAAGCCAAAAACTATTTTTTTCGGTGCTCATTGTTTTATGAAGTGCAAATGCATTGCAGTATAGTTTTATTTTCTATTAAAAACGATTACAACCGATAGTTATTTTAAAACATTTATGTAATCGTTATTGTTCCAAAGTAGGTTCAAAAAAAATCCCACTCCTTAATTTAAGGAGTGGGATTTTTTTGAACCTAATAAGCTTTATTACCAGTAAGCAACAAAGCGGTGCAGAGTCCGGATTCCATTGCTGTAAGTTATATAATAGCCGTCTCCGCATGTAGTGGCGTTGCCAATTTGGGTTCCTAAAAGATTGGTTCCAAATACTACGGTGGTGGTACGATTGTTTACCACGTGTTGCGTTTCGCCCTGGTAAGGTTTCCAGGTGCAGCTTAGATTATTGTTGGCCATAATTGGTGTAACAATAGTGTTGGTGAATGTATTTCCGTAACGGTTAGTGCCGGTGGCATCTATATGGTTTGCGTTTTCGGAAGATACAGTTACTGTTATTGTATTAACGCTGCCCGTAACAGAACTGCTCCAGCTTCTTGTTCTATCAACACTCCAGGTTCTTACCGAACCATCTGGGAAGGTAATAGACATGTTGCTACTTTGGTTGCGGCGGGTAACGGTTTGGTTAGTTAAAACTTCCGCAATAATCTGCCATTCTAAGCCATTTGTTTCTTTTGTTAAGGTATGGGTACCATTAACAGTGTAGGTATTGCCGCTAATGGGGTCGGTAATTGCCAACGCATTGAAAGTTACGGTTAAAACTGAACCAGCGGTATTCCAGGTAATGCCTGACGAATTTTGAACAGTTACGTTACCAGAACGAATAACGCCATTGCAGGTAGTAGTGCCATCATAAGTTATAGAAATAGTTTTGTTGCCGGCAATTACGGTGCCGCTATCAACAATGGTAACGCCGCAAAGCACGGCTGAGTTCCACCAACCATTGGTTTTACCTGAGAAACTTTTTACCTGTCCTGCGGCTGATGCTGCATCGTCGGTAGTTGCGTTAATGGCATTATTAATGCTGGCGTTATCCTGCGCGCTGATACTATCGTCTGCAAGGTTGTTTTTACCTTTTTGACACGAGTTTAGCGTGATTACTGTGCCTATGGCTAAACTTAGGGACAGTGCTAACATGAACTTTTTCATATGGTTTGTTTATGGTTTTTTAAGTAATGCCTCTATGACCCCACATAATTTAAAAGGTTTAAAAGGGGGATTGTTTTTTTTGAGTTGTGCAAATATTTTCACAACGCAAAAAATCAATTTTAAGCTGGCGTGGCGGTTAATAATATGATAGTTGTTATTTACTGCACCATTTATAGTTTACAATTGCTGTGCCATAAAATGTGGCTTGGTGTAAACTCAAATCCGATATATTAGCACTTGTTAAAACACAGCTTGTGAAATACGTTAAATTCCTTATATCCCTAGCCCTTACCGTGGGCATGGTTATTTTGCTCAATTCGAAATTGGGTGTGGCACCACCTTTTGCGCGATTCCTGAATCCGTTCCAGGGTTTTTGGCAAAACGCTGAAAATGCAAAGGCATGGAAAGATGATGAAGCTAAATTGCCCGGATTAAAGGATGAGGTAAAGGTTTATTTTGATGAAAGGCTGGTGCCGCATGTTTTTGCTAAAAATGATGCGGACCTTTATTTTATGCAGGGATACATTACCGCTAAATACCGGTTATGGCAAATGGAAATACAAACCCACAATGCGGCGGGCCGTGTTAGCGAGGTTGTTGGCGAAAAGGCTTTAGATGTTGACCGAATGCAGAGGCGCATTGGCCTTGGTTATGGTGCTGAAGCAGGACAAGCATACATTGCCAAAGACCCTGAAAGCAAAAAGCTGATAGATGCATATTGTGCAGGAGTTAATGCTTACATAAAAGCACTAAAACCTAAAGATTACCCTATTGAATATAAGTTGCTGGATTATGCACCCGAGGAGTGGACACCGATAAAGGTGGCTTTGCTGCTTAAGAATATGGCGAACATGCTTTCGGTGTTTGAGTATGATATTGAGAATACAAATTTTGTGGCGAAGTATGGCGATGAGAATTTCAGAAAACTGTACCCTGATTTTATTGATAAGGAGGACCCGATAATACCGGTGGGTACTAAATGGAATAGACCTACAGTTTCGATGTGCGATGGTGACATTGTGAAAAAGCAAAAGGAAGTGTCGGCGATAAATGCTGAGCACGATTTGTATGCGAATATTATTACTAAGCCAGATGAAATTACCGGTTCGAATAATTGGGCAGTTAGTGGCAGTAAGACAAAAAGTGGTAAGCCTATTTTATGCAATGACCCGCACCTAAGACTTTCGCTCCCTTCTATTTGGTACGAAATGCAGTTAGTATCGCCTAATATGAATGTGTATGGGGCAACGTTGCCGGGTTCGCCGGCTGTAATTATCGGGTTTAATGATTCGATAGCATGGGGAGTAACCAATGGTGGGAGAGATGTACGTGATTGGTACAAGATTAAGTTTAAGGACGCGAGCCGCGATGAGTATGAGTATAACGGCCAATGGGTAAAATCAGAAAAAAAAGTAGAGCGGTATAAAGTGAAAGGCAAGCCCGATGTTTTGGATACCGTAGTTTATACCCGCTTTGGCATCGTGGTGTTTGATAAGAGTTTTGGCACTGCCCCAAGCCGGCAGGACCTGGCTATGCACTGGACAGCGCATTTGCCAAGCAATGAGTTTAAAACGTTTTACCAATTAAACTGCGGTAAAAATTATGATGATTATATAGGTGCGCTTAAAAACTACAACTGCCCTGCGCAGAATTTTGTTTTTGCATCTCGTAGTGGTGATATTGCTATCAAGGAGCAGGGGCTTTTTCCGATAAGGGATAAGCGGTCTGAGCAAGGGAAGTTTGTAAGTGATGGAACAACTGATAAAGATGAGTGGACTTCATTTATTCCGGCAGAAGATAACCCGACGGTAAAAAATCCGGAACGTGGATTTGTAAGCTCAGCTAACCAGCATCCTACAGATAGCACTTACCCGTATTACTATCCCGGCCTTGGTGTTTACGAAAACTACCGCAACCGGCGCATTAATAAAATGCTTACCGATGGAAGTGGTATTGATGTTGATTTTATGAAGAGGATGCAGACCGATAATTACAATTTGCTTGCCAGTGAGGCGGTGCCGGTTTTGTTATCGCTGCTCAATAAATCGACATTGAGCCCGGATGAAATAAAAATGGTTGATGTACTAGGTAAATGGGATTACGTGAACGGGCCTAACCAAATAGCACCGGTATACTTTGAAATTTGGTGGAATGAGTTGCGTAAGTTATTGTGGGATGAAATGATGGATAAAGCGGTGCCAATGAAACAGCCTAACTTTTATGTTACGGTTGAGTTTTTAAAGCACGACAGCACTTCGCAGTTTTATGATAATCTATCGACCCCTGATAAAAAGGAAACAAGAGAGGATGTTGTGTTGATGGCTTTTAAGCGCATTGAGGATACTTTGAAGAAAAAAGAATTTACAGAAGTTAGTGAGCCTTACGGTGCTGATGATAGCTACAAGAAGAACGATTTAAAACCGCACGATTGGGGAAGTTATAAGGATACTAAAATTACCAACCTGGCTATGATTGACCCTTTTAGCGCTATGCACGTGTATAGTGGTGGCAACATTGGTATTATCAATGCCACTAATAGTACTAACGGCCCTTCGTGGAGGATGATTGTGGATGAAGGGGCTATGAAGGCTTATGTGGTTTACCCTGGAGGCGAAAGTGGTAATCCGGGAAGCGCTTATTATGATAACATGGTTAGCCCATGGGCGAAGGGCCAGTATTTTGAGGCGAATTTTTTGAAGCAAGGAGATGAATTAGGGGCGAAGAAATTGTTTGTGTCGACGTTTAAACCATAGGGTGTGTTAAGGTGCGAAGGTGTTAATGTGTTAACGTAGGTTTTGAAGAATTGATTTGATAGGTCTTTTAAAATAGTTTTTATGAAGAATTTCTTGCTTTCGGTTGTGGTGATAATTATTGGGTGTGCGGTGTTGCAGCCGTTTTTGCCGTGGTATACTATTGCTGTAGTGGCGTTTGCCGCGGGGTATGTAATTAAGCAGAATTCGTTAGGCGCTTTTGCCTCGGGGTTTGTTGGAATATTTTTATTGTGGGTGGCTTATTCTTTTATGCTTTCGCATAGTAATAATGATTTGCTGGCGCGTAAGGTGGCTACTTTGTTGCCCTTGCATGGCAATGTGGGTGTATTGCTGGTAATTACCGGAGTTGTTGGTGGCCTTGTAAGTGGGTTTGCTGCGCTTACCGGAAAATTGGCTGCCGGCCTTAAATAACCACAATTTTTGCTTCAATTAATTTCCTGAGAAATCTTGCGTGGCTTTTACGTAACGGGCACCGTCTTTATCTACCGGTTCGAAGATGGCGGCGCAGCCTAAGTGGGTGTATTGCCGGGCTAGCATATTTTTGCGATGTGGCGGTGAGTCGTACAAATCGTCTACAATTTTTTCGGCCAGTTGTATGTAGGTGCTTTCGCTTTCGATAGAAATGTAATTGTAATCTACATTTTCGGCCAGGTCGACTTGGGTAATGCCGAATAGTTTGATTCGCTGTTCAGGTGCACGTAAAGCGGGGGTTGCTTTATTGATATGATCGAAAAAGTTTTTTTCAACCATCTGGTCGGTGTGCACCACGGCGGCATTGCGGAGAGAGGGCGAAAATTGCAGGGGCTTCGCACCTTTACTTTCTCGCATCTTTTCGGTAGCAAAAAATATGGCAGCGTTTAGCAAGTGCAGATCGTAATTGTTTGGGTTGACGGGTGCCTGAGATTCTTTCAATTTGTAAAAGCTTTTCCAATCGTGCTCGGCATATACTTTTTGTTTGAAGTAAGAAGCTTTTTGGAAGAGGCTGATTTTATTTAAATATCTATCGCCGGCGTTGAATGCCAATAGGGGAAGAAGCAAGATGGCAAGCATGATTTTTTTCACGATACATTCTTAACGAAATTTTTCGTGAAATAATATATGGGTGATTATTCAAAATTCAATTCGCAGACTATACCGTAGTGGTCGGATAGTTGCTTTTTGCCTTTTTTAAGAATGCTAACAGAACGTTTAATAATATTTACTTTTTGGCCGTTGTTGCGAAGCAAAATGTAGTCGTAAGTGGTTTTGTCTTTTACCCCATAGCTTTGGGCTATATCGTTATTAACGCCATCGTAGGTGCATTTTTCAACGCCGGATATTTCGCCGTTTTCGGCGCCAAAGCAATCGAGCATGGTGCAGTAACGTTCTTTTATTTCGGCCTCGGTGTTCATATCGCCACAAACTATTTGAGGCACGCCGTTTTGGCGGTATGGGGCCAGGAGGTCGGTATAAATTTCGTCCATTTGTTTGTAGCGCACATCCTGGTATTCATCGGCCTGCAAATGGGTGCCCATTAGTTGAAATGTTTTGCCGTTCCATGTGCCTTCCAACAGCATAGCGCCTTTGCGGGCGAGGCAATCCCAGGTGGCACAGTCCTTAAACTGGATGGTTTTAACCAATTCCATTTTTACTTTGCTCAATATCCAAACGCCGCCGTTGGTTTTAATGTTGGGCGAGTTATTGACAGGGCCGTATTGAAACTGGTATAAGCCGGACAGGCCATCTAAAATAATTTTACGCGCAGCGGGCAGAAAGGCTTCTTCAAAAACTATGATGTCGTAATCGGTTTTCTTTAACTCATCAACAATGGCGTGGGCGCGTTCGCGTTTGCCTTTGCGCACTACCATGCGGGGTAACATGTATATGTTCCAGGAAAGTATTTTGAGGTTTCGGTTTTGAGTTATGTCGGCGGGTTTGTGGGGTGGTTGTGTTGCGAAGGCAGGTTCGTAAAAATTTGCCATCATCAGCATGATAAGCAGTAAGGAGGTAATGGCATTTTTCATATTCCTGTAATTTAAAAAGCCTGCTTTGTATTGTTACGCATATAACGGAAGGAAGTTCGACTAATTGCAGCTTTATTTTAGTTATTGTTGATATATTTTTTATGCGAAGTTTACGCTAATCCTTAAATGCCGGTTAACACAAAGAACAACAAGGTTAAACACAAAGAACACAAGGAATAAATATTTAAGAATGAATACTAAACCGTAAATATCGAATAATGAATATTGAACACTGAATAATGAAGTAAATTAACCTTGGATATTCGATATTCGGAGTTCATTATTCGTTATTATTCCATTATGAACAGTTTGCAGCTTACACAACTTATTAAACGCAGGGCCAAGGAAATTGGCTTTGCAGGTTGTGGCATTGCCAAAGCCGAAAGCCTTGATGCTGAGGCGCGCGTATTGGAGGCATGGCTTAACCAGGGCATACATGGTAAAATGGCCTACATGGAAAACTACTTTGATAAGCGCATTGACCCGGGTAAATTAGTAGATGGAGCGAAGAGTGTTATATCGCTTTCATACAATTACTTTACGGAAGAAAGGCAGCAGGATGAGCAAGCGCCTAAACTTGCCATGTACGCCATGGGTAAAGATTACCACGAGGTGGTGAAGGAGAAGCTGGAATTGCTTTACAGGTTTATCGAGGAGCAAGTTGGGAACATAAACGGACGCTGCTTTGTGGATTCGGCACCGGTGCTTGAAAGGGCGTGGGCGCAAAGGGCTGGTTTGGGGTGGGTAGGGAAGAACACCAACATACTTACCAAAAGGCAGGGCTCGTATTTCTTTTTGGCTGAAATAATTTTGGATGTTGAGCTGGAATACGACAGCCCGGTGAAGGATTATTGCGGGACCTGCACCAAATGTATTGATGCCTGCCCCACCGGTGCTATTTACGAGCCCTATAAGGTTGATGGGAGTAAGTGCATATCGTATTTTACGATTGAATTGAGAGATGAGGTTTTGCCGGCTGACTACAAAGGCAAATTTGAGAACTGGATGTTTGGCTGCGACATTTGCCAGCAGGTTTGCCCCATAAATGCACAAGCTACCCAACACAACGAACCGCAGTTTGAACCGCGCAAAGAGTTATTGGACATGACCCGTAAGGACTGGGAAGAGTTGAGTGAAGAAACTTACCGGCGTATATTTAAAAACTCCGCAGTTAAGCGCACTAAGTTTAAGGGATTGAAGCGGAATATTGAGTTTTTGAAGTGAGGAATACCCTAAATAATTTATTGTTGAACCACTATCTTTCCGGTGGCTTTATAACCTTGTAATATAACTTCGTAAGTATATATTCCCGCACTTAAAGTTGAACAATCAATTGTAGTTTCAAGACTAGTATCTTCTATGCGAAGTATTTCTTTACCAGTAATGTCGGACATGCGAATGGTATAAGTATTGGTTGGCGTATTTGAAAATCTAAAATTTAAGTTATGGCTAGTTGGATTGGGATAGGTTACCAACCTAAATGGGCCTAATGATAGGTATAAGGGTTTCTCAGTGGTTGGTGATAGGATGAAAGCCGGTAAAGTTACCAGATTTTCGGTGGTGTTTGTTTGAACTGGGGCATTGTAATCGAAGAAAATAGAGGCTGTATTTTTAATTTCATTACCTAATGTGTTGGGTAATGGTTTTATGTTATATTTTATAAAGCCCTGACTTAGCGCTGCACTAACGCTTTTTTGGGGTAGGTTGATATGATTAAGCCGAATCGTTAATACCCTATTTTGTAATGACCAAGTATATACGTTGGATGCCGCCAAAATTTTAAGTGTAGATACATCAAGATGCGAATCAAGCGTATCCGAAACCACAACGTTAGCCGCCATATAATTACCGGTATTCTGAAATATGACGGTGTAGGTTAGTGCAGATGAAGTATCGACATTAGTAGCAGGGAAAACTTGCTTTTCATTTGGGTCGTAAGATGAGACTACATACGAAACGATGGAATCGTTATTATCACTTGGGTTGAAATCTCCTGCAATGGGATAGATTACCGCAGAAGCATTTATTCTTTGATTAATAGTATCGCTGGGTGAAACAAGGAATATAACAGATGTCGGAGACCAATTGGATGGTAAAATGTTTGGGAAGTTCCACACAAGGGAGTCGGCGGTAATGCTTGAGGGCTGTAATCCGTTTACAGATAGAAAAATCAGAGTTGAGTCGAAGTGAAAAACGATTTCGCCATTTACAGGTATTGTGCCGTTATTGTTTATATTTACCCAGTAGGTGGCCGAATCGCCGGGCACGAGGCAGGCCGTAGTAATTTCAACGGATAGGTCTTGCACATTGGTTCGGCGATGGCATGCGAAGTTTACGGTGGAATCTATATTTTGATTAGCTGTGGGAAAGCTGACTATCTGCGTATCGCCGGGCAATGCATAAATATAATTTTGTGCCTGCAATGTAACCGCTTGTGATCCTGAGTCGGCATATAAAGCGTAACGGCCGTCTATGCCCGTAACATAAAAGTTATCTCCGTCGCTTATCATCACTCCAGGCACCGGTGGTTCGGTTGAATCCTGAACGCCATTGTTATTTAAATCGTAGAATGCAATACCGCTAATCAAATTTGAAGTATTAACTGATGGGCCGGCTGGCGGTATTCCGGTGTTTCTGAAAATAACCAATCCATCCTGAAACATTTGTAACACAATTGAACTATCGCGACGATTTAGCATAGAGGCAACGGGAAAGTAGGTGGTGGGTGGCGGTGGAAAATGAGCCCAGGTGCCTTCGTGATATTGGTAAATACCCGAATTTAAATTTATTGATACCACATTATGTTTATCAATGGACATTGCCATCGAACTATAAGCGGCGTCGGTGAAAATTCTTTTGGTAAACCATGATGTACCGTTGAACATATATAGTGCCGCTGAGTTGGAGGAATAATTTTGTAGAAGTACCCATAAATTATTAGAGGTGTCAAGCGCAATGGCACGAACTCCGCTATTAGCCTGAATACTATCGGGCAATGCACGTTGCCATTCATCGTCAATCCAATAGTATAGGAATACTATATCTGTACCCGCACCGCCTTCTAATCCGTAAACAGAGGCTTTCGCCGCAAATAATTGGTCAAACTCCCAATTGGTTTCGGGTTGGGTATATGGGAAATAGGATAAAGTATTGCCGTCAAAAATTCCCAAATACTTAATGTTTTGTGCATCTTGGGCAAGCGTATAAAATACTCCATTGTTATAAGTTAAATGCGAGAACCATTTACCCTCTGAAGGATAAATGATGCAATTGGCTTCATTTATCAAATATGAGTTAAATGATGGATGGTTTAGAACATCACCCAATACCCAAAGATTGTTGTAACTATCAATGACTGCATCGGTTACAATAAATGAATCCAAACAAACAGGTAAAGTGCTTGAATAAATTGAATCGTTTGGAAGCAACCTGATTAATTTGGTGTCATAGAGAATGTTAATTACGTCTGCCGTATCAATGGCAATATGGCTAAGCGCATCAAGATTGGATGCTAAAGAGGGAGCATTGCTAATATTTAGTTTAACCCAATGATTTCCGGAAGTGAGTTTCCAAAGATGCGAATATGCCGGCTGAGTATGGTTCCTTAACTCGCTGCCATAGCAATAATACATGTTATTTCCTGCATCGGCATCCATAAAAACGGAGCCTTCTGCTGTAGAGTCAAGAGCAAATGGCACTAAACCGGATATATGAAATTCCTCACTCCAGGTGCCTCCACTTAGAACATATACACCATAAAAGTAATTGCCTGTAAGCTCATTCACATACCCATGGGGTATTTTTATATCGCCGTTGGGCATGAACTGGATGCGAATAAGATAATCGTTAATATCGGTTATCAAAGGACAATGAAAACTGTTCCAGCTTCCATTGGTCATTTTTAAAAATGCGGGGGCATTTGAGTATCCCGCGGGCTGATTGAGAATGTAGAAAGAAGAATTATTACTATAAACTGTATTGGTATAAGTGTTGGTGTGGTTGACGGATAGGAGGTTACCCTGAAAGCCGGGAACGGTATATGTCGACCAGTGGTTATCTGAGTCGCACTTTAATAATTTGTTTTGGTCGCTGCAATAATCCCAGCATGTTTTGTAATTATTATCTACGGTTAAAAGCTGTGTTGCATTGCCAATATCTACGCCTGATACCTGAGTAAGGTATTGCCATGTGTTACCGTCGAAAAAATATAGCCGGTTAGCGCATGCAATCCAGATTCTTTCTTTGCTATCTTGAACTGCGCCCACCGCCTGATCGATATTTAATGGTTGGCTCCAACCGCTAAAATCATCGTAGGTTTGAAATGCCTGGGAATATTGAGTCATTAATTTTTTTCCGGTTCCACCAAGTGTAACAGTTGAAAATTGGTCGCCATCCATGGTTGTATTTGTTAAATCGAATCTTTCGACAGATCTGTTTATTGTATCGCACCTAAAAAAGCCGCCTGTACTGGTGAACCACAAATAGGGACCTTGCTGCACCATTGAGGTAACGGATACATCGTTCGTTAAATTGGTGTACATGTATTGGGCAGGGCAAGTGAATATTAACAGGTAAATAAGGGAGGTAAATAACACTTTTTTCATGTTGTTATATGCTTTGAGGCCTGCTCAATTTATTATGAAAAATAATAAGAATAAATTGAATAATTGGGTGCCGCTGTTTTTTTGACACAAAAATCACAAAGGGCTGGTTGCCTGAAGCTGTTTGTGCCGGGGCAAAAGTTATCCGCACCCCTTGTTTACTATCGGGTAAGTTTCTACCTTCGTAATATAATATGAAATAGCAGGATTGGCTATTGGTAAAGTAAAGTGCCGTGGCTATTGCTCTTTGACAATTGTATTTTGAGTTTCAGGTTTCAAATTTCAGGACGAAATGTTGGGCCTGTGTGCGAAAAGGTTACAAAGGGTTACAAAAGGTTACAAATTCCGGAACTGTTTCGCGTTTCCGGTTTTTGGGTAAGTCTGTTGCAATTTAATTGCAAGTTGCTTGCAAAAAGTTGACAAAAGTTGACAAAACCCGACAAATTCTATTTTCAGTTGTAGGAGTTGAAGCGGAAGAATTACACATTATGCTACCAAATTTTGTGGATAGTATTGCGTTATAAAAATAAACGAATGAAAAATAGCCTGATCTTTATTTCGATGGTATGTATTTTATTACTTACCGCCTGCCAGCCCAAGGCAGTTGTTTTGACGAACGAATCGTCTAATAAAAAAGTAAAAATTACAGTGAAAGCTAACAGGGAGGGTAGTAGCCTGGGACCATGGAAAGTGCAGTTAGATGTGAAGGCGTATGAATTTAAGCAGGGCGCTCTAGCGTTTGAAATTGAAAGCGGCGATATAAGTGATAAGACTGTGAAGTTTGATTGGAAGGATGACCACAACTGCCTGATTAGTTTTGACCAACCGGATGGAAAGCCAAGAACGTTTCAGCTAATTGCTGATGAAAACCAGGTGCAGTTGGCTGAGGTTAATCTTTAGTATAAATGTAGGCCAGCCATATCAACAGCAATTGAATAGGCAGGCGCAAATACAACCCAATAGGGGAGAAGCCAAAATTGGCAGGATGCATGGCCATGTTTATGTTGGCCGGCACAATGGCAATAAGCAGGGCAATGGTGCCCCAGGCTGCGGCTTTGCGCGTAGCCGGTATGAGCAAGCCGAGGCCACAAAGTATTTCGGCAACGCCACTTATGTTGACGAGAGCGACAGGGTAAGGCAGAAAACCTTCGAGCATTTTGATATAAAAGGCCGGGTGCCAAAAGTGGTTTAACCCTGCAAGGATGTAAATAATGCCCATAACATAAACGAAGTATTTTTTCATACTGTAGATTTTAATGCATCCGGTCGCCCCTGATGCTGAGGTTTTTCATAATATCGGCTTCAAACTCGAGCCATTCGTCCCAGCGGTTTAGCACTTTTTCTTTGCCGCCTAAATTGCAGGCGAGGTCTAAGAAGAGGCGGTAATGACCAGCTTCGCTAACCATCAGATTTTTGTAAAACTGTTTTAGTTCTTCGTCATTGATGTTTTTTGAAAGTAAACGAAAGCGCTCGCAACTGCGGGCTTCGATAAGAGCGGAAAATAGCAGCTTCTCGATTAGTGAATCCGTACGTGAGCCGCCTTGCCTTACAAATTTGTTGAGTTGATTAACGTATTCGTCTTTGCGTTGGCGGCCCAGTTTTAAATCGCGTTTTTTAAGGTGGTCGAGCACCATTTTAAAGTGCCCCCATTCTTCGGTAACGATGGGAACCAGTGAATCGACCATTACTACAAAATCGGGATAGGTTTGGATTAGGGAGATAGAAGTTGAGGCAGCCTTTTGTTCGCAATAGGCGTGGTCGGTTAATATTTCTTCAATTGATTTTCCTGCTAAGTCGGCCCAACGCGGGTCGGTAGGAAGTTTTAAGCCAAGCATTAATTTATGTTTTCGTTCTTATCAGTTTTTAATTTCGCGAACCCCATCGCCAATTTGCGATTCGTAAATTTCGCAATTTAAACCGGTTTCGGCCTGGTATTTAAAAGTAAGCATGTGTTTAAACTCGGGTATAGCATCATGATGCACTAAGGCAATTGCGCAACCACCAAAACCGGCACCGGTCATGCGCGCACCGAGGCAGCCTTTTAGTTGCTGGGCTTCTTCGGCTAAAGCGTCGAGCTCTTTACCGGTTACTTCGTAATCGTTTTTGAGTGACGCGTGTGAGGCATTCATTAAGCGGCCGAAGGTGGAGAGGTCGTTGAAGCGCAGGGCTTTTACACTCTCCTTAACCCGTAGCGATTCGGTAACTACGTGGCGGGCGCGCTTTTTAATGGTGGCATCCTGAATTACATCAATTTGCGACATAGAGGCCTCGGCGAGGTGTTGAATGGATGATGTGGTCTGCAAAATTCTTAATGCTTCATCGCACTCGGCTTTACGCTCGTTGTATTTGGAGTGAATGAGGCTGCGGGGCTTTTTGGTGTTTAATATTAGCAGGCGATAGTTGTTCAATTCAAAATGAACATAGGAATGTTCTAAGGTTGAACAGTTCAACAGAATGGCATGATCGGCTTTACCCATGGCCACGGCAAATTGGTCCATAATGCCACATTGAACGCCGATGAATTCGTTTTCGACCTGCTTGCAAAAATTGGCCAGCCAGGGCAGGTTGATGTTTGATTCGGTTTGACTGAGTAGCATGAATGCAGTCAATACTTCGACTGCCGCGGAGGATGATAGACCGGAGCCTTCGGGCAGATTACTGTTAAATATTATTTCGCAAGCGGGCACCGCGTGACCTTCTTTTATAAGTTGGTGGATGATGCCTAAAGGATAATTGGTCCAGTCGTTCTTTGAATTAAATGTAATGGGGTCACTTAGGTCAATTTGATTGTGGAATGAGTGAGTAGCAGAACGGAGGACGATTTTGTTATCGGCCCTTTTTGTAAACGTAGCGGTTACACCTATAGTTAGCGCTGCAGGTAAAACCAGCCCGCCGTTGTAATCGAGATGCTCGCCAATTAAATTTACGCGGCCCGGTGCAAAGTATGTTTTGGTCATTTTGTTCAGGCTTTAATTTTGCTTCGTAACAGGGTGGCACATTCATCAACATCTAACGGATTAGCAGCAGCACCGGCGCCCATTTCGCTGCCTGAGTACCACTTTATTTTGTCTTTTGCTCTTAGCGGTGGATAGAACTCAATGTGAAAGGCATAGTAGTTTTGGGCATCGGCGTATTTCTTTTCGTTAACCGGTGTTTGGTGTAGCGACATGATGTATGGAAAGGGGCGGTCGTATATTTTATCGAAGCCGGCGGTAATTTTTTTGAGAGTTTCGGCAAGGTCTTTTTTCTCTTGAAGCGTAAATTGAGTGATGTTGCCTTTTAGCCTTTTGTTTACTATGAAAACGCCGAAGGGATAATCGGTAAAGTAGGGGATATAGGCAATAAAGCTTTTGTTCTCGAAAACGATGCGATGCTTATGTTTCTTCTCAGCCTTGTTTAAATCGCTGAAGAGGTTGTTGCCGGTTTGGCGGTAGTACTTTTTACAGTTGTCGAGTTCTTCGCGGATTTTAACCGGTATGAATGAATAGGCGTATAGTTGCCCATGCGGATGATGTATGGTTACGCCTACTTCTTCGCCTTTGTTTTCGAATTCGAAGATGTATTTAACGCGCTCGTCTTTTGAGATTTCGTGGAACCGGTTGCTCCATAGTTCTACTATCTTTAGAAGGTGGGCATCGCTTAGCTCGTAAAATTTTTTATTATGCTGTGGCGAGTATAGGATTACCTCGCATTTGCCCACTGCATCTTTACGGCGGAAAATACCTTTAGAGGGTTTTTCGGTTTTTGATGAAGGCGGATCTAATGACATGGCCGGAAAATCGTTGGGATAGGCCAGTACGTCGTAGTTTGAAGGCATGTTTGGACTGCCTGGGCAAAAAGGGCAATGGTCTTTAGGTAAATGGGGACGATTTTGACGATTGGTAGCTACCATCGTCCAGGTATCAAGCAATGGATTCCATCTAAATTCGGGCATGGGGCAAATATGCACACTAAATGGCAATTGCTGATAACGGGAAAGTGTGGACTAATTAAAGTTCGGGTTTTCGGGGTAGCCGGCCATGGTGCTATATATACCACCCATGCCTTTCATTACCTCGCGCCAAAGTATTTCGTGTGGTGTTTTAAAGAGGTGGTCATGTGTGGCTTCGGTAATTATCCATGAATTCTCTCTTAACTCGTTATCTAACTGGCCTACTTCCCAGCCCGAGTAACCGAGGTAAAACCTGATTTGGTTGGGTAGTATCTTTTCGTCACGTAGCAATAGCTTTATCTGCTCGAAGTTGCCGCCCCAGAAAAGGTTGTCGGATAGTTGGACGCTACCTTCAATCTGGTCGCCTAAGCAATGCAGGAATTGTAACGTATCAGTACCAACAGGGCCGCCTAAAAACACTTTGCTTTTAAAGGGAGGGAAGTCTTCAACTACGTCATTTAGCTTTAAGTTGATCGGCTTATTAACAATAAGGCCTACCGTGCCATTTTGACGGTTGTGTTCGCAAACAAGCACTACCGTACGGCGGAAGTTTTCGTCGGGCATAAAAGGTTCTGACAGCAGTAACTGGCCTGCCTTTAGCCCTTTATTGCGCTCAAATTCATAACTCCATATGTTCTCATTCTCTACCATAACTACCTTCTTCAAAAGCGATAATAATCAAAAAGTATAGTTGCAAAAACCATGCTTAAATAAATTTATACACCTTTCTTTAACACTTACGCAAATACGGCAGTAACGGTTTGAACTTATTTTACGAAATTTACTGCTTCTATAAAATAAAGTAGTGCCCATGCGGAATTTGATGCTGTTGTTTTTTAGTTTGTTTGCCTTAACGTTTGCAGGTGCCCAGCCCTCGGTTCAATTTGTGATAACTTCATTTACATGCAGTGAGGGTATTGGCACATATCAGTTTGCAGTTTCAATAGTTAACGCTGATGCCAACGCGACTTCGGTTGATATTAATGTTGTGGGCGGTAATGCGGTTTACGGAACCAACTTTACATACGGGCCCGTTACCGTTACTTTTCCGGCTTCTTCGCCGTTCGATCAACTTTTTACCGTTAACGTAATTGATGATTCGACAATTGATGGAGATAAGACCGTAACTTTTGGATTGGCAAACGCTACTAACAATGCAACCATAGGGGCTAACGGGCAAACTACACTTACTATGACGGATGTAGATACCCCTAAAATAAGCATGTCGGCTGGAGGTGCTTTGGTGGCTGAAAATGCAGGGTCGGTTAACGTGAGTATCGCGTTAAACCGAGGAGTGCGCGATACAACCAAAGTACGGGTTAAACTTGTGCCGACGGGAACGACGGCGGTTAATGGCGTAGACTTTACGTTTGGTGATACTACGCTTGTTTGGCCACCAGACTCTGCAGGTATTTTGAATGCCGTTATACCGGTTATTAATAACGCTTTTTATGAGCGAGATCGTACCGTTGAACTAACTTTAGATAGCCCGACTAATGGCGCGATACTAGTAACTGATAGTACCTTTGTACTAACTATTAGGGCCAATAGCAGCGATACTATACCGGGTTGCTCCGATCTTTTCTTTGGCCAATATGTTGAGGGTACAGGAAATAACAGGGCTATACAGGTATATAACCCTACCTCAGTGCCTATTGACCTGAGTGTTTATAGCGTTTTGATTTCGTTTGCCGGGGGCAGCAGTATGGCGCAGTATAATTTGAGCGGAACTATTGCGCCGCTTGGCGTTTATATACTGGCCAACCCCGGGGCTAACGCCGGTATTACAAGCCTTGCTAACGCAACCTGGTCCTTCCTAAGTTTTGACGGCACAGATGCCGTGGCCTTATTGCACCTTACCGATACTATTGATGTGATTGGCCAGTTGCATACCAATCCCGGGGGTAGCGGATGGGCAGTGACGGGTGGCTCGACCGTTCAGCATACGCTTATCCGTAATTACTATGACCATGCCGGTGATAGTAGTTGGACGAATGCCGCATCATCATGGAACGCTTTTCCGGTTGATATGATTGACTCATTAGGGTTTCATCATACGCAGGCTTGTGGGTTGAATGGGCCAGTGGCGACGGTGAGGTTTATTACGCAGAGTGATACGATGCCACAAGTGCCATCTTTTGACTATGTGGTAATAGAGGTAAATAATCCCACGTCATCAAATATCCGATTTACTGTAGCTATGGATCCAAACTTGACCACAGCCGTTGATGGTTATGGTCATGACATTTTATATACTAACAACGATTTTAATAGCCCTCCCGGAATTACGCGGGATACTTTTTGGATTGAGATATTTGCAAGACCCGAGGTTACACCTATTAAAACAGTAACTCTGAGGTTTATCAACGTTCCTAATAACATGACAGTTCTTTCGGACTCTATTTATACTTTATACATTTTCAATAACAGCAAATTTACCGTTTCGTTTTTGGGGGCGGGTTACAGCTATCCTAAAGGTTCAGGACTTATTGAAATACCTCTTGTGACAACGACATATTCAAGTCAACCTACGACTGTTGATGTTTCTCTTTCAACCGGCAACGCAATAACCGGTGTTGACTTTTTGTTTAATGATACAACAGTAACCTTTCCGGCGTTTAGCATAGATACCCAAGGTGTTTGGGTTACTATTTTGGATAACAATATTTATCAATCCAATAAACAAGCCAATTTTAATTTGTCAAATGTAACTAACCAGGCAGCCTATGGCATTTCGGCGTTTACACTCACTATTATCAACAATGATTCGCTTGCTGGTGGAATCTTCAATAGCAATTCTGTAAGAGATATAGCAATCTATCCCAATCCTGTTCATGGGAGTCTTGTTGTACGATCTGATATTGATTTGACTGGAGTTGTTATTATGGATATGCTTGGAAACGAAATTGGTAATATTGGAGATTTGCAAGCTGGGACAAATAGCATTAACGTTTCATCTTTGTCTTCAGGAGTGTATTTTCTGAAGACTATTCGCGGAGAAGGACTTTATAAGCGGTTTGTAAAAATAGAATAACGATACACCTGAATTGAAATGACTTTTAGCAAATGGAACCATAGTAAGTCGGGTGAACTCGCTAAATCGCTTAAATATCTCGTTTTTGTTATAATAGCTGTGGGGATTTTGTTGCGCTTAGCAGTGTTTCTGCAATGCAATAGCATGTACATTGATGAAGCTAATATAGCTCGCAATATTTATGAGAGAACCTTTTCCGGCCTTATTCATCCTCTTAGTTATGATCAATTTGCTCCGCCTGTGTTTTTGTGGGTGGTTAAACTTTGTACCACATTATTTGGATATAGCGAATACTCTTATCGTTTGTACCCTTTTGTTTGCGGGATTCTTTCATTATGGATATTGTTGCTAGTGCTAAGGTATTACACCGACAACACCGGGATATGGTACGTCCTGTTGCTATTTGCTTTCGGCCCCATTTATGTTCGCTACACCCAAGCTACCAAGCAATATTCACCTGATATATTCATTACTCTTATTTTGCTTTGGCTTGCTCTTAAAAATACATTCGAATCTACACCAGCAATTAGGCTTTTTCTGCTTTGGTCGATTGTCGGAAGTATTGCCATTTGGAGCTCAATGCCCTCAGCGTTTATTTTAGCAGGTATAGGTTGTTATTATTTGGTAGGGGCTTTACAGAAAAGAGATTATTTCAAAGTTTGGTTTTTGCTTGTTGTAGGAATTATCTGGCTGATACAGTTTGCGGGATATTATATTATCATATTAAAACCACAAACTGGTTTGCAAGGCTTGGTTAATTACCATAAAGAGTTTTTCTTTTACCCGCCAATAAGTTTGAATGTGTTACTTAAGGATATTAATCTGGTTTTATATTTTATATCAACCGCTGGCGGTTATTTGGGATTGCCATTGGTGTTTCACATAATTTGTATCACTATAGGGATTGCTTATTTAGGCCGTCGGGATATCGCTAAGCTCGTACTTCTGATAGTGCCGGTATTTGCGGTTTTCTTTGCAGCTGCCCTTCATCAATATTCATTGATACAACGGGTTTCACTTTTTGCCATGCCTCTTTTATTGATATTAATTGCGGTTGGGCTACAACAGATATTGCATTGGCGATTTCCTATCATACGTTTAGCCGCTATTGTGATAGCCATAATTTGCGTTGTAGACTTTAATGCGTTAAGGAATTTTGTACGCCCGTTGCAAACTGAAGAAATAAAGTTGAGCCTTGATTTTTTAAAGAAAAGAGATATAAAGGGGACTGGGCTTTGTATGCATAACTTCGCGTCACCCGCTTATATATATTACACGCAAATACATCCTCAAAAAGAGAAGTGGACTTCGTTATTAGGTGCTTCCACTTTTGTTGGGGGGGTAAATATAGAGGAGTTAGTTAAGTCGCTACCCAAACGGTTTGCTATCATGTACAGCTGGGAGGAAGCGCCTAAAATCGAGGCGCAACAATTGGCCTTCCGTAGAAACGTTATTCTTGTTGATAGTAATATAGTCATGGGTGGTAAAGTATATATTTACCAAAAATAAAAGAGGCAGTTCTTTGCCCTATTTCCCCTCAGCGCCCTCAACGCTATCAGTTGCAGCAGGCTCTTCGGTTTTGGTTTCAACTTCTGGTTTAGCAGCTTCTTTATCCTTACCTTTTTCGCTCTTGTTGGTGCGTTGAGATTGCTTTAAAAGCTTTTCCAGGGTTAAACGAACATCTTTTAACTTCTCTTCTTTAGAAGCGATGGTTTCGTTTAGCATGTTGGTTTTTACCTTGATTAGTTGCAGCTCGAGCGACTTGATGCTGTTGCTGTTTGTCTTTTTGGCCATATATTCAAGGTCGCGCTTATCGCGATCTAAAGACGAGGTCATTTTTTCAACTATCTCGGTTAAGTCCTTAATGCGTATCTCGGTTTTGTCGTTAAAGAAATGATTGCGCTGCTCGTTGATGTATTGAAAAGCAGCATCCATTGCTTTGCGTAAATTGTGGTCGTCGGCTTTGGTATAGCGGTTTTTGCGGCTCTCGTTCTGAATGTTTTTCAACTCATCCAACAGGGCCTTAAAATTAGCTTTGGCATCAGCCTTCTTTTTAAGTTCTTCAAGTTTGGCTATAAATTCATCGCGTAACTTAGCAGATGCTCCTTCAAACTCTGCACTTTCGGTTTTGCGGAAAGTTTTGAGCTTTTCGAAAATAGAATTTACATCATCCTTAATCTTATCAAGGCTTTGCTGACTTATATCGCGCTCTTTTCTGTGCTCAAGCACACGTTCCCAAAACGATTTGGCATCGTCAAATAACTGGCGGTCGTACTGAGCCAATGCAGCGGCTTTGGTTTTTAATCCATCCAATTCATGCAAGTAACTCTCCCATAATTTAGTGGTAAGTAGCTGGTACGCCCATTCGTTTTGTTTAGCGCGTATTTTACCGGCTTCATCAGAACGGATGTTTTCAGGCAAAACCGATTCGTCATTCAGGTTAGGGTTAATGAGTGTAGTGCCTTCGGGGAATTCATAAGCTTCGCCATCTACCCATCCTTTTTCAAGTTTTTCCAGGTCATCTGCTTTTAAAGATTTTCTGGGGATAATGTACAGGTCTACCTTAAATTCTTCCTCCTTTAATTCGTAAGCAAGTACTACTTCTTTGTCGTCAGCGTTAACTCCTTTGGCCGTAAATCTGGATTGCATGTGCTACTAAATTTTTGTGTTCCCTTTTTTTAAAGGGACACCAAAGATAATTGTTCTCGTCAAAAAATACTTATCCTGATAAGCCTGAATTGCGAAATGGGCAAAAAGGTTAATCTACGATTCGCTTTATTTGCATTTGAGGATAACAGAAAACATTGCTTTTTGACCTTGAAACAGATATGAAATTCGATATTAAGTTTGTTGAACAACTTAGCGAGGAACTAAAGAAAGAGTTGCCCGGCGAAGCTGCTCAATACCGCATGGCGCCTTCGTACCGCCCTCATTTGGATATGGGGGAAATACTTAAGCACGAACCACGCCTTGGCGGAGTAATGTTGCTTTTGTATGAAAAACAGGGGGAGTTGAATATTGTTTTTACCCAACGGAAGCAATATGATGGTGTGCATAGTGGGCAAATGAGTTTTCCGGGCGGAAAAAAAGATAGTAGCGATAATGACATGGTGGCAACCGCCTTAAGAGAAACGAAGGAGGAGATCGGGATTGATAAGGAACAGATAAAAGTATTAGGGAAATTAAGTCAGTTATACATTCCGCCCAGTAATTTTTTGGTTTACCCTGTGGTGGGCTTTGCTGATAGTATTGAAAGCTTTTACCCCCAAAAGAATGAAGTGGAAAAGATAGTTGAAATACCTGTTTCGTTCTTTTTAGACAAGGCCAATGTGAATTTAAAGACCGAGATAAAGCTGTTTAATGGCACCGTGGTTCATGTGCCTGCTTATATTTTCGGGCAGCATATTATTTGGGGTGCAACAGCTATTATAATGAGCGAGTTTGTATTTATATTGGAACGAATTAGGGCCTAGCTGAACCGGTTTACTTCAGCACATTTCTTGCAATCAGTTCTTTCATAATTTCGTTGGTGCCGGCATAAATTCTTTGTACCCTGGCATCGGCCCAGGCACGTGCAATGGCGTACTCCCATATATAACCGTAACCACCGTGTAATTGAAGGCATTCATCTGCTACCTTGCCTTGTAAATCGGTTAGCCAGTATTTGGCCATTGAGGCAGTTGCCTGGTCAAGCTTCTTTTCGCTGTGCAATTCTACGCATCTATCGCAAAAAGTTCGGCCAATGGCTACTTCGGTAGCAAGTTCGGCCAATTTAAAACGAGTGTTTTGAAATTCGGAAATTGACTTTCCGAAAGCATTCCTCTCTTTAGTATATTGAACTGTTCTTGCCAATGAACCTTCGGCAGCGGCAATAGCTGAAATAGAAACCAGCAATCTCTCTTGTGAAAGTTCGGTCATCATGTATTTAAAACCTTCGCCTTCTTTGCCAATCAAATTCTCTTTTGGTACTTCTACATTTTCAAAAAACAGCTCGCATGTATCTTGTGCATGCAGGCCTATTTTCTCAAAAGGCCTTCCTTTTGAGAAACCTTTCATGCCCGAATCAATCAGCACAAGTGAAGTGCCCTTCGCGCCTTTGGTTGGGTCAGTTTTAACGGCGGTTACTACAATGTTGCTGAGGTAACCGTTGGTGATAAATGTTTTTGAGCCGTTAACAAGGTAATAATCGCCTTTATCGACAGCGGTAGCTTTTATATTTTGCAAATCGCTGCCTGCTCCGGGCTCAGTCATGGCAATAGCGCCTACGGCTTCGCCGCTTATCATTTTGGGCAGCCATTTCATTTTGGCGGCTTCGGTTCCATAATGATCAATGTATGGAGCTACAATATCAGAATGCAAAGGATAACCCACTGCCGGACCTGCCAGCCCGGCACGGCCTAGTTCCTCGGCAATAATAGCGTTGTAACGAAAGTCTTTTATGCCAAGCCCACCGTATTGCTCGTCAATTTGCATGCACAGGTAACCGGCCTCACCAAATTTAAGCCAGCTTTCGCGCGAAACCATTTGCTCCTTCTCCCATTTGGCGTTATGGGGTTGAATTTCCTTTATGATAAAGTCCTTAACTGATTGGGCAAACAGCTTTTGCTCGTCGTTGTATATATTTCTTTCCATGCTCTAATTTTTGACGTGCAAGTATAAAGCAAAAGCGCTTAAATATTGGACGGATTTACAAATGTGGAGGGCTTAACTATATAAAACAGAAAGCCCACGGTATGCATCGTGGGCTTTCTGTTTTGGAATAAGCAATTGCCTATGGAAAAATGCCCATGGCATAGTAGCTGTCTCTGATTTTATTGATGGAAACCGCAAAGGCAGCGGTTCTTAAATCTTTAACTCCGCGATGGGCTTTTTTAAATTCCCTTATATCGTTGTAAGATTTAATCATGGTATCTTCAAGGCCCGAGTTTACCAGGTCGATTTCATCGGCGCCGTGAATGATGGTTTTAACTATATCTTTCGAAACAGTTTTGCCGGTCAAATCTTCCACTAGTTTAATGAGGTTGCGCTGGTTTTGCTCGTCAAATCTCTTCTCCATTCTACCAAAGCGAACGTGCGATAAGTTCTTCAACCATTCGAAGTAACTAACTGTTACGCCGCCGGCGTTTACGTAAATATCGGGCACAATCATAATGCCCTTTTTTAGGAGGATATCTTCGGCAGCAGGGGTTATTGGCCCGTTAGCTGCTTCAGCAATTATTTTGGCTTTAATGCGGTTGGCATTTTGGTCGGTAATCTGCTTTTCTAATGCGGCAGGTATTAAAATGTCGCACTCAATTTCCAAACCGTCGGCGCTCTTCTTTAATGTCTTTGCACCCAGGTAACCCGATACACCTTTATTCTCGGTACGATATTTAAGAACATCAACCGGGTCGAGGCCTTTTTCGTTATAAATGGCACCGTCGTTTTCGCAAATGGCAATAATGATTGCGCCGTACTCGCGAATAATGGTTGCTGTGTTATAACCTACATTACCTAAACCCTGAATAACCACCTTTTTGCCTTCAAGGCCGGTAGTTAATCCTATCGCCTTCATATCTTCAGCCTTACTGCAAATTTCATTCAGCGCATATACAACTCCACGGCCGGTAGCTTCAGTTCTTCCATGCACACCGCCTTGCGAAACCGGTTTACCGGTAACACATCCGTATCCATCAACATCTCCCGGGCGCAAAGTCATATACGTATCTAATATCCAGGCCATTTCTCTTTCGCCTGTGCCGTAATCTGGTGCAGGCACATCAATACCTGGGCCTATGAAATTTTTCTTTATCAACTCGGCCGTGTAACGACGGGTAACCGCTTCAAGAACCTCTGGAGGTGTTTGGCGCGGAGATATGTTGATGCCACCTTTAGCACCGCCAAAAGGAACGTCAACAATGGCACATTTGTAAGTCATAAGTGCAGCAAGGGCCATAACTTCATCCTGGTCAACAAAAGTTGAGTAACGAATACCACCCTTAGTTGGCATGCGGTGATGTGAATGCTGCACACGGTAAGCTTCAACAACTTTTACTTCGTTGCCCCACTTAACCGGGAAATTCATTTTATAAATACTGTTGCAAACTTTAATTTGATCAAGCAATCCCTGCGGGGCTCCGGTAAACTTTGAAGCCTTATCAAAATAATGCGAAACGCTTTCTGAGAAACTTAAGGTTTTAAGATCAACCTTACCACTCTTGTTGGCCATAAATTTTGTTTTGGTGAATAATATTATGCTTTAGAGGGGGCAAACCTAAACGAAAAACCGGTGTAAGCAAATTTTCCATTTTGGTATTATATGTCAATCCCCGATGAATAATTGATAATTACACAGGTAAATGGAACAGATTTTTTTGTTTTTTTCAAAAAAGAGGAGCAATTATTTAACTCTTTTGGCGGCTTTCGAGTTGTTTTAATCTTCTTTCTATTGAAAATAGAAAAGTGAAGATCAGAACGAGTATAATAGTCAGCACAGCTACTGCAACAAAAACTTTATGATTGCTTACCATAAAATTGTTGCTGTTCTCGGCTGTTTCTGCCTGCGCAAAAATAAATGTTGATAGGAACAACGAAATAAATGTCAAAAAATATTTAGCCATCACTCTTGTTTTTGTTTAATTAACTGCATGCGCACAAGTATCGAATAAATCCAAAAGCCCAGCATTATCCAACCAATACAAGCCGGATAGAAGAACATCCGCAGGGTACTATCCAAATCATATTTACTAAACGCAGGGTTCCCCCCGTTGCCCGGATGCAGCGAATCATGCAACCGCGGCATTATAAATATGTACCACATAAAAATAATGATGGCAAAAATGTTGTAAGCTGCCGATATAATAGCCCGGTCCCTTTTCTGAATGTTCATGGCCTTCAAAGATAATATCCAACGTAAAACAAGATATATCAGGTAAGCTATTATACTAATAAGCGCACCTCTAAGCTTTGTCTCCTGAAAAACCATAATCTCTATCGCCTTCCACCAGCTTAAGCCAATAAACCAGGTATATTTAGACCATACCATACCGGTTGTATATCCGCAAACACCAAAAAGCAGCGCCACTATAATAGCCTGGTGTGCATAAGTATCAAATCTAAAATCTCCTTTTATCAAAAACAAGATACTTGCAAGTAGTGAAAACATAACTAGCATGGTCATAGCAAACCACATAGGCACATGGAAAAAGGTATTGCGTATTGTTTCGTATAAAATTTCGCGGTAAGGGAAGGCCAAAAACTGGTGTTTATTGTGCGTCACTTGTGGCGTTTCACTAATCGCCACAATATTCGAGGTAGAATCCGCTTTGGCTGTCTTTAATAATGTTGTCCCTTCGCGTAATGCAAAAGTTCCGTCTATATCATCGTTACAAACAACATCAAAACTGGTCGATTTTAAACTATCCTGCTGCAAGGAACCAACCCCGAACTTCACCTCTAATTTATCGGCTCCAATTACTTCTATCGATTTAGCTTTAAAGTAATCGTTGCCCACCTTAAACCAAAATTGAGTTTTACCGGCTGCTGCGCTATTAAAATGCGTGTGATAAGTTGAAACCTTGAATGTATAAATTGTATCGGGCGAAAATGAGAGGGGCTCAATTTTTGAAATCCCCGGGCTTAAAGGCACCATAAAACTACCTATAACCACATACAATAAAAGCGTTGCGCAAAACCACTTCCACCACGTTGTATATAACCACGTAGTACCATGTACCATTCTCCCCAATGCCCTGATTAACGTCTGCATCTTATTCTAAGGGTTTTTAACTTACCCAACATTTTTACCGGTCGCTAATATATGCAAATAATGAAAGCGGTAGTTTCAATTGAAGCCAAAAAACTACGAGGGCATCACACGAAATAGAATTTGTCGGGTTTTGTCAAGTTTTGTCAACTTTTTTACTCATTCGTCATTGCTGTAAAGGCTTCCCGCAGCAAATCGAAACTTTCAAAAAAATGTAACCTTTTGTAACCTTTTTTTGATTTGGCTTCGCCCATGGCCCCTAAAACCTCCGCCTTCAATCAAAAATCAAATTACATTCAGGTCAAACAACCCTAACACACAAACCTTTCCGTATTTCAACCCGAAACTACGAAGAACTCCCACCGGTCACTCAAATCGCATAAAACTCAATACAAAACTAAACATAAGCCCAATAAAGTATGCAAAAAGATATAGGCAGGGTGGGTATAACTGGTTGTTTCTTCTCAGCAAGTCTCCCCTTTCCGGCTTTGCCGACTGGGGGACTATGCGTATATATCGGATAAAATATATTCATTTTATTTTATCATAATCATCATAATAAATTAACGTGTTACTGCATTTATGGCCTAAATAGTCATTCAATACCAGAAGCTATCAGGCGTAATTTCTAAGAAGTTCCGTGAATATGAGGGCGCCGGAGTTAGTAACCTGGGCAGCAAGAAAGGTTAATTATCCTGGTTTATTACAGTCATTACAGGCCTGAAACCGATATAAGGCTTATTTCCGGCTTGGGCTGCGTATTCCTCAATGGAGGTAATTGAGATCATATCGGAAGTTGAGTACCAACTCCCGCCCTTGGTATAGTCTTTATCGGCTAGCAATTCGGCAACGTTGCCAGCCATGTTGTATATGCCATAGGCATTGGGCATGTATGAAAACGATGGAGTAGTGATATCGGCAAAGTCGTTGTGAGGAAGTGTCATAGTTGTGGGGAAGTTCATTTTGTGCCTGTAATTAGCCAAATCCTGTTTATACCATTTGCCCCTTTTTTGATAAGTTATTGAATCGCCTTTCCAGGGATATCTGGCAGTGGAATCTCCACCCTTGGCTGCTTGCACCCACTGTTCTTCGGTTGGCAAGTCAAATCGCACTTTAATTTTTGCTGTGGCATTGTACTTTTGTGTAAGCCATTCGCAATATAGCAGAGCCCCTTTTTTTGAAATATTTACTACTGGATAGCCGCTGTATGCGGGGTGTTGAAAGTAGTCCTCTTCAAAAGCTGCCGGCTCATTATATCTAATAATGCTAAGCCAGTTTGAGGTGTCTACTTTCGCCAATTTTAATTTATCCACTTCTCCTTTGGCCTTTAAGTCGTTCAAAAAATCTTTATACTGTTTATTGGTTACTTCAATAGAAGAAATATAAAACCCTTTATGTCCCCATTCCTTAGGTGGCACATAAACATAAAACTTGGTTAATTCCTTGTTTTCAGATTTAAACTTGTTGGTAGTTGCAGAAATCAGGGTCGAGCAAAAAATGAGTAGGGTAAAAATTTGTTTCACTTTTTTAGCTAAAACGTTTTTTATGGCAATAATATTGTAACTCGTATTGGCCTGTAACACTTAAGCTTTTATTTTTGGTTAGTGGCTGGCTTAAGAATGCAAGGCGCTATTTAAAACAAGTGCCTTTCTCGGTCATCCAGGGATGGATTTCGTATGTCAGTCTACCGGCTTTAACGGCGGGGTCGTTTTCAACCAGCTTTCTAACCTCATCTTCGTTGCCCGAATCGAAAATAAAGATGCCGCGCATATCGCCTTCATCTAAAAAGGGGCCGGCTACATTTAGTTTCCCCGAGGCTGCCATGCGGTTAATATTATCCATATGCGCTTTTTGAATTTTAGCTGCGGTGGTCGAATCCTGGTCGCGGTGCGGGCCCTTTTTTAGTAGCACAAAAAAATAGGGCTTAAGGTTATCGCCGGCAGATTTATTGTTCTGCGCCAGCGCACTTTGCGCTATAAAACAAAGCAACAATACGATGACCAGGGGCAGGTTTTTTGTGTGCTTCATGGTTATTTATTTTATGGTACGCATTCTGAATGCTAAAATTATACTTACAATAACCCCGATAAAAAGGGTGAAAAGAACCGACTCGCCGATGTAGCTTTTAAAGTTAAAAAACATGGCCGCCTGCTCAGCGCCGTGCCTGCTGTTTTTGCTGGTATACAAAATCATTGTTTCAATAAAATCGGGATTTATGAATTTAAGAAAAGCCAGTTGAACGGGTATGGTCAGTATGCAGGTAAATACTGTTATTAAAAGGCAACTCATAAATGCCTGGGTAAAAGTCAGCTTACCAAATTTTTGTTCAAGCTTATCTATTAAGGCTAACCGGTAAGTTCCTAAAGGGATAAGCGTGGCCATCACTATCGATACATAGGGATGAAAAAATACGTAGGTATCCTGTAGGCCAACGGCGTATTCAATAACCAGCCATAAAAGCATTACCAGCGCAGTTAGTACCGCGAAACGAAATTCAATTTTAATGCTCATCACTTCTTTGTTAGTTGATACTAATTTTCAAATACCTTATTTATAAAATCGTTGCTAAACTTTTTATCCGGATCTAGTTTTTGCCTAAGCTCATTAAACTCATTTAACCTGGGGTAAACCGATTGTAGGTAGTCATGGCCTACACTTCTAAATTCCTTGCCCCAATGCGGCCTGCCTTTATATTGTTTTGCTATCAGTTCAAAGTCGGCCAGCAAATCTTCCCAGCCAAAGTTATCGGCGTTATAAGCCCCCAGCCAAATGGTATCTCTTTTATAACAAGGGCTTAATGCAAAGTCATCGGCCTTAGTAAAGCGTATCTCCTGCAAAAAGTTAATACGGTGTTTTGATGCATTTATCCTCTTCTTATAGTCGCGTAAAAGGTCTTTCGCGATGCATATATCGAACGCCCATTCTGCTTCGCGATGTAGGGGTGGCTCGGGCACATTAAAAACCTTAAAGCTTTTTTCAATCCGGTTAAGTGGTGTAATGAATTTTTGCACCAGGGTTTTATTAATGTTTCTTCTCCAGTCGCGGTTGAGTGTCCCAATCTTCAACATCAACCGGTAAGCATTTACCGATACCAGTTCCTCCATAAACCATTGCCTTAACCTCGAATCGTTTATTGCCTCTTGTGTGCGCCGGTATTGGTACACAACTACATTTTCGGTATGCGGAAACCACCATAATTTAAAATGGTCACTCTTGGCCACTAACTCGTCCAGATTATCAATTACTTCGTCAAAATTTCTAATGGTAGTTACGTCATGTAGGTTAAAGGCTGGCACTACATTTAAGGTGACAGATGAAATAATGCCAAGGCAACCCAAATTTACCATGGCCAACTCAAACAATTCTTTATCCTGGTCTTTGTGTATTAATAGCTTTTCACCATCGGCTTTTATCATCCAAAACTCCTCAATCTGCGACCCCAAAATTTGATAATTAATGCCTGTGCCGTGAGTTCCGGTGCTAATAGCCCCGGCAGCCGATTGATCTGATATTGACCCCAGGTTTTTTAAGGCTAGGCCTCGTTTATCTAAAAACTCGTTTAATTGCCAAAGTTTAATACCGGGCTGCACCTTTACCTGCAACTTGGGTATTTCGAGGTCCAGCACTTTGTTAAAGTTATCGAAGTTTAAAAGAGCACCATCGGTTAAGCAAATCTTATTCCATGAGTGCCCTGTGCCGGTAACCCTTATTTGGGGATGACTCCTTATAATCTCAATCAATTCCTCCTCGGTTTCGGGCTGAAAGTAGTTTTTGGGCGAGCAACTTTCGTTACGGGCCCAATTAAAAAAGCGATAGTTTTGGGTTGATTTCAAAGCAAGCTAAAATTAATACACCGCTGAAAATTACATTATTAATGGAGTTTAACGCAAAAACACAAAGCCCCATAAAAAATGTATTCTTTGTGTTCTTTGTATTTAACCTTTGCGTGCTTTGCGTTAAACTGTATTTATTTGATTGAAAACAAAAATCCCCACATGTTACTGCAGGGATTTTGCGTTTGGGGAAACTATCAAAAAGTTGGTATTTTGTTGCGTTCTTTATTCTATAGACAGGTTCATATTACAAAGGGTTGCATTGGTTGCATATAAATGGAACAATTTTTTTCAAAAAACGCTGTTTAAACCGTAATTCGAACGGGTGTTCGATCTATTAACTTGAATTTCAATAAAATATAGAGATTTATGAAACGCATTTTTTATAGCCTTTTATGTGTTTTTTTTTCTTCCTCGGCTTTTAGCCAATGCATGACCGTGTTTCAGGACATCAATAATTATGTTTATGTTTTTGATGGGGGCGAATCAAAATACCTGGAGGCCATGCCTCTTCTTTCGTACAAAATAGGTCGCGCTAATATTTTGGCCTACGTGGGTCAAAACGGGCGTTTAAAGGTGTATTACAGGGGCAAAACCTACGCGGTTACCGATAACACCCCTAGCTATTACATGACCGACAATTGGTTTTTGTACCAAAATTTTAACCTCATTAAGGTGATGTTCAATGGCGAATTTAAAACGCTTGAAACCCTGTTTACCCCAGGCACTGATGGGTTATATTATTCAGATAGCCTGATTGTTTGGCAAAATGATTTGGGCGAATTGAATGCCTTTTTCGAAGGGCAAACTCAAATGATTGAGCGCGGTGCTACCATCCGAAACCCTAAAATAGGGCCTAACGTTTTTGCCTATATGGACCAGGCTAACAATTTTAAAGTGTTTTACGGGGGCTCATTGCAGGTTTTGGAATCGTATGAGCCCACCAGTTACCAGGTTGGAGAAAACATGTTGGTGTATTTTGATCAGTATAACAACCTTAAAATTTATCACGATGGGGTGCTGGATGAAACATCAACCCCCGCGCCAACAGAGTATCGGGTTGGCAAAGATTTTTTTGCTTACATATCCTCTTTAAAGCAGTTGGTAGTTTATTATAAAGGCGAGGAAACTGTTTTGATGGATGACCGGCCCGCCCGATGGCAGGTGCGCCGAAATTTATTAGTGTATACCGATAAGGGAAACAACTTCTGGGCCTGGTATAAGGGGAAGAAATACTGGCTGGAAAGGTTTATTCCGCTAAGCTTTAAGGTTGATAACGATGTTGTTGTGTACCAGGATTTAGATGGCCGTTTAAAAGCCTTTTATTACGGCGAACAAGTTGAGGTAAGCGACCAGATAGTAAGCAACTACACCTTAACCAACGAAGCCGTTACCTATTCGCTAATGCCATACGAAACCAAGATTTGGTGCAACAAAAAAACGTATACTTTTAAGTAAACAATTTACCTATGAAGGAATATAAGTTTAAAGGGAAGATGGAAGCCGGTGATGGGGGAGGAGCCTATGTGGTTTTTCCTTACGATGTGCAACACGAATTCGGCAAAGGCCGAGTACCCATAAAAGCCACCATTGATGGAGAGCCTTACCGTGGTACCATGGTTAAATATGGCACGCCATTCCACTTTATACTGGTGCTAAAAGCCATTAGGGTAAAGATAAAGAAAGACGTTGGCGATACCGTAAACATTTGGCTGGTTGAAGACAAAGAAGAGCGCGTTGTTGATGTGCCCGAAGCTTTTAAAAAGTTATTGAAGAAACACAAACTCGAAAAGCAGTTTGAGAAAATGAGCTACACGCACAAGAAGGAATGGGTGCTTTGGATAAACGATGCTAAGAAAGAAGAAACCCGTATTAGCAGAATGGAAAAGGCTATCGGTAAATTGAAAGAGAAATTGAATTGAAATTTAGAGCAGACACTTTTATAGGCATGGCGAAATATATTATTGCACTATTGTTGTTCGTGAGTAGCGTTCGTGGTTCTGCCCAGAACAACAGTGATATTGATCCTATGCTTGATGATACCACTTATAAAGCCATTGATAGTACGTTCCTGGCTTGTGTTAAAGCCGACGGTTCCACTTTGGGGCTCATAGGCTGTTCACTTAACGGAGAGAAAGCATGGAATGATCGGATGGAAATGTATTACAAACTTTTGTCCGAGCAATGTGCCACAGCTAAGGACTCGCAATTACTATTGAAATCTCAAACCAGTTGGGAAGAATTTCGAAGTAATGAAAAACTGCTTTACCAAAAAAGCCTATTTGATAGGGATGGAACAATGTGGCGGTATGTCGACGCATATTTTGATCTGTACCTTGCCAGAAGTAGGGCTCTTCAACTGCAATATTATTATCAGGTAACCACCCAACATTAATATTTATTTCTCCTTCGCCTTCTGCAAAGTGAACGCAAAAGTAGTGCCCACCCCTACAGTGCTTCGCACATTAATAGTTTGCTCGTGCGCTTCAATAATGTGTTTAACAATAGCAAGCCCTAAACCGGTACCTCCCTGCTCGCGCGAACGGTGCTTATCAATCCTGTAAAATCGCTCAAACAACCGCGGTAAATGCTCTTCGCTAATACCAATGCCGTTGTCGGTAATTTCAATCAAAATATTATCGTCCATATCAAAAAAGCTGGCGCTGGTTTCACCATTCAAACGGCCGTACTTAATCGAATTATCAATAAGGTTTGTAATTACCTGGCGTATCTTCTCCTTATCTGCATTAACAAAAAACGGCTTTTCAAAACCCTTACTAATACTTACCGCAATACCCTGCTTAACGGCCTTCAATTCCATCGATTCAAATACTTCCTTAACCAGTTGGGTAATATCAAAAATCTCTTTTACCATGGCCACCTCGCCCCGCTCTATTTTCGAAATCTCATCCAAATCGTCAACCAGGTTATTTAACCTATCAATACTTTTAGCGGTACGCTCTAAAAAGTGTTTCATCACTTCGGGTTCATCCATAGCGCCATCCAATAAAGTGTGAACGTAACCCTGGATATTGAATATCGGTGTTTTAAGTTCGTGCGATAAATTGGCCAAAAACTCTTTACGGAATTGCTCCAGCTTTTTCAGGTCTTCAATTTCCTTGCTCTTATCAGTAACCCAATCCTTAACCTGCGTTTCCATTTCGCTTAGCGGGTCATCACTTACGTTGTCGCCTATCGAATCCTTTAAGTTTTTGTTCAGCTTAAACTGGTGAATGATTTTGTAAACCAGCTTTATACGGTTACGCAGGTAAACATCAACCACATAATATAATAAGTATGAAGCCGCAGCCGTTACAAGAACGAATATTGTGATGAAGTGTAACAATGAAGCTTCGAAATACAAATCTATCAGGCTGA
Source organism: uncultured Bacteroidota bacterium (assembly GCA_903861145.1). Lineage (GTDB taxonomy): Bacteria > Bacteroidota > Bacteroidia > Chitinophagales > LD1 > Bog-950. The sequence continues at coordinate 44,021 of CAIOTH010000065.1, read as the reverse complement.
CAAAAGTTGCCAACAATACAGAAAATAAAATGGTAAGCGTTCGTGGTGAATATTTATCCAAGGTCGGTATGGTTATCGGGTAAATTTATTCATAAAAATGAATAAAGGCCGGTACCTGTTGTTTATCCTTTTTCTTTCTCGTGCTTAAGCACTTTTGCCTCCATGTAAAAAATTATTTCTTCGGCAATATTAGAACTAAGGTCACCCACGCGCTCAATTCTTCTAATGATTGAAATGAGATTAAGTAATGGTGTTGCATTTGTATTGCCTTTAGCTAAATGATTCGCCACCACAGAAGTGGCTTTCCGGTTTATTAAATCAACTTCAACATCGGTACTAAACACCAGCCTGGCTTGTGTAGTGTCGTCATTTCTTAAAGAGTTTATGTTGTCTTCAATCATGTTGTTAACCAATTCATACATCCTTTCTATCTGGATCTCCTTCAACAATTGCTCGTCAAACTGTGTGTCCATTTCCAAAACAAACTTCGAAATTCCTTTGGCGCTATCGCCAATACTTTCCAGGTGCGAGTTTATTTTAAAGGCCGCAAATACAAACCTAAGGTCAATGGCAACCGGATTAAACAGGGCAACAAAGTTTTCGCAATCCTTGTCAATTTTAAGCTCTTCAGCATTTACTCTTCTTTCGTTAACTAACACCTCGCGCGCAAGGTTTTTATCGAGCGTATGCAAAGCGTGTACGCTCTTGCGCAATTGCTTTTGCACCAGCAAAAACATTTCTATCAAATTATTTTTAAGCGATGTTATTTCGTTATCTAAATGTCCCATTTTGTTAAGTTCAGTATTAGGTATTTTATAGTAAGTTGAATTACGGAAGATAGGAATAAGAGCCTATTGCTCAATTCTACTATCCAAATCTTCCTGTTATATAATTTTGTGTTCTTTCTTTTTTAGGGTTGGTAAATATTGTTTTTGTATCGTCATACTCAACTAATTCTCCCAAATAGAAAAAGGCAGTTCTATCGCTTACCCGTGACGCCTGTTGCATATTATGGGTTACTATAAGTATGGTATATTTTGCCTTTAACTCCCAAATCAATTCTTCGATTTTTGCACTTGAAATCGGATCTAACGCCGATGAAGGCTCATCCATCAATACCACCGATGGCTCAATAGCAATTGCACGCGCAATACACAAACGCTGCTGCTGGCCTCCTGATAAACTTAGTGCATTTTTAGTCAGCTTATCTTTTACCTCATCCCATAAAGCCGCTTGCTTTAATGAGCGCTCAACAGTTTCTTCAATAAATTTTTTGTGAGTTACTCCATTTACCCTTAAGCCGTAAGCAACATTTTCGAAAATACTTTTTGGAAATGGATTTGGCTTTTGAAAAACCATACCCACTTTTTTTCGAAGCTCGTTAATGGCTACATCTTTAGCAAAAACATTCTTGTTATCAATTAAAATTTCGCCTTCAAGCCTAAAGCCCTCTATCAAATCGTTCATGCGATTGAATATACGGAGGTAAGTAGATTTACCACATCCCGAAGGGCCGATAAGTGCAGTAACGGTGTTGTGCTTTATTTCCATGTTTATGTCGCGAAGCACATGGAAGTCGCCATACCAACAATTTACATTTTTCGATTCGATTTTGTTCATACGTGTCTCTTTATTCGGAATAGATTTCGGGAACTCAGTGCTCAATTCATCCGACTTCTCAATTCCTATGTCGGTTGAAATGGAAACTATTTTCTTTTCTTCTTCCATTTTATTTAGTGTTATTGTCATTTCGCTTTCTTGTATATTGTTCCAAACCTCGTTAACCTGCTTTTTACCACCTAACGTTTTTCTGCCAGCGGTTTCGTAAATACACTGCGGTGCCATTCATCAAAAAAGTAATCAGCATTAAAACAATAATTGCAGCCGCGGCATTTACTGCAAAACCCGCCTCAGGGCGCGATGCCCAGTTGTAAATTTGTATGGGTAAAACAGTAAATGAACTGAAAACCGATTTCGGAACAAAGGGAACGTAGGTTAGAGCACCAACTACAATCAGTGGAGCGGTTTCGCCTATAGCGCGTGACAGCGCAAGGATAATACCGGTCATGATACCACCTGATGCTGCAGGAAGCACCTGGAACCAAACGGTTTGCCATTTGCTTGCACCAAGTGCATACGATGCTTCGCGTAATGTGTTAGGCACGGTTTTAATTGCCTCCCGGGTTGAAACAATTACTATAGGCAAAACTAACAGGGCCAGGGTTAAGCTGCCCGATAAAATGCTTTCGCCTAAATTAAGATAGCGAACAAATACTTCAAGACCCAGCAGGCCGTAAATAATAGATGGGACGCCGGCAAGATTTGAAATATTTATTTCAAGAAAAGATGACCATAGTCCTTTTTTTGAATATTCCTCAAGATAAAGGCCCGCGCCTACACCAATTGGTATTGCAAAGATTGCTGTGGTAATCATAATCCACAAAGTTCCGGTCCAAGCGGTAAGTATGCCTGCTTCAGCAAATCTGCGAGATGGGAGCGATGTAAAGAAACTAAGAGATATTCGGTGCAATCCATCCATGCCTATTTTAATAAGCAAAACCGCAAGCATAATCATCCCCACCGATGTTGCAAATATGGCCCACCCTTTGAAAACGTTGTCCTTCAGCGTTTTTACACTCTCATTATTCATACTGCGCACGGTATTTTTTTCTGATAAAAAAACTGATGTTGTTTAATATGAAGGTGATGACGAATAGCGTTAAGCCTGCTGAGAAAATGGTTTTGTATTCCAGCGAAGCGCGCGGCACATCACCCATACTAACTTGTACTATATATGTTGTAATTGTTTCAATAGGTACTCTGGGGTCCAACGTTAAGCGGGGTTGCTGCCCTGCTGCTAAAGCAACAATCATTGTTTCACCCACGGCCCTTGAAAAGCCCAGCACAACTGAAACCAATATGCCCGATGATGCCGCAGGTACTATTACCTTAAATGCAGTTTGAAATTTTGAAGCCCCTAGTGCGTAAGACGCTTCGCGCATTGCGTTTGGAACGGCATACATGGCATCTTCGCTTAAAGATGAAATGAACGGAACAATCATAATGCCCATTACAATGCCCGGAGAAATAGCGTTGAATCCGGCAAGGCCCGGTATTATATGTTGAAGCAAAGGTGTTACAACGGTTAAGGCAAAAAAACCATATACTACTGTGGGAACCGATGCCAGGATTTCGAGTAAAGGTTTAACGTATGCCCTTAATTCTTTAGAAGCATACTCACTAAGGTAAATGGCAATTGACAAACCCAGTGGCAGGGCAATTATCAACGCGACCATTGTGGTTAGTAAAGTTCCTGTTAGAAGCGGAAGAATGCCAAAATGTTTATCGGCGAAAAGAGGAGTCCATTGGGTATCTGTCAAAAACTCACTAATAGATACTTCGCTAAAGAATTGCACCGTTTGTATTAATAGCACCGTAATTATGCCAAAGGTTGTAAGCACACATATAGCACTGCACAAAAACAAAGCAATTTCAATTATCCGCTCCTTTAAATTCATATTACCTTTTAATATAAAAAGCAGGAGCTATTGTTACAAGCCCCTGCTATTGTCAATTAATAACCAAATCCCTAACGCTATTTGGCTGTGGTAGCCTGCTCGGTTTTAAGCAAGTCTTCCATTTTCATGCCAACGTTATTGTGTCCTAAAAACAGTGAGCCAACTGTTCCGGCTAACCAACGTTGATTAACTAGTTTATTTGCTTCGTCTGGTAAAGAAACGTAGCCAACTTCGGTAGCAAGTTTGCTAACATTAGCCAGGTAATAATCTACAAAGGCTTTTACTTCAGGTTTAGCTGACGACTTTTTGTTTACATAGATAAACAGTGGACGAGAAAGCGGCTGGTAGGTGCCGTTTTTTACAGTTTCCTGGCTAGGAATAATTCCGCCATCGCCGTTTTCTTTTTTCTCATCGTCAATAGCAACTACTTTCAGTTTATCTTTATTCTGTTCGTAGTAGGCTAATCCAAAGTAGCCTAATGCATATTTATCGCCGGCAATACCTTGTACTAAAACGTTGTCATCTTCGCTGGCGGTATAATCACCACGGCTTGATTTCGCTTTACCATTTATGGCTTCAGTAAAGTAATCATAAGTACCAGATGCAGTACCAGGGCCAAACAGGTGAATTTCCTGGTTAGGCCATTTAGGATTGATGTCGCTCCATTTTTTTACTTTATCCTGTGCAGCAGCTTCCCACATCTTCTTCAATTCTTTAACGGTTATTTTGGTTAACCAATCGTTGTCTTTGTTTATTACAACTGCAAGGCCATCATAAGCAATTGGTAATTCTATGTAATCAATGCTTGCGGCTTTACAAATAGAATCTTCAGTGTGCGAAATAGGGCGTGATGCATCGCTGATATCGGTTTCATTTCTGCCAAATTTTTTGAAGCCACCACCGGTGCCCGAGGTACCTACGGTAATATCAACACTGTCACTTTTCTTTTTGTAGTCTTCAGCTACGGCTTCCGAAATTGGTTCTACAGTACTTGAACCGTCAACTTTTATTTGTGGTTTGGTTCCACTAGCCTGCTTACCGTCAGTTTGTTGTTGCTTGTTTCCGCAGCTTGCAAGAGCTACAATTGCGAACATTGCGATGATTATTTTTTTCATTTTATACCTGTTTTAATTTTTAAACAATGCAAACTTCAACTTCTAGTATGACCGGCTTATTAAATTACTGTTACTAGTGCTCTTCTTGTCAAACCACCAGCTATCAAGCATAAATTGGGTGCGAAGTGTAAATACGTTATCTTTTTTGTAGTCTGATGACCAGCCGGATATGCCAGAACTTTCGTTAACTACATGGTCATACCACAACATTAATTTGAAATAAGGAACCGGAGTAAAAGTGAAGCCTCCGCTGTAAGTATTGTATGCTAAATCGGTAGTTGAAAAAGCTGCACCTTTTGTAATATGGGTTCCGCTAATTTGAGTATTGGGGTCGTAATTATCCATCTTAAAGGTTAAGTCGGCGTGCATCATTTGGTTGCCGGCTTTAAAGTGGAAACCTTGCGTAAAGGTTATCATGTAGCCTTGAAATTTACGAACGTAAAGGTCAACACCATTCGAAGTTGTGCTAATAGGAACAAGGACTTTGCTACCGCCTGGTGTAACGAAAGTGTCGGTTACTGTAGTCGTAGTGGTTGGTAATGAAGTACCAGTGCCTATAGGTGCTGTTGAAGAACCGGCCTGGCCAGGTTGCTGACCTGTAATAAATTCGCCGCGTATAGCAGTAGTTGCCGAGGCATTTGCCCCCATTTTGTAATCAAAATTAACCTGTAAGTGTGCGCCGTAATATTCGCGATGGAAGTTAGTAGCACCTTTGCCCGATGCAACTCCTACATTTTTAAATGTGTCAAGGCCGGTTTCTGCGTTCTTCACAACTTCAAAAACGTTGTTGGTGCTTTGCAGCACATTACCATAGTATACTGAACCACTGGCGTTAAGGCCAATTTTTGTTCCTCCGCCTAGGTCAAACGTTTTACCAATAAATAAGCGACCTACAAAGTCTTTTGCACTTTGATAGGCACCTGTGCTAACTCCCGATTGATTGGTTCCTGTATTGCCAATGCCTTCGCCGTTTACTACCGCTGCATCAAACCGCAAGTAAACCGGTTTGAATTTGCGGGGCGATTCGATGATAAAGGTTTCGCCCAATTCGCATTCGTTAGGCATTATAGTTTGGTTCATTCTCGAAAACTCAGGAGATTCGTAGGTAGCAGGAGAAGCAGGGGACTCAAATCCAAAAGGACGAACTGTTATACCTGCCTGGAAGCTGAACCAACCTGTCCATGGATCAATAATACGGCCATAAAAATCCTTCAATGCATTAAAACCTTTTTCCGATGCGTCAAATTGGAAAGCCGCTTCACCTACTTTAATGGTATCGCCATGCTTATTCACCATTTCATGTTGCCAGGCTAATTTAAAACGTCCGCGACGTAGAATAAATCGGTTATTTGCAGCTGCAGGCAAATTGCCACCTTGTACACCCGGTGCACCGGCAGTATCAGCACGTTGCCATTCGGGTTGAAGGTAAATCTGAATCCTAAATTCGCGTAGAATGTTAAGGATATGGTCAGTTTTTTTGAAACGCTCCTCCAAACGGGCTGAATCAACGGTATAAGTTTGGGCCTTGCCAACCAGGGCGCAAAGGATAAATACTAGGGGTAGTAATTTTTTCATTTTTGGGTTAGTTTTTATGACCGCAAAAATGAGTGCGCTGTGTTAAGTCAATGTTATCTAACCTTCATTCTATGGTTAATGAAGCTATAAGTTATAAACCTAATGGGGTGTTGGTAAGATGTAAAATACACTGATAATCAATTTATTATGCGCCGATGAGAGTAGTTTTGGGCAGCATTGTAATTTGCGCCAATTCAACTTCGCCAAAATTGCAATGTTATCTTAGGGTATTGGTTATTTTTTGAGCAAGAGGCTAAAAAATATTGAATATGCCTAGCTTTATAATCCATCCGTCAGGGTAAACTGTGTACTGTTTATTTAGAAAGGGATATAGAATGTTGTAAGATAGCTTGATGGGTAAAAACAGCTTTTTCTTGATTAAAATATTATAACCAATGCCAACGGGCATATCTGGTATATTCATTTTTATCACTGGTATTTTAACTTCCGTTTTGCCAGTTGTGATATTAGCAATTACAGTAGCATTTGCCAAATCCTCAATATAGCGATGGAGCACGTCAAACCTTACCCGTACATATAACCCCTTCCAGATATTGTAATGCAGATAGACACCCCCGCCGTAAGTTTGCCTGTAAGCACTTGCAAAGTACACTTGTCCATTCAACTCGGTAATTGGCAAATTTTTGACGACCGAGTACGTATAAATCATACCGGCACCGGCATACAGCCCCTTCCATAATTTATGTCCTACGGTTGGCGCAACACCCACGGTTAGTTGCTGATTTACTGAGCCAAAATCCAAATCGGGCTCAATTATAAATTTCAATTGATTGGCCTTTCCATAACGACTTAAAAACGGGGAATCTTCATGGCGTGGCTCGGCTAAATTATTTTCGGAACTTTGAGGAGTCGGGTGACTTGAAGGCGCAGGTTGCACATCATCCTGTGCAATTAAGGCGCTGGAAAAAAACATAACTGCCGGTAATAAAAGTAGAGCTACCTTCATAACCAATTCCCTTTGTAATATAAAACGACAAAAGGTGTGAATTGTTTATGCGATTAGCGTGGTTTTTAATTTAGTTGCGATAATACTTTAGCCAGCTGGTCGGCACTCATTACCCCGCTATTGCGCCAAATAATATTCCCATTTTTAAAAACTGCCAGGGTTGGCACACTACGTATGTTATACAGGGTGGACAGAGATGGATTACTATCTACATCTACCTTAATTATTGTCACCTTATCACCCAGTCTTGTTTTCAATTCGGCCAAAATAGGTTTCATCATTTTACACGGGCCACACCATTCAGCCGAAAAATCTACCATTACCGCCTTTTCGCTGTTTATTAATTCGCTGAACGACTTTTTCTTGTCTTCCATTATTCCGGCTTTTTAATTTCCTCATAACTGATTTCCGAAGCCTGTTTTTCAGTTTGATTAACGGTATTATAACACGCTTCAGCACCACAACAACCTACATTGAAAATGGCCTGGTAGCCAAAAAACAGGGCGCCGAGCAAAGCAATCTTATCACCAGCAGTAAAATACGTGGTTAGCATTACAAGGGCAAACAATAGTCGCACAACACGCATAAAATGCCAGTTACTTTTTAGTCCGATTATAATGCTGGCCATATTACAATTTGCTTTGCAAGCTGTGCCAGCCACCGCCATTATAAACTTCTCCGTAACCAAGTGATTTTAGTATACTTGCTGCGCTCCCACTGCGTCCTCCGCTGGCGCAACAGGTAATAATTACCTTGCTTTTGGGCAGTCGTTTTAAATTCTCTTCCAGGTTTTGCAAAGGTATATTTATCGAATCCTTAATGTGCCCTCCTTGAAATTCGCCCTTTGTGCGCACGTCAACAATTAAAGCACCTTTTGCTACTAGTTGCGCATAGTCAATTTTGGGCCCCATGCCCAACATAGATTTAATAGTATTCATCAGACAATTACTGTTTGTTTTTAGTTTAATGCTGAATCAACTCCTACTGATTTGTTGCTGAAAACCTGTTTGCCATTATAATTAACATCCCAGGTAACGGGCATAATCTTTTTAAGCATATGGCTTACGCCGCAATATTTTTCCTGCGATAGGGTAACGGCCTTTAATGCCGCATCCTTACTCGTTTCATCACCCGTAAAATTGTAAACCAGGTGTATTGCTGTATATTCTATTGGTTGCTGAGCGCTTAGTTCGCCGGTAACAGTAATGCTGAAGTCTACAACCGGCTTATGCGATTTGTTTAATATAGAAACTACATCCATACCGGTGCAGCCTGAAAGCGCTGTAAGAATAAATGGCTTCGGTATTGGCCCTTGATCCTCGCCCCCCACTTTTTCAGGGGCATCCATTGTAATTGTGTGGCCGTTTACCAGCGCATTAAATTTCATCTTACCCATCCATTGGGTTTCTATTTGGTGTGCCATAAATAGCCGTTTAATTTTTGTTTGTTTTTATGCCAAAGGGGAGATATAAAGGGCAAAAGCTGATGAAACTTGTTATCAGAAAAATTACTGCTAATACAACAAGCGTTATACCCCACCAGCCGCTAATAACATTGAGGTAATAGAGGGTGAAAATTACAATGGCAATTACAGCTCTGATTAATCTATCCGTGCCTCCCATATTCTTTTCCATAGCATTATGTTTTAATTACTATGCAAAAATAGGATGCGCAAGATGCTCCGGGCGTGATATTTGTCACATAGCACTATGAACTTTGACGGTGTTGCGACCTAAGCTGATCTTATTAAGCCGTTGTAGTTGGTTTAATAATCTGGTAATTACTTCGCGGGGCGAATTAAGCTCGGTGGCTATTTCTTGGTGTGTAATGTGTAAGGTATCGTTACCGGTTGCCTGCACTCGTTTTACAAGGTAATGCCAAAGTTGTTCATCTAGTTTTGTAAAGGCAACCGATTCAATGGTCTCCAGCAATTCAGTAAAGCGCTGCGATTGAGTATCGCTTACAAATTTTTTCCATTCAGAGTACTTCATCCATTCATCCACGTATCTAACAGGTAACATCAACAAATCGGTAGCATCTTCGGCAACTGCTTTTACTTCGCTTATTTTGCGCGATTGGCAACATGATAATGATAGCGCACAACTCTCACCCGGAAACAAGTGATATAAAAAATATTCATCGCCGTTCTGATTTTGTAGCACTATGCGTATGCTCCCTTTCAAAACAATAGGTATATATCGAATTGTATCACCGGGATTCATTAAAATATCGTTGGTGGCAAGGCTTTTGCGAACGGCTACTGCAGTAAATTCTTGTTGCAGGTTCTTATCTACAAATGAAAACTCCTTCATTAACGCGAAGGTAATATTAGCTGTTGCAAAATGTCAAAAACCATTAAAGTTTAGGCATTAAAGCTTTATTCGGTTTTCTTTTTATAGTTTTGCATGGCATTAAAAACATTATGGCTTTTTCAGCAAAAATAAAATTGGTAGCCTTAGCAGTAATTTACGTGCTGCATGTTACCTTTTTTGATGCACTGATGGCTAATGGTGTACATGATTTACATGCATGCTCTATCTCTTTTGATAGTCATCAATCTTCCTCTAAAAGCAATTCAACCGGCGAGTCTTCTTATCGCTTATTAACCAAGCATGAACAAGCCAAACAGATAGGAGTAAATATTCCTGATGCTTTGGATTTTGTATCTGTAGCTTTTACTGGTTTTATTGACGAACAAAACAATAAACCGCAGTTTGGCGCTTTCGCGCAATTGAATGCGGCTACATTCAAATTATACCGGCTTTACCGGGTATTTCTTATTTGATTTTACCGGCTTTTATTGATCACTCGTTTTTGTATTGAACATAAACGATGTGCCGTGGCATTATTTTTTGCTTAGAAAGCATTTAATGGCCTATGAATAGTTGTAATGTATGGTTAGTTCAAAATCATTTAAGCTGTAATAAATATTGTATAAGGTTTTATGGGTAAAGGGTAGCGAGGAGGGCCTCCCAGGCCTTAAACTTCGCTACCTGTCCATAAAATATAAAGGCGTTATGACTGAGAAAAGATTTTTGGAACTGTGCATTTTATTTTGGGTGAATACGTGGCGGAGGCCGGTCGTGTCAGCAGGCTGGTTTTTCGCTACTCAGCCGTTTTTGATAGATATAGTTAAAATTTCCACCCATGAATTGTATTAAGAAAGTTGTTTGCCTTGTGTTTTGTTGTACTTGTGTAGGGGGAGCGACTGGTATAAAGGCGGAGCAGCCCCTATCGTTGCAGCAATTATTAAATGCGATGAGCGATAATTACGAGTTGCTTAAACGGGAGGGCAGTTTAGTGCAAGCAAGACAGGCGGCTGTAAAAGCTACAAAATATGACCGGTTACCACAGTTAACCGGAATGTTGCAGGCTACCATAAATTCAGATAATAACCTCGAAGGGTCATACCAATCTTATGGAATGATACCCTCGGTGGTAAGTGGGGTGCGTGCACAAAGCAATTTAAGCCCGGTGGCGGGTGATGCCGCCATACTTGATCTTAACTGGGAGGCAGTAAATTTTGGTGCTTATAAAGCCCGAGAGGACCTGTCTAAATCGGATTTACAAGTGCAAATGAATACGCTTGCTACCACCCAATATAATTTGCAGGGCTATGCATCGGCTTATTACCTTGAGTTGATAAGGCAATTTGAATTGCAAAACGTACAGCAAAACAATGTGGTACGGTTGCAGCAACTAAAAACCACCATAGATGCTTTGGTTAGAAATGGGGTGAGGCCCGGGGTTGACAGTTCAGTGGCTTCAGCCGAACTGTCAAAATCTATTATTGCACTTTACCAGGCACAAAAAAATCTGGCTCAAACCAAGGTGCAATTGTCAAACCTGACCGGTTTGGCTGCAGGGCAACTTAATCCTGATACAGCCTCGGAGAATAAGGTGAATGTGGATGGGGCGGCATTTGTTTTTTCAATTACAGCCGATACTATTCATCATCCATACATCAACCTCTATTCATCGGTTTACGATCAAAGCCGCGCCCGTTTGCTATTGGAAAAGAAAAGTTACTACCCCAAAATATTTTTAGATGCTGATGCGTGGGGCAGGGGTTCAAGCTTGAGCAATACCGACCAGTATAATAGCGAATTGTTGCAAGGGTATCAACCCAGCAGGTTTAATTACCTGGTAGGGTTAACCATGACCTACAACATCCTCAACATTGCGCATAAAAAGTTGAACTCGAACATTTATCGCTTTCAAAGCGAAGCCGCTTATCACCAACTTCAAAACGAAAAAGCTAATTTAAGTAGCGATGTTCAGCAGGCACTGCTCGAAAAGGATTTTCAGCATAACCGCTTAGTCGAAACCAGGCATCAATTAGATGCGGCAGCATCGGCATATAGCCAACAGTTAAGCCTCTATACAAACGGGCTTTCATCCATTATTGAGTTAAATACCGCGCAGGATTATTTTATACAAGCGCAGCGCGATTATGTTGAAGCTAAAGTGGGCTTAATGAAGAGTGTAATTAATTATTCATTGGTAACTAATACGTTTGCCGCCCTGCTGCAAACCATTAAATTATAAGTCATGAACTTAGTAAAAATGGCCCTAAGCAGGCCCATTACGATATTGGTTATTTGTGCGGGATTACTTATTTTCTCTGTAATCGGCCTTTCGAAAATACCCATTGACATTTTCCCCAAACTAAATCTGCCATCTATATATGTTATTGAACCGTATGGTGGTATGTCGGCATCCCAAATGGAAGGCTATTTCAGTACCGGTATGCAGGATTACTTTTTGTACGTTACCGGTATAAAGAATATAGAAAGTAAAAACATCCAGGGGCTTACCTTTTTGAAGCTTAATTTTTACGAGGGAACAGATATGGCACAGGCTACATCGGAAGTGGCAACCTACGTGGGCCGAACGCTTAAGTTTTTTCCTGCCGGGGCGCTGCCGCCTTTGGTGGTGCGTTTCGATGCCTCGTCGTTGCCCGTTGGTGAGTTAGTTTTTTCAAGCCCCAATAGGTCGTTGGATGAGATATATGACCTGGCTATGACCCGCACCAGGCCTATGTTTGCTACGGTGCCAGGCCTTACCGCAACACCAGCCATGGGAGGTACAGCGCGAAGCGTAATAATAAATGTTGACCCTGCAAAACTGCGCTCGCAAAATATAACTCCCGATGAGGTAGTAGAGGCTATCGCCAAAGGCAATGTAATGGCACCTTCGGGCAACATACGGATTAATAATACCATGTATGTTACCACAACAAATGCACTCGAGCAAACGGTGGAACAGTTTAGCCAGATACCCATTAAAACATCGGATGACAGAACCATTTTTGTGGGAGATGTGGGAAGGGTTAGCGATGCAGCAGATGTAACTATGGATTACGCATTGGTTAACGGTAAACGGTCAATTTATATACCGGTTGTTAAAACTGCGGATGCCTCTACCATGGATGTAATAAAGGGATTAAAAGAACGCTTGCCCGAAATGCAAAGCCTGTTGCCCGAAGATGTGCACGTGCAATATGAATTCGACCAATCGGTTTTTGTAATGAATGCGGTAAAAAGCCTGATGAGTGAAGGTGTTTTAGGGGCTATACTTACCGGTTTAATGGTATTGTTGTTTTTGGGCGATTTACGCAGTTCGCTCATCGTTATTATTACCATTCCTGTTTCGATATCAATTGGTATTTTGTTTTTAAGCCTTGCCGGGCAAACCATTAATATTATGACGTTGAGCGGGCTGGCGCTGGCAGTAGGAGTGTTGGTGGATGAATCAACCGTTACCATCGAAAATGTGTTTCAACATTTCGAAATGGGCAAAAACAAGCGGCAGGCTATTTACGATGCCTGTGTTGAAATTGCGTTCCCCAAGTTGCTCATTCTTTTTTGCGTCTTAGCTGTTTTCGTTCCTTCTTTTATGATGAAGGGAGTACCTAAAGCCATGTTTTTGCCATTATCGTTGGCGATAGGTTTTACTATGATAGCCTCATATCTGCTTTCGATGACGATGGTGCCGGTGCTTTGTAATTGGATGCTTAGCGATAAAATAGCTGAGAGTATGCGGAAACCGGGTATGCATGCGGAACCAGGTGAACCTTCAGGTGAAGAAGAGGTGAAAGAAATTATAAGTCATCATGGCGAGGAAGTTGTGCATACAGACGAAAAAGGATTTTTTGCAAAAATCAAGACAAAGTTTAACCACCGCATAAGGTTGATGATGCCTCATAAAAAAAGGAATTCAATTCTCTACCTGTGTTTAATGTTATTGCTGGCCGGACTGGGCTTTGTTTTTATTGGAAAGGACCTATTGCCACAAAGCGATAATGGACAATTTCAAATAAGGATGGACGCCCCTGAAGGTACGCGACTGGAGCGCACAGAAGAAAAAGTCCAAAAGGTACTTGCCGTTATTGATAGCACGGTAAAAGGGCACATAAAAATATCCTCGGCGTTTGTTGGACCGGTTTCAACCAATTACGCTACCAGTAATTTATACGTGTTTAACACCGGTACACATGAGGCGGTAATACAGGTTGAAGTAGATGAAGATTACAAAGTAAAGTCGGATGAACTAAAGGAGGCGTTGCGCAAAAATATTCATCACCTGGTTCCTGATGTGCGAATAACTTTTGAGCCTATTGACTTAACTGAAAAGGTAATGAGCCAGGGTGCCACAAATCCTATTGAAGTGCGTGTTGCGGGAAAAGATATGGAACAAATTGGTGGTTTTGCCGATTCGCTTGAGGACCGAATAAAGCAAATATCTTACCTGCGCGATGTTCGAATACAACAACCGTTGAATTATCCTACGATTGAAATGACTCTCGACCGGTATAAAATTTCGCAGTTTGGCCTTAATATTGATAAGGTAAGTAACTCAATAACATCAGCCACCTCATCAAGTAGGTTTATTGAAAAAAATATGTGGCTCGATAATAAAACTGCCTATACCTACCAGGTGCAGGTGCAGGTGCCGGAGTATTCAATGGCAACGATTAACGAATTGAAGGAGGTTCCGCTTACAAAAGGCCAAAACCGACCGGTGCTGGGTGATGTAGCAGAGTTTAAAATTACCACCCAACCCGCGGAGTATGACCGCGCGGGTCCGCGACGTTATTTAACCATTGGTGCCAACATTAATGGGAAAGATTTGGAGACCGCTACTAAAGCTGTTGAGAAGGCTGTGAATAGCATGGGCCAGCCGCCCAAAGGCGTTAAGGTTGAAATAAAGGGAATGTCGTCACTATTAACTGAAACATTGAGCAGCCTGCAGAGCGGTTTAATGTTTGCTGTAATAGTCATTCTACTTTTACTAACAGCTAATTATGAATCCTTTCCGGTGGCGCTAACCGTAATAAGTACTGTGCCGGCGGTAATTTTTGGTTCAATTGCCATGCTATTTCTAACGGGCTCTACCTTAAATCTGCAATCGTACATGGGCATGATTATGAGTACGGGGGTGTCTGTTGCTAACGCGTTGCTTATTGTTACCAATGCTGAGCGAATACGGCTTGAAACTGGTGACGCTGAAATGGCCTCGAAGATAAGTGCATCTATAAGATTGCGGCCTATATTAATGACCAGCATGGCCATGGTGGTGGGTATGGTACCCATGGCCTCGGGTTTAGGCGATGCCGGCGCACAATCGGCACCCCTTGGGCGCGCGGTAGTTGGTGGGCTTATTGCATCAACATTTGCCTCGTTGTTTATTCTACCCCAGTTATACGCATGGGTGCGTGCCAATGCCTCGGTTGAGAGTTCTTCTTTATTACCTGAAAAAGTTTAAACTAAAAACATGAAAAATATAGTAGTTATAATGGTGGTTCTCGTTCTTGCAGGTTGCGGAAGCCATAAGCCCGTAGATTTAAGTGAAAAGAACTCAGAAAAAAATGTTCCGAACGAGACTGTTAAGATAGAAAAGGGTACACTTGGCACAGTTATAAAATTGCCTGGTGAATTAAAACCTTTTCAAAAGGTAGATATCTATCCTAAGGTAAATGGATTTGTAAAGGAGATGAATGTTGATCGTGGTAGCATCGTGCATGAGGGGCAGCTGCTAATGACCCTGGAAGCACCAGAGTTGGACCAACAATTTCAAGCAGCGCAGAGCAAATTGCTGCAGGCACAAGAATCTTTAAATGCGAGTAAGGATAGGTATTTGCGTTTATCAGCTGCTGGTAAAACACCTGGTGCGGTTTCCGATCTGGATATTATTAATGCACGTTCTAAGTTTCAGGCTGACAGCGCTTTTGAACGATCGGAAGAGGCTAATGTAAGCGCAGTGCAAACCATGAGGAATTACCTGGTAGTTAAAGCACCGTTTGAAGGTGTTATAACCGAGCGCAACATTCACCCCGGTACTTTAACCGGCCCTAACTTTAAACTGGATAATAAGCCCTTACTGGTTTTAGAAGAGAACAAAAAGCTGCGCCTGGAAGTATTTATTCCGGAAGAGTTTACTGAGAAGATTGATAAAAACGATAAGCAAATTGCTTTTACTACCGCTGCCTGGCCTGGTAAAACGTTTACGGCCAATATTTCGCGTTCATCCAATTCTTTGTACGATAACTTCCGTTCGGAAGCAATTGAGGCCGATGTTCCTAATAGCGATAATACATTTAAACCCGGTATGTATGTTGAGGCCAGTTTGAAAGTAACTTCGCAAATTAGCTCTTACTTAGTACCTGCATCGGCCATAGTAACTTCAACCGAGAATAAATATGTTATAGCAGTGATTAATGGTAAAACCCAATTCATGAAGGTAAAAGAAGGTGTGTCAAGCAATGGTATAACTGAAATTTATGGCGATTTTACGGGCAATGAAGTGTTGGTGAAAAAGCCTAATGGAGAAATGAAAGAAGGGGATGCTTATTGATTTAATCTAAAATCCAGGTACATGAAATCAGTTGTAGGAGTTTACGATTCGCACGATAGGGCGGTAAGCGCTATTAAACAATTACAGGGTGGGGGCTATCCGGTTCATCAAATTAGTATCCTTGGCCAGGGGGAGATAATAAGAGGTGAGGCACGTGTAAAATCGGTTTCGAACCTTGCGGCGAAAGAAATTGGCGTAGGTGCAGTGGTGGGCTCTATTTTAGGTGTGCTTACCGGAGTGGGGGTATTCGCCATACCCGGTATGGGTTTTTTATTTGGTGCTGGTGCGTTGTTTGGAGCTTTTACCGGATTTGAAGCGGGCCTGTTGGGTGGCGGAGTTATGGCGGTACTTACTGCCATTGGTATTGACCTATCAGGTGCTGCGCGATATGAGCAACATCTTAACGAAGGAAAGTTTATGGTTATAATCCAGGGAAACCTGAAGGAAATTGATTTTGGAAAGAAGATTTTGGAAAGTCATGGGGATCATGTTGAGTTAAATGACCACTAGCTGTAATAATAAGTGACTAATTTTAGAAATAGAAATTTTAAAATTATGTTGCAACTGGTTTAAAATCAGGCTATATACCATTTTCTAAATTGGCTTTAACGACTATTGGCTTTTGTTTAGTTTAAAAACCAAAAAAAAATGCAGAATCTTGTTTTGTTAATTCAAACATTTTTTATTTTTACCTTGTTGTAGTAAAAACAAAATGAACCTGTCTCGAATCATCCCATTATCTGCAAAATCCATTCGCAAGGCCATTGCGCTTTTGGGAGTGTATGCGCTGCACCTGGTTTTCTTCCAGGCTTTAATGCAGGCTACGCCGGCGCATAATGTCGACAACACCTTTAAGCCGTTATTTACCCATCATCAAAAAAAGCAAAACCCCCAGCCACCTAATCATCCGGCGGTTACTTATTATACAATGCTTATTAAGCAAGGTAAAGATTTAGGTAGGGTTTGTGCTGTTACAGCTCCGGCAATCAACGAAACCGAAACGGTTTCGGCTTATTCCTTTTCAGAAGTAACAACCGTATTTCATCTTTTTGGTACCGGCTTCTGCCGGTTACATGTGGCTGATGCCCTTTTTAAGCTTTATCGCTTAATCCAGGTTTTCCTTATCTGATACCCCAAATTTATTGATGTGGACTTTTGCATTCCACACGTGTGTGTTTACGCGCGCTTATAACCTTTCAGTTTAAAAATTTAAGGTGATGCAAATTCAGAATTCAAACTTTTTATGGGTTGTTCATGGGTGAACAAAACAACAAGGGCGGCAATGTGTCCGTTGCCGCCCCTCTGTTGTTTTTCAATAGAAAGTAATAAGTAAAGTTGAATAGTAGTAGAACAAAATATAAATCATTGATATCGGCTACAAACTTTTTATGGGTTGTTCATGGGTGAACAAAACAACAAGGGCGGCAATGTATCTGTTGCCGCCCCTCTGTTGTTTTTAGTGTAGAGTTGGATTAAGGTTTAATAGATTATTGAATAGAATATAGAGCAGGTAATCAGGGTTAAATTTTTTATGGGTTGTTCATGGGTGAACAAGTCGGAAGGTGGGTGGTGGCAACGCCACCTGCCTCTTTTTAAAATTCAGGCCTCAGGGGCATTAAGATAAAAGATTCGGCTTTGAATCTTTTTTGGGTTATTAATTAAATGTGCGGCATAGAAAGAGCAGGGTCAGCTTGCTGGTTTCTTTGCCGCTTTTTTTATGTAAGGGGGTGTAAATTTTTCAACCTGTCTTTATTGCCAGGTTGAATTGCCGACACTAACCTTCGCTTTTGCCACAAGCTTGTTTTAATAATTGCGTAAAGTGTTGATGTTTAGAGCACTTCTACAAGTTTCTTTTGTAGTGATTGGCGGATTGAAGCAGAAAAAATGGAATATCTGCTGAAAAAGTGAAACATATACCTAACAGCACCGTATATCCCTCTATACATTATAAATTGAAATGTAGGCTTAAATGAAGCGTTAACAACTAAATGAAAATCTATGTCACTATCTGAACGCATTAGAAAAATTCGTGAATACCGTGGGCTTAAGCAAGTGGCTGTTGCTTCCGAGATGAACATTACTCAGCAGGCTTACAGCTGGCTTGAAACAAAGTCGGGTAATATAAAGGTGGAAACACTTAAACGGTTTTGCGACGTAATGAAAGTTGATCTCCCCTTTTTAATGGCAACGGATATTCCGGTTAACAATGAGAATATGGAGATGTTTGAAAAACTGAACTACTCGGTAGTTTTTGAGGAATACAAAAAACTCAAAAACAAAATAGAAACTTACGAAGAACTGATACTTAGAAAAGCTGTTTAAACAGTCAACTAATAATCCCAAAATCCCGTTCCGGTTGCCGGTTCGGGATTTTTTATGCCCTTGCCTCATGCGCCGGTTATTTGCCTAAAGTACAATTAATAAGACAGCCAACATATTAGGCTTTGTATTTTGTATACATGTTTTAAACAGGATTTTTGATTTGGTTGTACCTTGCAATGGTTAAAGCAGCGAAATCTTTTTACAACTCTTAAATTTTGAATTAATCAAAACCCTGACCATATGCTATTACATGAACGTATTCGTAAAATAAGAGAGTTTAGAGGCCTTAAACAGCTATCGGTGGCCCACGAAATGGGCATAACCCAACAAGCTTATAGCTGGCTCGAAACCAAATCGTGTAATATTAAGCTTGAAACGCTGGAAAGATTTTGCAGCGTTATGAAAATTCAGCTTACTTTTTTGATGGCTGAAGATATACCGGTTAATGCCGAGAATATGGAAATATTCCAACAACTTAATTACTCCGTAATATTTGAGGATTATAAAAGACTGCGCAACCGCCTGCAGAAATATGAGGATTTGACTCTAAAACAGGCCAGCTAAAGTATTATAGGCCATTTAATATGGTATTGAATGAAAAGTGTAATCCCGTGGGTTACACTTTTTTGTTTGTACGCGTTTGTGGTTAGGCCCCGACAAACTGTTTCAACACAAAGTAAAATGCAGCCCCCATTAGTGCAGACGCCGGTATAGTAACTATCCAGGCAATGATGATATTGCCGGCTACGCCCCATTTAACGGCGTTTAGGCCCTTGGTCATACCGGCACCCATAATAGAGCCTGTGATTGTGTGGGTGGTTGAAACCGGAATGCCCAAGGCTGCGGTACCAAATAGCGTAACCGCACCTGCTGTTTCAGCACAAAAGCCTTCAAATGGTTTTAGTTTGGTAATTTTTTGGCCCATGGTTTTTACAATCCTCCAGCCGCCAAGCAGGGTACCTAAACCCATAGCCGAAAAGCATGATAGTGCCACCCACGATGGTAGGGTTCCGTTTTTATCTACATGGCCTGTTATAATAAGTGCCACCCAAATAAGGCCCATTGATTTTTGAGCATCGTTCGAGCCGTGGCCTACCGAGTAAAGAGCGCTGGAAACCAGCTGCAAACTTCTAAAGTGTTTATCGACTTTGGAGTACGAGAAGTTTTTACAGAGGTTAATGACTATAACGGATATGGTAAACGCTACCGCCATACCAATAATAGGGGCCAGGGGTATAAATAAAAGTGTGCTCGAAATTTTATCCATATTAATTGCCCCGAAACCCGCCTTGGCAATAGTCGCACCGGCAAAGCCCCCCAAAAGGGCGTGCGATGAACTTGTAGGTATACCTTTCCACCAGGTAAACAGGTTCCATATAATGGCACCGCTAATACCACCGGCAAGCACGGTAAGGGTTACAATTTCGGTTTTGCCAATACCACCTACTGTTGCAGCTACCTTATGCGCCGGCATTAATTTAAACGCCACAAAGTTGAAGAATGCGGCCCAAACAACGGCCTGGAAAGGCGTAAGCACCCGGGTTGAAACCACGGTAGCTATTGAGTTGGCTGAATCGTGAAAGCCATTGATAAAATCGAAAAGAATGGCAAGCGCTATTACGGCAATTAAAAATTCAGACATAAATTGTTTTTGGTTCGATTACTCGGGTAAAAATGCCTTTGAGCTTAGGTGTTTTTTACAATGATGGTTTCAATTACATTGGCAACGTCTTCGCACTTATCGGTGGCTGTTTCCATGTTCGAAAGCACCTCTTTTATCTTCATCAGCTTTATGGCGTCCTTTTCAGTTTCGAACAAATCGGCGATGGCGTTATCAAAAATGTCGTCGGCGTGGTTTTCGAGGCTGTTAATGCGAACGATGGCTTCGCGCAGGCGCACTACGTTATTCATATCCTTAAGGTGGGCAACCGCAACGTGAATTTCTTTGGCCGAGTTTTCAATTATCTCGCTCAACTTCTTCATGGCTTGCGAAGCCTCGCCTAGTTTATAGGTATCAAGCCTTTTGGCCGAGCCGTGTATGTAATCAACAATGTCATCGAGCGAAGAGGCCAGGTACGATATATCCTCGCGGTCGAAGGGGGTAATGAAGTTTGAGCTTAGTTCGGTAAATATCTGGTGGGTATAATCGTCGCCCACGTGCTCCAGGTCTGATATCTTTTTTAGCAGCTCGGGACGGCGCTCGAGTGGGGCATTTACCATTTCGCTGAATACTTTCGAAATATCAACCAGGTTGTTGGAGGATAAGGCAAATAGTCGGAAAAAATTCTTGTCTTGTGGAATGAGGAAGCTAAATATCTTGCTGAGCGGCATAAGGGTAGGGTTATTTAAGGGCGCTAATATATTACCTCTGTGTTAAGCTAAGGTTAAGAGAATGAGTGGTTAGATAATGCCTGATTTGAATGTGTTGGAAACCACATTGATTTATTTTTGTTGAAATGCATTTAATTACTTGATTATCAATTTATTGTTGTTATTAGATGAAAACTTATATTGAACGGGAAATTTGAAGCTTTGTGGAAAACATTATTGTAAATAGCGGTGGCCATGCCCGTTTGTGCATAACGGATTTTGCATTTAAAAATACTTGCGTATTTTTCGCTCCGAAATTTTAAAGGCTTTTACAAATTCAAAACCCCTATGAACAGAATATTTACAACAACCCTATTTCTTTTAACGCTGGTCGCTTCTTCATTCGCTCAAACGGCTATTCCTAATGCTAGTTTTGAAAGCTGGGAAAACTCCGGCGCTAATATAGAACCCGTTAGCTGGAACTCGAACAAGTCAGGTACTGGTTTCGCTAATTTAGGGCCGCAAACCTGTTTTCAGAGTACCACGGCACATAGTGGTAATTATTCGGCCAAAGTGGTATCGAGTACCTATTTCGGTACAGTTGTTAACGGGTCTCTAACAACAGGACGGGTAAATGCCCCAGCAACTAATAAGCTTGATGGTTACATAAGTGATTCCGTAGCGCAAACAGGCTTTATCTCTTCTTTTACTGGTCGGCCGGATAGTTTGATATTTTGGTATCAATATACTTCGGTAAGCAACGATTACCCAACTGTTGAAGCTCGTTTGCATGTTAATAACGCGTATGCTCCTGAAACTCCTTATAATACAAACCACCCTGTTTGTACTGCAAACATTGTTTCTCGGGCCTTATGGCAAGGGGCCGCATCAAGTAGTACTGGTGGTTGGAATAGAGTTGCTGTGCCTTTTGTTTATGTTGACGGTAGAACTCCAGGGTATATTTTAATAACCACCACATCCAGCGGTAATCAAAACGGAGGTTCTGCCAACAGTACGCTTTACCTGGATGACTTTTTAGCATACTATATCCCAGTACTTACAACAAGCACCAACGTTGCAACGGGCCCTTATTATGTTAGCGCCGGTAATTCGGCCAGCATAAGTGTTCCGTTTACGCTTACCGGTACCGTTGATTCAACCAATGTTGTTACTGCACAGCTTAGCGATGCTAACGGGTCGTTCACTTCTCCTGTTACACTTGGCACTTTAGCCACGCTTACTTCGGGCACCATTAGCGGCACCATACCTGCAGGAACGGCTACCGGAACGGGCTACAGAGTAAGAGTGGTTTCAAACCACCCTTCGCTTACTGCGGCCGATAATGGTTCGAACATTACTATTGATTTAGTAGGTAATTCAATTGCTCCTTCAACTACTCAAAATATTGCGGCTAACACAAATGGCACCTTATTAACTGTAACCGAAAACCCAACAGCTACCAGTCGCCAATGGCAGTCAAGCACAACAAGTGGCGGCCCTTACACGGCAATAAGTGGCCAAACCGCTACTACTTACACACCTAATTTTAGCACTGCTGGTACTTATTATGTAGTATGTGTATCGGCTTACCCGGGTAATTTGTCGGCAACCAGTAACCAGGTTCAAATAAATGTAGTTGCCAATAGCATTGCACCTACAACTGCACAAAGCCTTTTGGTAGGGGTTAATGGAAATGTTTTGACCGTTACAGAAACACCTAACGGTGCATCGCGCCAATGGGCTTCGGGTACCACCAGTGGCGGCCCTTACACTTCTATCGGCGGCCAAACCGGAATGACTTATACACCTAACTTTGCTTCGGCTGGTAGCTATTACGTGGTTTGCAAAAGCGTTATTAGCGGCATAACTGCAACAAGTAATGAGGTTTTGGTTTCGGTTGGAACATCAACTCTTGCAACAGGAACAATTACCGGCTCACCATTTTTGTTTAGTCCTACGGCACCGGCAGCAAGCGTATCCGTTCCTTATACTGTAAGCTCGGCACTTAACGGCGGCAACGTATTTACCGCGCAATTGAGCGATGCCTCTGGTTCATTTGCCAGCGCAACGAATATTGGCAACGTTACAGCTAGTAATAGCGGAACAATTACGGCAAGTATTCCTTCTAATACACCTGCGGGTACCGGTTACCGCATCAGGGTAGTATCATCTGCCCCTGTTTTGTTAGGCAGCGATAATGGTACCGACCTGGTGGTTGACCAATTTCATAATTCGATTGCACCAACCACCACCCAAACCATTATGTATGGTACTAATGGAAGTGCTTTAACCGTTACGCCATCGCAGACTGGTGCGCAAAACTGGCAATACTCCATAGTTAGCGGCAGTGGATATGTAGACTTTGCGCCAACACAAACCGGCAACACCTATACACCTAATTTTGCTACCCCTGGTACTTATTATGTTGTTTGCGTTTCGACCAACTCATATACCGATGCAGTTACCAGCAACGAGGTGCAAATAATAGTAACAAACGGAACTACATTAACTACGTTGAATGTAAGCGGCTCACCGTTCCTGGTTTCCGATAGTTCTCATGCCGCAGTTAGTGTGAATTATACTTCGGATGTTCAGTTTAACGGCGGCAATACTTTCCAGGCCCAGCTTTCGGATAACGCAGGCGGTTTTAGTAATCCGGTTATTATTGGCACATTAACATCAACATCCTCAATGGGCACTGTTGCGTCGGTTATTCCTAATTCAACAGCAGGTAGTACGCACTATCGTATCAGGGTAGTTTCGTCGAACCCTGCAATTAACGGTACACCTGATAGTACTGATATTACTGTTATTCCATTTGCAGTTGCAGTAAGCCCTACGGATACACAACATTTAATCAGGCATCAAAACGGTAATTTACTTACCGCAACTTCAAGCCAGCCGGCAAGTTACAACTGGCAGGTTTCTGCAATTTCGGGCACGGGGTATCAATCGTTTATCCCGGCGCAAACGGCGAATACTTTAGTTCCGGTTTTCTCTAACGTTAACACCTACTATGTTGTTTGTAATATTAAGAATGCCGATAATGCGGCTTTATACACACCGGAAGTAGTGATAGTGGTTACTTTAACAAATGCCATTACAGGGATTGCTGAAAGCACTGTTAAAGCTTATTGGGATAACAATAGTTTTGTTGTTGACCTTAGTGATGCTAAGTTAAACGCACCTGTGTTGCAACTAATGAATATAGCCGGACAGGTAGTGTTAAACGCACCATTAGCTGTAAATAGCAACAACCGTTTTGCAACGCAATTGCCTGAAGGCGTTTATGTTTTCAATATTGTTGACGGGCAGCAAAGCTTTACCGGTAAAACGGCTAAAAAGTAAGTTCAATTTCCCCGGTTAATTAAAAAGGCCTGCTAATAACGTAGCGGGCCTTTTTTTGCACCATATTGAACATGGTATACTAGTTTAAGGTTTGGCAGTTGCCAATTTTATATAGTTTTGACTGGTACGATTTTGGGTTGATAAATGAGTAAGGCATGATAGTGGTTAAGATTTTTCAGGGGCCGGGAAATCAAATGTTCCAGGTTGCTTACGGGTTGTCAGTAGCCAAAAGCCTGAATACCGAATTGAAGTTGGATTTATCGTGGTATGACGAATACTCGCATCACCGCCAGTTTATACTCAATAAGTTTAACCTCAACTTACAGGTTGCCACCGAGAAAGAGATATACGACATAGTTACCTGTAACGCTTCAAATTTCATTACATATCAATGGAACCGTTTGAACAGGATGCACCTGAGGCCTTATTACCAAAGGCCCCAGGTTATTGAGCCGGTTGACCGGTTTGATTTGAATTACACAAAAATTTTAGACAACACTTATGTTGAAGGCTATTTTGCATCGCGCGAATTTTTTGAAAGGCACGAAAATTTTGCAAAACAGCAACTAACTTTTAAAGATGCTCCATCGGATATAAACAAAAAGATGATTGAGCAAATTCGTTCGGAAAACGCGGTGGCCGTTTCCTTCAGGCTGGGTGATTTTTTAGCTTATCCTTTACATAACATCTGTTCATTACAATATTACGAACGGTGTATTGAATATTTAACCGCCCGTTATAATAATTTGAAGCTTTACATTTTTAGCGACGATTTAAATTGGGTGAAAACGAATTTTAAAACCACATTGCCTACCGTTTATATGGATTTTAACGCACCGGACTACATGGAGGATTTGAGGCTTTTAACGCATTTCAAATTTCATATTATTCCTAACAGCACATTTTCGTGGTGGGGAGCTGAGCTTGCGGATAATAAAGACAAAATTGTTTTGGCGCCTCAATACTGGTTGAATCCTGACGAGCATGTTCAGAAAGATGCTTTTGATGGTAAGGTTGTAGATTTTAGCCACGTGGTGCCTAACGATTGGATAAAGATACCTAACATGGTTGAAGGCGATACTTACATTGCGTAATGTAGGTTGGTTTGT
The DNA here is from genome assembly GCA_903861145.1 of uncultured Bacteroidota bacterium. Lineage (GTDB taxonomy): Bacteria > Bacteroidota > Bacteroidia > Chitinophagales > LD1 > Bog-950. The sequence goes on along the minus strand of CAIOTH010000065.1, from coordinate 18,901 downwards.
TGCAATTTCGGGTTAGTGTAAAAGCTTATATTCGGTAATAACTAAGCGTAGTTGGCACTTCATGAAGTCACACCCCTTTATTAATATTTTTCTTCCGCTATGGTTGCTGTTTGCTTTGTGGCAGGCCTGCTTTACCCAGCTTATTCCTGATGAAGCCTACTACTGGCTTTATGCCCAAAACCTTGCCTGGGGTTATTTTGACCACCCGCCTATGATTGCCTTAATGATTAAAGCGGGCACCATGTTGTTTGCCAATGAGCTGGGGGTGCGTTTTTTTGTTTTGCTGTTTTCTACCGGTACGCTTTGGTTGATGTATAAAATTGTTGAGCCCGAAAATGAGTGGCTTTTTATTGGAATCATCATTTCAATAGTACCGCTTCATTTACTGGTAAACTTTGCTGTGCCCGATGTGCCTCTGTTGTTTTTTGCTGCCCTTTTCTTTTTTGCGCTTAAGCAATATCTGCAAACTGAGGGGGAAGCATCGGCGCTTTTACTTCTAATAGCCATTAGTGGAATGCTGTACAGCAAATACCATGCGGTACTCATTATTGTTTTCACCTTGCTGGCAGCTCCGCGTATTTTTAAATATCGCTCGTTTTATTTCATTCTGGTAGCTGCGGTGGTTTGCTATATGCCCCACATTGTTTGGCAGTTTAATCATGATTTGAGATCCATTAAATATCATTTGGCTGAGCGCAACGAAAGTTCGTTTTCTTTTCAAAACAGTATTGATTATTTGACCGGCCAACTGGTGATTTTGGGACCTTTAGCCTCTATTCCATTATTGTACTGTGCCTTTAAATATAAAACGCAAAACGTATGGCAAAGGGTATTGTTATTTAACCTTGGCGGTTTTCTTCTGTTCTTTTTAGTTATGTCGTACCGAGGGCATATTGAACCAAACTGGACGGTTACCTGCTGGATTCCGCTAGTTACTTTATCATATAAATACCTGGTTGAAAACAAAGGCTTGTGGAAATGGCTGAAGCCAATTTCAGCGATTTCAATTATTGGAATTGTTGGTACGAAAGTATTACTAACCTTTCCGGTGGAAGATTCGAGCTGGCCCGTCTATAACCAATTTCATAGATGGCGTAAATGGGCTACTGCAATTAAGCAAGAGGCTAAAGGGAAGCCGGTTATTTTTCTTAATTCGTACCAACAGGCGTCGGAATATATGTTTTATGCCCATAATACAGGCTTCTCACATAATATTCCCTGGGGCAGGGGCAACCAGTTCGATTTTTGGCATTATGAGGATGACATGCTGGGTAAAAAGGTAATGCTGGTCTCTCCCGGTTGGTATATAAAAGCCGATAGCAACATTGTTGCCGGCCATGACACAATACCCTATAAATGGATAGATGATTATTGGGGCTTTGGGAAAGTAAGAATCCACATTCTTAATAAACCAACTGAAATGAAAGTTAATGAAAGATGCCAGGTAAAGGTGGTTGCCAAAAATCGGTTTCCCGGGGTAGGCCCTCTTAAAAAGCTGACTGGTATGGAGCCCAACATTTGCTACATTTTTGATAAACCCGAAACCTTTATGGGGGCTATGGACGCCAATGAGACATTGACAGCAACTAATGTAAGCGACACATTAACCCTTACAATAACTGCCCCGCCAACACCAGGTAACTACGCGCTTTATTTTTGCTTTAATAAGCAAGATGCGATGATACTTGCAACTAACAGCGAGCGCATAATGGTGAAGGTAAAATAGCTGTATTTGAAATTGTCTTAAAATGCCGGGAACAATCCCTACCGTCAGCACAGAGCTTTATTAGATTGCCAACGGCCGAGCAAAGCAAGCCTCAGGCAAAAGCTTTGGCACAACGACCACACGTTTCTTAACGGTTGCTTAAGACAGCGTGATTGCTCAAAGTATTGCGCTTAGCGTTTTGCACCTATAATCACATGCCAATACAAATAGCGTGAATTATGCAACTTATTTCCAAGATTATGTAACAATTACATACCTGTAGCTACGCAACTTCGTAGCGTTCATTTTAATGAGAATCTAATCCCGGATTATCTATCAACTACAATGTGAATACCCGCTGTAAAATAGCGGCGAAGAATTAAGCAACCTATCAAAGGGAAAATTTACCCGTTAAAATGAGAGATATAGACACGACGGAATTGGAAATTTCATTATTACTGGAAGCCGTTTATCAGAAATATGGTTATGATTTCAGGCAGTATTCCGAAGCACACATCAAGCGCAGGATCATGAACAGTAGAGCGATGTCGGGATTAGAAAATATTTCTCAAATGCAATCTAAGGTGCTGAATGATGAAGCATTTGCTTCCAAACTTTTGCAGGACCTATCAATAACAGTAACCGAAATGTTTCGTGACCCGGCCTTTTATAGGTCAATAAGGGAAAATGTTATACCAGTTTTAAAAACTTATCCTTTTATAAAAATATGGCACGCTGGTTGTTCAACGGGCCAGGAAGCATACTCAATGGCCATCATTATGCAGGAAGAAGGCTTGTATGATAGAACAACCATTTATGCTACTGATTTTAACCAACTGGCCTTGAGCCACGCAAAAGAGGGGATTTTTTCTAATTCGATGATGAAGGAATATACCACCAATTATCAATTGTCAGGTGGAAAAGAATCTTTTTCGGGCTATTACACTTCCAGTTATGATAACGTAATCATGAATCAATCCTTGAAAAAAAATATTGTATGGGCTAATCATAATTTGGTAACCGATAGTGTATTTGCAGAAGTGCAACTGATATTATGCAGAAACGTACTTATCTATTTTAACAGGAATTTGCAGAACAAAGTACAACGGCTTTTTTATGATAGCCTGGTTAACGGAGGCATTTTATGCTTAGGCTCAAAAGAAAGTTTACGCTTTACTGATTTGAATGAAGATTACACGGAGGTAGATAAAAAGCAACGGATCTATAAAAAGGATTACTAAATAGAAATGCATTACGAAGCAATTGTAATAGGAGTTTCCTCCGGAGGAATGAAGGCGATGAAAATCATGTTTTCTCTTTTGCCGAAGAACTTCAGCACGCCCATTATCATAGTGCAGCATATCAGCGCGCATTCAGATACACAATGGATAAAACTTTTAAATGACGAAAGCAATCTCTCAATAAAAGAAGCCGATGAAAAGGAAAAAATTGAAAAAGGAAATGTTTACATCGCTCCACCCAATTATCATTTGCTGATTGAAAAGGATAAAACATTTTCCCTTACCATAGATGAACGGGTAAATTATGCAAGGCCTTCCATTGACGTACTGTTTGAATCGGCTGCCGAAGCCTATAAAAACAAATTAATTGGCATAATACTCACCGGTTCTAATAATGACGGAACCAAAGGCATGAAACGAATACAAGAATGCGGGGGATTAACCATCGCGCAGGACCCCGCTACCGCAGAATCTAGGTATATGCCCGCTTCAGTAATTGCTGCAATGCAGGTTGATTATGTTTTGCCGTTGAATGACATAATTGCTTTACTAATAGAAATAACTCAACCCCAAGCTCACAAATAATAAAACAAAAATGACCCTTGCCAGAAAAATATTAACCGGATTTATTGCCTGCGCGCTGATATTAATTGGGGTCGCAGTTTTCTCTTTTAAAAACAGTGAAAAACTTATTGCTTCAAATGCCTGGGTAGACCATACCAACCAGGTATTGTACGAATTCGAACAAATATTAGTTTGTTCGATTGATGCCGAAACAGGCACACGGGGTTTTGTTATTACAGGTGATGAGACCTACCTGGAACCTTTTTCAAATGCCAATACAAAAGCTATTGAACACCTTGATAAAGTAAAGGAATTAACAAAGGATAATCCTAATCAGCAAAAGAACATTGAGGAATTGCAGAAGGAAATAAAGAGTCATAATGATTATTTTATCAGAACTATAGAACTACGCAGAAAGGGTTTTGAAAAAGCAAAGGAATCAATTGCTTCAGGAGAAGGAAAACGAATAGAAGACGGTATAAGAAAAACAATTGAGGGAGCGCAGGGAATAGAACATGCATTACTTGCAGAAAGAAAACAAACAAGCGCTGAGGATGCTTTCACTTTTAATCTTGTTTTTGGCCTCTTGTTGCTACTCATTATTATCGTTCTTGTTGTTGTATTCAACATAGTTACTACCAATTTGAGGGCACTTAAAAAAGCAGAAGCAGAAGCCACCAATAAAAACTGGCTGCTTACAGGTAACACCGAACTCAACAACAAAATTCAAGGCGAAAAGGAAATAACTGCGCTTGCACAGGAGGTAATTACTCAACTTACAGCCTATTTAAAAGCTCAGATTGGCGCAATTTATCTTGCTGAAAATGACCAGTTAAACCTGGTTAGTAGTTATGCATTTGACAACGGGAAAGATAGCACCTATGTTGTAAAACTAGGGCAAGGATTAGTTGGACAAGCTGCATTGGAAAAAAAGACCATCATCTTTAGCGAAGTTCCGGCAGACTATATTAAAATTAATTCAGGGCTTGGAAATTTATCACCAAAGCACATTATTGTTTTCCCCTTCCAGTATGCCGGACAACTAAAGGGTGTTATTGAAATCGGTGCCGTTCACGAATTTTCGGAACTTGATATACAATTTCTAAACATAGTTGCCGAGAACATTGGCACTGCCTTTAACTCTTCGCAATCAAGAACCAAACTGAAAGCGCTATTTGAAGAAACGCAACAACAAACGGAGGAACTTCAGTCACAACAGGAAGAGTTGAAACAATTGAATGAAGAACTGGAAGAACAGACACAAAACCTGAAACAGCAACAGGAGGAGTTGCAAATGTCGAATGAAGAATTGGAAGAACAAACCCAGTCATTAGAAGAAAAAAACAAAGAGGTTGAAACTGCAAAATACGACATTGAACAGAAAACAAAACAATTGGAAATAAGCAGCAAGTATAAATCTGAATTCCTGGCAAACATGTCGCATGAGTTAAGAACACCGCTCAATAGTTTACTTATTCTATCGAAAGATTTATCGGAAAACAGAAAGAAAAATCTGGATTCTATCCAGGTTGAAAGTGCTGAAATAATCTATAAAAGCGGTCATGATCTGCTGGTATTAATCAATGAAGTGCTTGACCTCTCCAAGATTGAAGCGGGAAAAATGTCAATCAATATTGAACGCGTACCACTGATAAATTTTACAGATGAACTCCTTCGGGATTTTAAACACCATGCCGAACAAAAAGGATTGAAGCTAACCTGCACATTAGATAAAGGATTGCCAGAATCTATCCACACTGATCCACAAAGATTGAATCAGATATTGAAAAACCTTTTATCCAACGCGCTAAAATTTACCGAAAAAGGCAGTGTAAGTTTAAATATTGGGCGATATACAGAGAGCACAATAATGATTTCTGTTACCGATACAGGTATTGGCATAGCAGAAGACAAACAGATGGCAATATTTGAGGCTTTTCAACAGGCTGAAGGAGGAACTTCTAGAAAGTATGGCGGTACGGGTTTAGGGCTTTCCATCTCGCGCGAACTCGCAAAATTATTAGGCGCCGAAATTAAGCTGAGCAGTAAATTGAATGAGGGCTCGACCTTCTCGCTTATTATTCCCTTGAAAATACACCAGGAATTTGAACCTGGTAGCACAGCTACTTTTAACCCAATCTTATACAAACCCCGTTCTGCAAGCGATACCGAATATCTGAATTATCCTTCGATAGAAGATGACAGAGATTCACTAATCAGTGATGATAAAGTAGTACTCATTATTGAAGACGATTTAAAATTCGCCTCTATATTTTTAAAACAAGCCAACCAAAAGGGTTTTAAATGTTTATCGGCGGCAACCGGAGAAGATGGGTTATTGCTTGCCGCAAAATACAAGCCACAGGCCATTATACTGGATATGGGCCTGCCGGGTATGAACGGCCACCAGGTATTGCATGAATTAAAAGCAACTCTGTCGATAAGGCATATACCAGTGCATATTATTTCGGCCGATGATCGTTCGCTGCAACCTATCAAAGAGGGAGCCATCGAATATTTGATGAAACCGGTAGGTAAAAAAGAGTTAGAGGAAACATTTACCAGAATCGAAAATTTTATCAGCAGAAAAATTAGGAACCTGCTTATCATAGAGGACAGTGAGAATTCCAGGAAGGCAATGCGCGTACTTATTGGAAATGGTGATGTAAAATGTTTTGAAGCCGGTACCGGCAAAGATGCCCTGGATATTTATGCGCAGAATCAAATTGATTGCATTATACTGGATATTGGATTGCCGGACATAAGCGGGTTTGACCTTATCCATAAATTAGAGGATGTACAAGGGCATAATATTCCGCCCATTATTATTTACACGGGTAAGGAGCTTACAAAAGAAGAAAACAGTGAGCTTCAGAAGTATGCGGAGAGCATTATTATAAAAGGCGTAAAATCGGAAGAACGTTTATTAGATGAAACCTCTCTTTTCCTTCACCGAACCATCAGTAACTTACCGAAATCAAAACAGTTTACTATAAATAATCTACAGGATAAAGAGGCTGTATTTAGTGCGAAAAAGATATTATTGGTGGACGACGATACGCGAAATGTGTTTGCATTATCCCAAATTTTAAAAGAACGCGGAATGGAAATAATAAAGGCGGAAAATGGAAAAATTGCGTTGCAAATGTTAGGCACGCATGCTGATATTGATTTGGTTTTAATGGATATTATGATGCCGGAAATGGACGGTTACGAAGCAATGAAACGAATGCGAGCCCAGGGAAAGTTCAGAAACTTGCCTGTACTTGCACTCACGGCAAAAGCCATGAAAGACGATAAACAAAAGTGCATGGATGCAGGTGCTAATGATTACATCTCTAAACCAATTGATGTGGAACGCTTGCTATCATTGATGCGTGTATGGTTAAGTAAATAAATGAAATAGCCGAATAATTTTTATTGAAAATGAAAGCAAATTGCCCTGTTAAAATTTTATTGGTGGATGATCGGGCCGAAAATTTGTTCGCACTAGAAGTAATTCTTGCTCATGAGAATTATTTATGCGTCAAAGCATGTTCAGGAATGGATGCATTGGAAATTCTTAACGACGAGGAAGGGTTTGCAATTATATTAATGGACGTGCAAATGCCTAAAATGGATGGGTATGAAACAGTAGAACGGATTCGCCAAATAGAAAAGCTTAAACATATTCCTATTATCTTTTTAACTGCGAGCATGGATAGTGCCATACAAATTTTCAAGGGGTATCTGGCGGGTGCAGTTGATTATATGATTAAACCGTTTTCCCCGGTAATATTAAAAGCAAAGGTGGCTGTTTTTGTGGATCTGTATAAGAAGACCCAGGAATTATTGGTTCAAAAGGAACAAATGAAAGCGCTTAACATTGATATTACTGAGCGAATAAGGTTTGAAAAAGAATTGACAGAGGCAAGAATGTTTGCTGAGGTGGCCGCAAGGCTTGCAGAAGAGGCGAGAATTAAAGCTGAAAGTGCCGCGCGAATAGCAGAGGCTGCAGTGAAATCAAAGCAGCAGTTTTTGTCTAATATGAGCCACGAAATAAGAACACCAATGAACGCGATTATCGGGTTTACCAATGTTGTGTTAAATACAAAATTAGATGCAAAACAAAAAGAATACTTAAATGCTATTAAAATATCGGGAGATGCTTTGATTGTTTTAATTAATGACATACTTGATCTTGCGAAGGTAGATGCGGGAAAGATGGCATTTGAGCAGGTGCCGTTTAAGTTAATGTCTTCCATTTCCGCAACGCTTCATTTGCTTGAAACAAAAATCCGGGATAAAAATTTAGTGTTGGTTAAAGAATTTGATCATTTAATTCCAGAAGTATTGATGGGCGATTCGGTGCGGTTGAACCAGATTATTTTAAATCTTGTTGGCAATGCCGTAAAGTTTACAACAAATGGAGAAATTACGGTAAGTGTTCGCTTGCTGAGTGAGGATGAAGCGACAGCAGCAATTGAATTTGCAGTTACCGATAGCGGAATTGGAATACCTGAAAATGAAATAGAAAATATTTTTGAAAATTTTCACCAGGCGACCAGCGGCACTGCGAGGTTGTATGGGGGAACTGGATTAGGACTTGCTATTGTTAAACAATTAGTAGAACAACAGGGGGGAAGTATTAATGTAAAAAGCAAAATTGATGAGGGGTCAACTTTTAGTTTCGTATTAAGTTTTCAAAAAACAAAAGTTGAAGTTGACTTGGACCAGGGAATAGTTGAATTGCATAGAGAAGTTAAAAACGTAAAGGTATTGGTGGTGGAAGACATTGCACTCAATCAATTACTGATGAAAACAATATTGATTGATTTCGGGTTTGAATGCGATATTGCCGGTAATGGGAAAATAGCCATTGAAAAACTACAAACTAAATCTTACGATATTATTTTGATGGATTTGCAGATGCCCGAAATGGATGGGTTTGAAACTACCGAATACGTCCGCAATACCATGAATTCCAAAATCCCCATCATTGCTTTAACTGCTGATATAACCACCGTTGATTTGGCTAAATGCAAAGCCGCAGGCATGAGTGATTATATTGCAAAACCTGTTGACGAAAGAGTGTTATACAACAAAATAGTTGATCTGGTAAAAAAACAGGACCTTATAACATTTGGAGAAGAAAACTGTGTTTGAACCGGACCCTCAAATCGGTAGAAGCGAGTTTTGAGCAGCGAATGAGGAAAATAGCCCCGTTTTTTACTTGCCCTTTTTCGGAAGCCAGTAAAGCTAATTGAAATACCCCGAAATACCTTTTTATCAATGAAAAAGGGCTTTCAGTTACTACTGAAAGCCCTTGGTGGTGATCCCGATGGGATTCGAACCCATGACCCATACATTAAAAGTGTATTGCTCTACCAGCTGAGCTACGGAATCGAACCTGCTTTGTTTTTTAAAGCGGACGCAAATATATATTCTTTGGTGAAAACAGCGTGATGTAATCCATCTTTTTTTTGGCAAAATGTAGATAACTTATGAAAACAGTAATTTGAAATAGAATGTTGGGCTCCTTAACCTGGCGCGCATATCGAGGTCTTCGAACATACACGAGATGGTTTCGCGCAGCATTTTATTTGAATTAGCCTTGTTAACAACAAAATTAAAAAGCGATGGAAAGTTTACCATTTGCTGCATGCGATAGGAGAGTAGCAGCTCCGGCCAAAGCCGCTTATACAATTCGGCATCATAATTTTTTGTGAATGAAGCATTAAAATTGTGAGCCGATAAACATTGTGCTGCCTGATTGGCGGCGTACATGCCACTCAGCATAGCGTTGCCTATGCCTTCGCCTGTAAAGGGATCAATTAATAGGGCAGCATCCCCGCAAAGAATATAATTGTCGCCTGAGATGGGTCTTTTTTTTGAGCCCAAGGGCAGGCCATGAAGCTTAACTTCTCCAATTTTTTCGGCGTTCTTAAATCGAGCACTTATGGCAGGATTATTTTCTAAAACCGATTCGAACGCCTTTTTGAGGTTAATTTTTTGGTCACTTACTTTATCTGCCCGCATTCCAACCCCTACGTTTGCATATCCACCGGGTAAGGGGAAAATCCAGAAATAGCCCGGCAACATTTCTTTTAGGAAATGCAATTCAATAAAATTTTCAGAGTCTAACCCACTTACGTTTTTGTAATAAGCCCTCAGACCAAAGCAATTGTGCTCGGGCTCAACTTTTATTTTGGCCACATCTTTTGTAAAGGTAGAATAGGCCCCATCGGCGGCTATTACTAGTTTAGCCGTAATTGTTTTGCCCTCTTTTGTTTGGCATTGTATTGCGCCATCAACCCGGGTATATTGCCTAATCTCGGTTCCCTCAAGTAGCTCTATTCCCTTGTTATCTCGAATTTTCTGGACCAACCAATTATCAAAATCAATGCGTTTGGCTATGAAACCTGGGGCTGTTTTCTTTTCTTTTTTTACGCTAAACGGAACCCTTAACGATTTTCCATTGGGCGCCACAAAAGTTACTCCCCATGAGCCAAGTAGTTTATCGTTAGCGGCAATTTCAGTAACCAATTCCTTATCCAGCTTTTTTAAAACTTCAACTACCTTACCGCTTAAAGCATCGCCGCAAACTTTATCTCGCGGAAAGGAGTGTTTATCTACGATGGTTGAACTGATGCCATGTTTGGCAAGAAAAAGCGCCGCGCTGGCACCCGCAGGACCCGCGCCAATAATTAATATGTCGACAGATTGATTAGACAATTAAAATGTTGTTCCCAGTTTGAGATAAAGGCCACTACCGGAATATACGCTTGGGGCAACTAACCCTATCAAATTAGAGGTGCCTACTGCCAAATCAAAATATTTCCAGCTTTTGGCAAACTCAAAACCTAAATCGAATAAACTGTAACCACCGGCACCGGCACTGGCCGAAATAACCATATCGGGTTGCAAAAAGTAGTTCGCCTTAATGTATCCGTAGGCATAATATTTAGGTAGAAAACGATATTGAATCCCAACCGTTAAAACCATCCTATCGTTCAACAATGGTTTTGAAAAAGCGAGGTTAGCGGTAAATGGTAAAAAGAGAGAGTACTGATTATTTGTTTTAGACGGCAGCTTGGAAAAAACAGCGCTATCTAAATTAAGCGTATCAAATGTTTGGCTGGTAAAGTTGAGCAGGTTCGGTATTACTATGCCCTGAAAGTGCACATTATTCACACCCGAGTAATTTACCTCGGTTTTGCGAAAGGTCATGATGCCAATATCTTTTAAATCGAAACTGACCTTCCATTTATTCCTGTTAGAAAATGAAAGATTAAAATCTCCTGATGCACCTACACCATTTAAAGAGGAAAATTTGGAGGCACCGCTGGTAGCCTGGTTGAAGGTAAGGTTATAATCAAGATCTACATATTCGCCATAGGGAGCCGTGTAAATTGAGGTATTTCCGGTTGAGATATCTACATTGTTAATTACCTGTAGAAAGGACCCCACCAGCCCTACCTGCATTTGGTAGGTGCCGTAATCAATCCTTTTAATAATACCGAGGGAGTATTGATTGTAATTGTAATAATCGAAGTGAATGTTGCTTAGGTTTGCAGTGTCGCCCTCAAAGCGCGAGTTGCCGTAAAAAATGGTTTCAAATGCTTGCTTGGGGCCATTCAGGTTTAACATTTGCCGGTAATTGTAGCCCACTACTAAGGTCAAATCGGCCTTTTTAAAATAATGTTCATACGTTAAACCGGTGCTTAGATTTTCTTCAAACTTCAGATCCTTACCCAAGTGCTTATCGGCCCTATCTAACAGCGCTGTAGTTATTGGTAGATTAAAAAGCAAATTGTATCCCAGGTTTGCCGGTACACCTACCGAATTGGAATAATAGTTACCATCAACAATTACTCTATTATCGGCATCACCCCTAAACTGCTGGTTGAAAACATTATTAATGCCCTGCGCTGTATAATTATACAACAGGTAATCTTTTGCAATAAACGGTTTGTGCTTATGTGCAATAGCCTGCAACGAATCAGTAATATTTTTAATAGCAGTGGTATCTTGTGCAGAAAGGTGTACTATGTAGCTGAAGATAATTGTAAAAGCCAGTAAAGTCTTCTTCATGTATAATTATGCTTGTTTCGCTCAATCAAAATTTGGTATTTACCTTATAGTTAAACTTGGCCGATAAGGTTATGCCAATGGTATAATCGCTATAAATTTTAAAGTACTGACCATTGCATGAAGTGTTGTGAGCAGTTGTAGAGAAATCGGCTGTTATTATTGCGTTTACTCCTTGCTTTAACCTGGTCATACGTGCATTGTCCACGTACTCTTGAATTACCGATTGTGCAGGTTGAAATGCCCTACAGGTAGCGTCCGTATTGGCTGCTGAAATCATTTTATTAAGTGCAAGTGTATCGAGCGGGTTCCAGTTGGCATCGTAAACAATGATGGTTAGCACCGACTGGATGGGATATTTATTTTCGGCTATAATATTAATAATGCCATCGCTTATTCCATTTACGTTGGTATTGGTGTTGGCCAGGTTAAACCCGATTGTATCTTTCAGTACCAGGTTATTGGCTATAAGTGAAAGAGGAACCTCGGCATTTAAATTGATTTTTATACCGCTTTGCAGGTAGGCAAAATCGCGATACTGCTGGTTATTGCCGTGAATGTTGGTTTGCACTGATACGTTGTAGCTAAGCTTGTTAGGCAAAATGCCAAGCAAATCTTTAATGTTAGAATTGCCGTTGTTCAGTACGAAATTGCTTACCGCAGGTGTTAGAGGGAAATCGGTGGCGCGTTTAATAGATAATGGTTGACCTAATAAATTGCTGTTAAGCGCTACGCTACCATTATTAGGGCTAAATGCCTTAAGGCTGTTTATTTTAACCTGACCGTCGACGCCGATTGCATTTTCAACACTAAAATTCATGTTCACGCTTTGCAAATTGATGCTCCCGCTCTTGAAAATACTTAGAAAATTAAAGGCGGAGCTATCGATGTTTGTTATGGTGTCTCTGCCTATATAACCCTTAAGATAGTTTGGCTTTATATTGATTAATTCGTATCTAACGTTAAGAGAATCCTGAAGCGTAATGTGTTGGGTTTGGCCTGTTGAGTCCAGGTGACAAATTACCCGCTGCGTATAAGTATTAAAGCCTGAACCATTTTTACCGGTAAGGTTGATTGAGTAGCCTGTTATATCAATGGTGGTGTCAATAACGGCCGGGCCGGCGTTGGTTGCCTGGCCTACCGTTGTATATTCGGTTAGTGGTTTGCCTAGTTTATTGTATGCCCCAACCATGGTGTATTGCAGATACAAAGGCTGAGGTACCGCGTTGGTAATTTGAATGTGTAAAAAACCTGAGCGGGCATCAACATAAGTAAACTTTCTATCGCCAATGTTAACGGTTACATCGTTTGTTTGGTCGGTTACGGTTTGGCCGGGGAATTTGGCCCAGGCCTCAGACACGTGTAGGAACCCAATGAAAATACGCAGGGTTATTTTATCGGCAGTATCAACAAAAACCGGCCCGTTACTGGCCTCGGTAGTTAGGTTACTAATGGTAAATAATAAGTGGCTGGTTATAAGTCCGGGGTTAAGATTAAACGAAACATACTCAGAATCGTTGGCAGGTATTTCGGGGAAATATTTTACCTGTAGGGTATCATGTGTTACACTATCGGTTAGTATGCACTTGGTACCTGCCGCAATGGCAACCGGTAAGTTGTTTATGGCCCAAATTTGCGCCTGCCCTGAAGTTAGCCTTGCACTATCAAACCAGTTAGAAGCGTCGAACGAATACTGAAATGCAGTTGGGATGGTAAATCCCGGAACGGTATTAACTGTACTATCCAAAGAAACAATGTACTGGCCAATAACACCTCCAATTTGATGGGCCATTGTACCCAACGAGGTAATAAAGTTGAGCCTGATATTAGGAAGGGTAAGACTATCGACGTTGAATTTCTGGCCGATAGAAGTATCGGGTATTTGAACTATTTTATCGGCAAGCGTGAATTGGTACAAGGTTGATTGGTATGCCAGCGTTAGGGAGCTGTCTTTATTCATTCTAATAGTCGAATCGGTTACAAGATTTTGAAGTGAAAGATTGGTAGTTGCAATGGGAACAAGTAATTGTGTGGTCCAGCCACCATTTTGATTTTTTCTACACGAGCCGGCAAAGAAAATAAGCAGCACGAGCAAACACGCAGCGCAAGAGGTTTTAGTGAATTTCATTCGGCTGAATCTTTTAATTTCGGTTCTAAAATAGAAAACTTAATGTTAAGACGTAATATAGCGCCTTACTTGTTGCACAGGTTCATAGTTAAAAAGTAAAATGTTTTCAATACTTATTCCTTCGTGGAACAATAAAGCCTTTTTGCAATTATGTGTTGAAAGTATCAAGGCATATACTGTTGTTGAAGCCCAGATTATTGTGCATGTTAACGAAGGCATTGATGGCACTCTTGAATGGGTTAAGCAGCAAGGGTTAGATTATACTCATACTGAAATCAATGCCGGGGTTTGTGTGGCCCTTAACATGGCATCGAAACTTGCCAGGTTTGATTACATCGTATTTATGAATGACGATATGTTTGTTTTGCCGGGATGGGATACAACGTTGGCCAATGAAATAGCGAAGTTGAAAACCGATTGTTTTATGCTTTCGGGCACTATGATTGAGCCGTACGATACGGGGAATAAATGTGTTATGGTAGGAGACTACGGAAGGACCGTGGAAGGCTTTAAAAAGGAGCAATTATTGAAGGATTATGCCTTGTTTAACAAAGCCGATTGGAGTGGTTCAACATGGCCACCTTCGGTTGTGCATAAAAAGTGGTGGATTGAGGTTGGAGGATATAGTGAAGAGTTTTCGCCGGGCATGGGTAGCGATGATGATTTTGCCATGAAAATGTGGGCGGCTGGGTGTAGAACGTTTAAAGGAGTTGGTATTAGTAGGGTGTACCACTTTATTTCGAAGTCAACAGGGCGCATTATTAAGAATGATGGGCGCAAGCAGTTTTTTAACAAATGGGGCTTGAAGCAGTCAACTTTTCATAAATATTACCTTAAACGGGGGCAAAACTATACTGGCGTCCTGGCCGAGCCAAGGTTGGAAATAGGCTTTTTATTCCAAAAACTGCTGGCCAGATTTGAAAAATGGATTTAAATACGTTTGTTTGAACCTTTTAGTGTTGGTAAAATTGTGACAATACTATGACACGGCCTGCGCTAATTTAGAATCTTTTAAACCTATATTTGTTTGATAATAAAGAGTGTTCAATAATTTAAATTATAAAATGAAGAACCAAGTTTTACTCGTAACCGCGTTTATACTTTTTGCCGGCAGTTCGGCAATGTTGTTATTAAGAAAGGCCGACCCAACACTGGGGACATTTAGCCTGGAGGCAACCCAAAATAATGGTGATGCTACTCATTCAAGAGCCCAGAGCTATAGGGATGCGGCACAATGGCGTTTTGACAGGTTGAAGGATGAAAATGGCAACTACTATCCATCTTATGTGGTTAATGCGTTACATCAGGCTGATAATAACCGTTCGTTGAGCCGTGGAAATGGATTGGGTTTGCAGTGGCAGGAGCTTGGCCCGGATAACGTGGGAGGAAGGACGCGCGCTATTTTGATTGACAAGCGCGATACAACCAACAACACTATATATGCCGGCGGAGTTAGCGGCGGCATGTGGAAATCGACTGATGGGGCTGTTACCTGGACGAGGCTATCCGGTTTTGATAATTGGGTGGGAATTGCTTGTATAACGCAAGCTCCGGCTCCTGATTACTCAATTTACGTTGGTACCGGAGTTGGCCTTGATGGGTCTTACTCTCAGGGGACTTCTTTTGGCTCTTTTAGATATGGTAATGGAATTTTTAAAATCAATGCGGTTGATAGCCCGGTATTAATTACACCGGATGTAATGCAGGGTAATTTCTTTAACCCGAATAGCAGCTTGCCTTGGTTTGAAGTTAACCGCATTGCAGTTAACCCTACAAATCCGGCTCAAATTATAGCTGGTACTATGGTGGGAATATACCGGTCCAACAATTCGGGTTCTACCTGGACGAAAGTTCCTTTGGCCGGCACCTTACTTTCGCTTAACAATACTATGGCTAACGACGTTAAGTGGTCGAATGACGGAAACAATATTTTTGTTGCATTTGGAGGAACGGTTATTTACTCGAATAACGGAGGTACAACATGGGCCCAGGAAGGTAGCACAAACGTTGGCTACCCTACCGGTGCGTCATCAAGAACTGAATTGGCTATTGCGCCTTCCAACTCAAGCATCGTGTACGCTTTAATGGCTACCAATACCGGAGGAACGAAAGGTATTTACAAATCTTCAGACGCCGGGCATACGTGGACATCGGTTGCGGTTGGCGGCCCACTGTTTTTATTATTTGAAGAAGGCGCCACCGGCGGTGGGGGCCAGGGTGATTATGATATGGCACTGGCAATTTCGCCTACCGATCCGGACAAATTCTACATGGGTGGCGTTAACTTTTATACCGGGTCGTCCATCTCGGGTGTAAAACCGGCTGATTATGGATATTCTAATGAGTCGAATCCTTATTACATGCATCCTGATAAGCATACTATTGTTATAGCAGATAATAACCCTGATTTGATGTTTGTAGGCTGTGATGGCGGGATTTTTAAATCGGTTGATGCGTTGGCGGCCTTCCCTAATCCTACTTATACTGTGAGAAACAGGGGTTATAATGTAACCCAAAACTATGGCATTGGTGCCGGCCTTGATGGTACCGTAATTGGTGGGACCCAGGATAACGGAACCAACTATGTTAATTATTACGGAAGCTCGTTTGGTGCTGGTAGCCAGGTATTAGGCGGAGACGGTTTTGAGAACGCAGTTTCGCAGATTAACCCTAATTTTTATTACGGCGCAATTTATTATGCCGCTTTGTATCGTTCGTCGGATCACGCTGCTACTTTCGGTGGTTTTTTTGATGTAAAAGTTGACCCATCAGGCCAGGGTGGTGCAAGCGTATGCGGTGGAAACGCAGTTTCGGGCGATGCCCAATTCTGCACACCTTATGCCCTGGGCGAAACCAAAAATGCAGTTGGGGGTGTATTAAAGGCGCCGTTTGTTGCTACTGACAGAGCCTACTCGGCCGGTGAGGTAGTGCAGGTTACCAGCTTAACGGGAAAATACCAGTATAGCGCTACCTTAGCCCAAAATGTTGCTTGGGATAGTACGGAGCTGGTTGATGATCCAATACGCTCAAGGCTTTTTATGTCGACTTTTTGCGGCGTGTTTTTAACCTCGGATGCGTTAAATATTGCCATTATTCCAAGGTGGTTTAAGTTAACCACAAGCATTAGCGGTAATGCCGAATGGTTTGCCTCAACCCCCGATGCCAATAACCTTTATTTATGCACGGATCAGGGATACGTATACAGATTTTCGAATTTGAATATGCACGCTGATACCTGCCATTACCCGGCGGGAACATCGGTTGGTGTTCTTTATCCGGCTGCATCCGCAGATATTCAAAAAGTATCAGTGGCGCCTAACAGGCGCATTGAGGGTATTGATGTTGACCCTGCTGACAACAACCACGTGGTTTGTACTGTTGCCGGATTTTCGAGCTCAGCAACACAACCACACGTTTATGAATCGCATGACGGAGGATTAACCTGGGTGGCAGATACTGCAGGTTTGCCGAACATGCCGGTTTATTCGGTAGTTATTCATGACTCGCATACCTTTATTATTGGGACTGAATTTGGTATTTGGACATGGGACGGAAGTAAATGGCATGAGGATAACGGTAATTTTGAAAGGGTGCCGGTATACAAGGTTATTGAACGGAACCTGTATGAAGATGGGTGCAAAGTTTTATATGTAGGTTCGCATGGAAGAGGTATGTGGAGGTCGACAACACTTACAAATGGCACTTGCCAAACAGATGTTGGAACAGCGGTTAACAATGTTAAACCCAATGCCATTACCGGCCTAAGTGTGTTCCCTAACCCGGTGAAGAACGCGGCAAAGATTTCGCTCAATTTAGATAACAGTGCTAATGTGACTTTGCGTGTATTTGATATGACCGGTAAATTGCATCACGAAATGACTTACCACAATGCGCCTGCAGGGCAAAATCTTTACGACCTTGATGCCTCGGACTTAAGCAGTGGAACTTATGTACTTGCGGCAACTGTGGCTGATACCCGCACTTTAAGCAAGCTATTTGTTGTAACCAAGTAGAAGCAGACTGGTAATTAACTTTTAACGCCTGCCCGTTACCGGCAGGCGTTTTTGTTTGTTGCTTAGGACACAACAAATGCTGTTAAATGCAAAAAGCGCCAATCCACTGGTGTGGGTTTTAGAGATTTAGGGCTATATTTGCTATCCAATTGTTACCATAATAAGTCATTATCATGAAAAATAGAGGTTTACTTTCTTTAATAGTTATTCTTTTTGCAGGGAGTTCAGCTTTAATGTTATCGAGGCAGGCTGACCCTACGTTGGGAAGATTTGCCCTTGAAACCGAAAAGGGAAATTCGGAAGCGCACTTGACAAAGGCGCAAACAGCTGCATATGCTGCGCAATGGAGGTTTGACCGTTTGAAGGATGAGAATGGCAACTTTTATCCTGGTTATGTTTCGAATGCGTTGCAACAGGCTGATAATATACACTCGCTAAGCCGCTCAAATGGTTTGGGATTACAATGGCAGGAACTTGGACCAGACAATGTTGGTGGAAGAACCAGGGCCATTTTGATTGATAAGCGTGATACAACAAATAATACCATTTATGCAGGCGGCGTTGGCGGAGGCATGTGGAAATCTACGGATGGTGCAGTTACCTGGAACCGATTAACGGCATGGAACCAATGGCTTGCTATTTCATGTATTGCCCAGGCTCCTGCCCCTGATTACTCTATATATGTTGGAACCGGCGAAGGTTTATCGCAACCTAGTGGTACTTCGTATAATTCGGGTGCTTTTGGCAATGGTGTTTTTAAGTTAAACGCAATTGATAGTCCTGTTTTAGTAACCCCTACAGTATTTAACGGTGTGTTGTATGACCCACAAAGCGGCAATTCGCCATGGTATCTGGTAAATCGTATTGCGGTTAATCAAACCAATCCTAATCAAATTATTGCCGGCACTATGTCGGGTATGTATCAGTCTAACGATGCAGGTGCTACATGGGCGTCGGTAGCATTGCCTAATACGCTGGTTGCATATAAAACGCAGTTGGTTGACGACATAAAATGGTCGAAAGACGGAAAAAATATTTTTGCTGCCATTGGCAGTAATGTGGGAACGAATGCGGTCATCTATTCTAATAACGGGGGAACTACCTGGGCTGCACAAGGCAGTACTGCTAATGTTGGATATCCTGCAGGCTCGAATGGCAGAATTGAATTGGCAATAGCGCC